>JAHEJI010000079.1 GCA_024638965.1 Planctomycetaceae bacterium
AGTCTGGGACAGACTCGGCTACTGTACGTCAGCCTGTCCCAGGCTGACACGGCAAACTGACACGAGTCTGGGACAGACTCGGCTACTGCAAAGCGGGCAGCCAAAAATTAATAATCGGGTTAGAATTGATGTTTGAGAAAAAAACAACAGGAAACTATCGTGGTAAATATTCAACGCAACAAAACTCGATCCGTAAAGATTGGGTCGATCACAATCGGCGACGATAACCGAATCGCGGTCCAGTCCATGACGGCGACCAAAACCCAGGACATCGATGCCACAGTCGCGCTCGTGAACCTGATGCAAGACGCTGGCGCCGACGTCGTTCGAATCGCCGTGGACAGCAAAAAAGACGCTGCCGCACTGGCCGATATTCGCAGCCAGACTTCCGCCAACTTATCTGTCGATCTGCAGGAAAACTATCGCCTCGCGTCTGTTGTGGCTCCCTTCGTGGACAAGATCAGATACAACCCGGGCCACCTTTATCATCACGAAACGGAAAAACCCTGGCAGCAAAAAGTCGAATTCATCGCCAAAACCGCGGCGGAACACGACTGCGCCATTCGAGTCGGTGTTAATTGCGGTAGCGTCGATCCTGCCAAAAAAGAAAAATTCGATCCGGAAGATTCCATCACGCCGATGCTCGAGAGTGCTTTTGAGCACTGCGAATATCTGGATACGATCGATTTCACACGTTATTGCGTTTCGCTGAAAGACTCCGATCCCAAGAAAGTGATCGAAGTGAATCAGAGGTTTGCCGAATCGCGTCCGGAAGTTCCGTTGCACCTGGGTGTCACGGAGGCGGGGATGCCGCCGGACGGTGTGATCAAAACCAGAATTGCTTTTGAGCAACTGCTCGGCCACGGAATTGGCGACACGGTCCGCGTTTCCCTGACGGTTCCCAACAGCCGTAAAGGCGAAGAAATCGAAGCCGGACGAAATATCATCAAGGACATTTATGCAGGGCGAGTCCGTTCGGTGGTCGAATTTGACACGAACTCGTTGAATATCATTTCCTGTCCAAGCTGTAGCCGCGTTGAAAATGAGGCTTTTGTCGACCTCGCCGTCAAAGTCAAGGAGATGACCGCCTACGCGAAAGATCACGCGATAACGATTGCAGTAATGGGGTGTCGCGTTAACGGTCCGGGCGAAACCGACGACGCCGATCTGGGACTTTGGTGCGGACCCAATTATGTGAACTTGAAAAAGGGAACCGCAGAATTGGGAGCATTCAAATACGATGAAATCTTGCCCAAACTTAAGGTCGAACTGGACAAATTGATTAAGACGGCTCAATGATCAACACGCTTTTTTTACCCGAACTTCGTGAAATGCTCGCCACCAATAACGAGCAGGAAATGCGCGAATTTTGTTCAGCCCTGCATCCGGCCAGGACAGCTGAGTTTATGGAAGGGCTGGGAAATGAGGAATCATGGGAGGTATTGGAGCATGCTGACGTGGAAACGCGTGTCGAAATCTTTTCTTATTTTGACGCGGATAAACAGCATGAACTGTTAACTACGCAGAACATTGATCAAGTTGCTGAACTGGTTGCCGAGATCGCTCCGGATGATCGAGTCGATATTCTGCAAAACTTCGAGCCAGAACTGTTGGCTAACCTCCTCGAACGATTGCCCACCGATGAGCGACGAGACTTTTTGCGACTGAGCCAGTATCCCGAAGGTACAGCTGGCGCGGTGATGACCAGTGAATTTGCCAAACTCAGTGAAACTCTAACCATCAACGAAGCGCTCAACGAGATTGGCCGACAAAGCGAAGAGTATGAGACGATCTACTATCTCTACATCGTCGACGCGGAAGATCATTTGCGCGGACTCGTTTCGGCTCGCCAACTGCTTGCTGGAATGAAACAGCCCAACACACAGCTGCATGAGATTATGGAAACCGACCTGGTTTCGGCGAACGTGATGGAAGATCAAGAGGATGTCGCCAACAAAGTCGCGAGGATGGACTTGCTGGCGATTCCAGTGGTAGACGATGAGCATCGAATGCTGGGCATCGTCACGCACGACGACATCATCGACGTCGTTCGGGAGGAAGCAACCGAAGACGCGCATCGGATTGCGGCGGTCGATCCGTTGGATGACACCTACCTCAAGACCTCGATTATTACGTTAAGCTGGAAACGAGGAATGTGGCTTGCCATTCTGTTCTTTTTTGCGTTGCTGACGGCAATGGTAATGCTTGAGTACGAAAAGACGCTTGAGCGGTGGGTTTGGTTGGTCTTGTTCATTCCCCTCGTCATTAGTAGCGGAGGAAACTCAGGCAGCCAGTCTGCTACGTTGATCATTACCGCGCTTTCGCGCGGTCATATTACGCTGGCAGACTGGATACGAGTCGTCTTGCGCGAACTGTCAATGGGTTTGTTGCTCGGTTCCGGCCTGGCGCTGATGGGATTTTTTGCGTCGTTGTTGCTTGTACCCAATGGCGAAGGAATAAACTGGCTGGCAATGTGCGTCGTCCCGATCACGTTGCTGTTCGTGACGATTTCCGGAACCCTCACAGGATCAATTCTCCCGCTCGCTTTTGAACGGCTGGGTTGGGATCCGGCAATGATGAGCAACCCGTTCGTGGCCGGAATCATCGATATTCTGGGCATTCTAATCTACGTGAACGTGGCGCTGTTCATTCTCACCTGATCCAGCGCATCTTCAGTTTTACGCTTAATCTGCGTGTTCTCGCGTCATTTTGATTTTTGTCAGCCGATTTTCGTGCTTACAATGAATGATTCCAACATAAATCGAGGAACTGATGCGAAGTTATTTGCCGATCCTGCTGCTCGTCCTCTTCGGTCAATTCTGTTGCGGGCAACAACAGCCGAATATTATTCTGATCAACCTAGATGATGTTGATGAGAACACGCTTTCGCCAACCAAAATAAATCTTTTCTTTCCAAACATGGAGCGATTCTGTTCGGAGGGAATGAGATTCACGAACGCCCATGTCACGACTCCTTTATGTGGACCTTCGCGGTGCTGTTTGTTGCAAGCTCAATACGCTCACAACACAGGTTCACGAGTCAACGATCCAAACAGCGAGAAGGGCAACGGCTTTGACGGCGGCCATCGTTATTATATCGAAAAGGGCTTTGACCAGGATGATCTAAGTACCTGGATGCAGGATGCCGGTTACCGAACGATGATGGTTGGAAAGTATTTAAACAACGATGTTGTCCGCGGAATTCCTGCCGGCTGGGACGATTTTTATTCATCGTGGGGCAGCAAGTATTTTGGGACTTATCGTTTCACCAATCGCCAAGTCGCAAATGGCCGCGTTGAAGTCCTTCCACAGGAGAAGAATCGAACCATCGCCGAAGCCGAAGACGTGATTGAACTCATTTCAGCCCATTCGGATGCCAGCCCGGATCAACCGTTTTTCATGTACTGGAATCCGCTCGCTTCGCATCAGACGAGGGATGCGGCTGGACTGATCGAACCGAGGTACAATCACTGGTGGCCAAATCTGAGGGTTCCCAGAACTCCCAATTTTGATGAAGCAGATTTTTCTGACAAGCGCGGGGCGCTATGGATGTTGCCGCGACTAACGGAGAGCATTCGTGACTCTGTTGACGCTCATTACCGCGAACGCATCCTGTCTCTTCGAACCTTTGACGACATGGTTGGGCAATTGTTTGAGACGCTGGATTCGAAGGGCATTACGGAAAATACCTATGTGATCCTGACATCCGACAATGGTTGGCTGGAAGGTCACCACCGAATGAATGGCAAATCGGTGCCTTATGATCGAGCGACGAAGGTGCCTCTTTATGTTTTGGGGCCTGGAGTACAGACCACCATAGCGAATCATCTGATTGCCCATATCGACATTGGGCCAACCGTCGTAGGACTCGCCAGTGGTGTCACGCCAAATTGGATCGATGGAAAATCTTTTCTCGACGTCCTGTTCGATCCAGACATCGAAGATCACAACTGGCGTGAACCAATCCTGATTGAAAACTGGGCTGCCATCAACACGAGTGGACTGCCCGATCCTGTAGATCTGGCTTCAACCGCCCTACGATATTTTGATGAAGCTTACATCGAATGGTTTAACGGAGAATTTGAATACTACCATCTCCCCAGCGATCCGCATCAAATTCGCAATGCATACGACCAACTCTCCACCGCACGTAAAATCGACTTGGCGACCGAAATTCGGATGATCAAAACGCCCACCATTCCGCAAGTTGGGATGATCAGGCCGTTCGAAGAATTCGATCTGGTCGGACGACAATTTGATTTGCAAGGGATCGCCGAAGACGACGAGGGTATGTTGGCGGTGAAAGTTGCCCTCATCGATCCGTTAGATCGCCGCTTCTGGAATGGCACGGAATGGCAAGATGACTTTTTTCAGCTCACCACAGAGCTGACGAATCCTGGTGGCCAGATCACAAAGTGGAGAATTCCGATCGACATCCCGCGGACGGCTGCAATTGAGAATCCGATCCGGTTGCGGATTTGGGCGGTTGACCTTTCCAGGAATTACGATTCCGACAGATCAGCCTGGTTTCGACTCGACTTATCACCGCCAGTATGCCGGATCGAACATCCAACTCGGCACCAGACGGTCTTTAATCCGTTTGCGATCACGGGGACTGTGATGGATGAGAACGAGGTGAGGCAAGTACGGCTTGTCATCAAGGATCGAGATACGGGGAAATTCTGGAACGGAAGTATCATGGTGGACGACTGGAATTTTCACCTCGCGGCACTCCTGGAGGACGGGCAATGGAGTTATCAAAGTCCGTTACCGGCGGGACGTTATTATGTTAGCGTGCGTGGAATTGATGAACATGGAAACCATAACGCAACCGTCGTCAATCAGTTTTTCAAGGTGCAATAACCTTCTCCCGACGACACGTGAGGGTCCGGGAGAGGGAAACTAAAAGACTCCTTGCGGAATCAACAACCCTCACCCGACGCTGATGACGTCGACCTTCCCAAACTGAGATCGTGCGGCTTTTTTAGTCGTTGATTAGATGAGAGTTACATCACCCTCTCGCTTGCGGGAGGGTCGGACGCGGTAACGGCCGGGGAGGTTTTTCGTGCGGTTCACAAGACCCTCTCCGGGCCTGAGAGCCCGACTCTCCCAGAGAGGCTGTGATGCTCGTAAACTCTTGCAGAATCCGAACTCCAAAGCCGCACGATCTCAACTTGGGAGAGGTTGGGTCCTAAAGTAAGTGCCAACGGGGGCAAGCCCGGCAACAACGTCTGGCTGAATTATGGTACGGTGAGGCCGTTGGCCTCGGCTGACATTGGCCGGCCCGTTTTCGGGATTCCTATCTTACCCGTCATCGCCTTTTTTCTTCGCCGACTCGGAATCTGAGGCTTCACCACTGCTCTCGTCAGCAGACTCGGTCGGGGTGTCCGTGTTGGGTTTTTCGCCGCTGCCATCCTTGGGATCGGGGGATTCCTTTTGTTCGGTTTGAGAATTCGCATCTTCGTCCGGCGGCGCAGTGAGATCGATCTCGGGCATTTCAAAAGAAATATCTGGCCGCTCAGTCGATACGCCCGCTGCATCGTCATCCGGATTCTCCGGCGGTTCTTTCATTTTCACCACGTCGGCTCGCTTGGATTGCAGCGAGTTCAGATTGTCGGCGGCAATCACGTAGTACCAGTCACCAAACCGTTCGTTCAATTCTGCAACCCGTTTTTTGCCCTTTTCGACCTTCGCTTCAAAGGTTTTGAGTTCGTCTTCGTAGCGGGTCATGTTGAGGTTGTATTCGGTCATCAGCTGTTCGTAGGTTTTCAATTCCTCATCGTAGGCAACGAATGCCGGATCGCGATCGGTTCTCTCTTCGGGCACCGGTGCGGCGTCTTCAGCTTCCTCATCGGCGTCCTCGTTTGCTTCCTGTTCGGTCTCGGCAGGTTCTTCGGCGGGCGGCGGCAGATAGCCTTCGGGCTCAGCAGGCTTGAGCGGCTCGATGGGTTTCACAGGCCGGTCGCCAAGTAACGAATCATCAAAGAGGACTCGAATCATCAGGTAGCGGTTCTTTGAATCCGTTTCTTCATCCGCATCAGATTCAGCCGCATCGGTGTCCGCGTCAGACGCGGGGTCACCATCCGCCGATGAATCGGATTCATTATCTTCAGCGGACTCCGTAGTCTCGTCTTTGGACGGCTCGCTGCTTCCGATTTCGATTGCTTTTTCATCTCCCTCCACCGCTTTGCCAAAATTCAAAACATAAGCGACGCCTTCGGTTGTCCCGATCCTCATGGACCCAAACGTGGAGATTAGAACCGGGTCGGGATCTTCCAGGATTGCAAAGCCTCTTCCAGTTAATTCGTTCAACAAGCGGCCCATGGCTTGATTGAATTCGCGGGGATTTTTCCGCAATTCAGGATCGCTGTTGAGTTCAAGATCGGCCGTTACCAGCTGTTGGTCTTTGTATTTGAATTTGGGACGGACTCCGACGATCTTCATTTGGTCGAGCACATTAGTGATCTCGTTAATGCGGCTGATTTCAAGCTCTTCTGTTTCTTCTTTCAACCCGTCAAGCTCCCAGGAGCCCATGCCATCGGCTCGGCTGAAGTTAAGCTTATCGCCCGGAACTTTGAAGACTTGTTGTCGGCCGCCTACGGACTGCTCTTGCAACTCGTAATTATCGATATCGATCGTTCGCAAGTCTGATTTGTTGAGCTTGAGAAGATCGGGATCTATCCAGTCGGCAAAACGAGTCGAAATGTCAACGTTAAGTCTGACTTTATACGTTTGCGGTTCGTCTGGGCGTCGGATGTAATAATATTTTTGAGTCGCCGCGTCTTGAATCGCGCGTTCGGCCATCGGAATCACTACATCGCCAGCCTCTTTACCGACAATAAAGTCAACCAAGGCTTCGCTGTCCTTGTCCCTGATTGTGATTCGTTTCCCGGTCGATTCAGGATCGCGAGCTTCGTCACCGAGTGGATCCACAACTCCAAATCGTTCGTGATCGCTTTCCAGTCTCCCTACGAGTGATTCTCTTTCGATTCCCATAACCGAGGTTGCGGTCGTCGCCAGTCGATCGGCCGCTTCTGCGGGATAATCGTAATGCGACGGGATTCGCCAAAGGCCATCTCGTTCCGCGACACTGAATTGTTTTAGCCCCGCGCCCTCCGGATCCAATGCTGCGACCTCAAGCGATTTTGCCTGAGTGGCACTTGTAAATTCTTCAAAGAATGGTTGACCGACTAACTCGAAGTCTTTGGAGGTGTCTGGTTGGGTCAGGAAATGCGTTAACGCGGCAGCCAAACACGTCAAAATCCCAAAACAAACGAAACCAGCGGTTCTAAGTTCGTCTTTTTTCTTCATGGTTCCAGATCAAATCGTTCGTGAATATGTTTAATTGTTTTCAAGTCATAACCCGGTGATTGATTCACGGCAGTCAGACTCGGCGATCAGGTTCAATATGTTTGCGTTCATTCATAGCGCGCCAGGAAAGCACGAAAATACCCAGTAGAAACGCGGGAAGCGGGGCCAGCAAAATGGCCAACAGCCGTATCCGTCTTTCGTAGTCACTTGTTTTTTGTTTTTCTTCTGACTTCAACAGCGAAATGTCCTTTTTTAGTTCCTTGTCCAGCTTTTCCTTTTTCAAGTTGAAGCGACGCTGGGTGTCCGACGCCTCTTGCGACGTTCGCTGGAGTTTCTCGAAAAAGCTCAGCGACTGGTTTTCTCCAATTTCCTTGGCCGCCTCATCAAGTTCCTGTTGCGCTTTTTCAAGTTGATCGCGAACCCGTTTTTCCGCCTCTTCCTGCTTGCCCGCGCGTTCAGCCCGATAGCCTTCCAAAACGGATTCGACTTTGGTCAACGTTCGCGGACTGGGACGGCGATTTCGAAGTGAGACAAATCCTTCGTCACCCGCGAGAACCTCAATTGCGTTCTGCAAAAAAGACAGATTGTCCAGCTGCCCTCGAACAGATTGTTGCTCAAGAGATTGCTGCTGAGCGTAATAAAGGTCCGAGACGAAATCGAGATCCGCAACGAAAACCGCGTTCAAGTTGTTTCCGGTAACATGGGCGGCGATAACGTGCTGATCATCGTCAAGATAAGACTGTGGATTTGGTTCGATGACGACCAGGTCTCCCATGGTAATCTGGCTTCTTGCGGCCCGTTCCTCGACCACTTGTCGCCCGGTATTGGGGTCGAATCGAGGCATCTTCTGTTTGGGAATCGTCGTGAGATTGTCCCAGTCCGAAACGCCGGAGTCGACGCCAATCGTGATCAGCGGATCAAACTTCGTGTCAATTTGCGGAGCCTTTTTGATGGAACCCGGATAGAAAAACAACAGTTCGTTCAGTCCACTCGAAATGATATTCGTATCGTTGAAGGCGGTGAAGTCTCCGTGAGAACGAACCCACACAAACGCGCGTTCATAAGGGCCGTAATATTCCTGCCATCGCGGAGCCTCAAATCCGGGGTGAGGATTGAACAAGTTCCAGGCCGCCTGGCCGTTGTCCCATTCCAATCCGAGCAACGTCAGGAGTTTGTCGGCAGTCCCCCCACTGTCTTTAGGCATTGGCGAACTGGTCAGAATCTGAGCGTAGGGCGTTTGTTGGGGAACGCGTGGTTGTCGTGGTGCGTTCAATACGCCGATCTGGGTTGGATGTTGAAATGGCCAAAAGAAGGGAAGCGGGTCGGCCAAAATGATCGCCGGATTACCCGCTTTGAGGTATTTGATTAACGCGTCCGTTGCTGGCGTTGCAAGACTGCTGGGATCGGCAACGATCAATACGTCCGGCGCCTCTTTGGCTTGGGGAGGTTCGGCACTGTCCTCGTTCTGTTCTCCGATAGGCTGTGCGGGTTCCACGTAGTCGATCAAGCTGTTCTGTGTGATATGTTTGATTTTGAATTGCTTTTTCAGATTTGCCATCGTGTTGACGTACGGGCCCCATTCGATCCGGCGACCCTCAAAAATAGGCCCGCCGAAATGAGCATCACTGTCCAGGACCCCGATCGTCAATTGCCGCTTCTTGTCGGTCGTCGTTGCAATTGAACGGCTGAGTTCGTACTCAATCGACGAGTCGTTATCGAAGAAAGGCAAAGTGACGTCGTCAAGCGAACTGGAGATTCGCGCCCCCATATAGACATTCTGTTCAACAGTGCGACCGCCGACGTCGGAGCGATCGTCCTGAGGTTCAATTCCGAGCGTTTGTGCTTCCTGTTCTTCCCGACTGTCGGGATCGACCTCCTTATAGACGACATCGACGTAATTGCCGCCGTACAGATCGTACTGGCGCAACATGCCCATGAATTGCTTTTTTGTGTTTACGTATTTTCGTGGAACCTCGCGGCTGACAAAAGCTTGAATCGTGACCTGGCGTTCGTTTTCTCGAGCCGTTTCGATAGTCGCCAGGGTGGTCTCATCAAGTGAATACAGTTTTTCGCCCGTCAGATCCAAACGAGTCATCAAATAAGCACTCGCAGTTCCAACTAAATAGTTGAGTGCGACGATTCCGACCGCCAAAAACAAAACGCGAACAAAAAAGTGCCCGGCAAGACTAACGCTTTGACCGCGACTCCAGTGTCTTTTACTAATCACGATCAAATTCAAATACAACATGAACCCGATCAACGAAATGAAGTAAAAAATGCTCGACAGCGGAACCAGTCCAATCGTAAAATCTTGCAGGTTCCAGTCGATCCCGAGTTTTTCCAGCCAAATGATGCCGTGGAAGTAGTAGCCGATCATGACCGGGACAGCGCAAAACACCGCGCCCAGCACAAACGCAACGGTGGCACTGCTGGTCAACGAAGAGGCAAACATCCCGATCGCCAGCAACGCCAATCCAGAAAGCCAATATCCCAGATACGTTGCACTTATCACGCCCCAATCGGGATCGCCAATCAATGAAAGAGCGATCAATTGCGTTGATGAAAATAATAGGGCGATCGTATATACGGCCACGACCGACAAATACTTGCCGAACAGGATTTCGAAATCACTGGCTGGCAGCGTGAACAAGATTGCATCGGTTCCCCGACGTTGTTCCTCGGCCCAGACTGTCATCGTGATCGCAGGAATGAAAAACAGCAGCAGCGCCGGATACCATTGGCTGAGCTGATCGAGGTTGGCAAGATTGTCCGCAAAAAATTGCGCATTAAACGCCAACACTGCGCAAATCAGAACAAAGGTGACGATAAACAGATATCCCAGAACTCCGGAAAAATACTGTTTTACGTTACGCCAAAATACGGCGGAAACCACATGCCATCTAAACATGGACTGCTGTTCTCCTAAATCGGTTTTTGATCGAACGAAAGTAGAAACGGCTGGCAACGTCAGACTTGGTTAGCAACCGCGAAATGGGTCAACTCATGAAACTTCTGTTCCATTTGACGAAGATCACCCATTTGATCGATTTGATCGTCGAACACAATATGACCGCGGTCAATCAAAATTACACGGCTGCAAATGCTTTCGACTTCCTGCAAAACATGAGTTGAAAGCAAGACCGTTTTGGTTTTGCCCAGATCCTTGATCAATTGCCGGATGCCAACCAACTGATTCGGATCAAGACCGCTCGTCGGCTCATCCAAAATCAGAGTATCTGGATCGTGTAACAACGCCTGGGCCATTCCAACTCGCTGCCGAAATCCGCGCGAGATCTTGCTAATCGGTTTGTTCCAGACCTCCTGCAAGTTGCACTTCTCTAATACGAAATTCATTCTTTCGTTTCGTTGACCGGCTCGCAACCCACGGGCCTTACCAAGATAGTTAAGCGCGCCCTTGGGGGTCATCTCATCGTACAGCGGGCCATTCTCGGGCAAGTAGCCAATGTGTTCGCTGGCGGCGATCCGGTCGTTCTGCATATCGTGACCTGCAATTGTGATCGTCCCACGTGTCGGTGCCAGAAACCCCGTGAGCATTTTCATGGTCGTCGATTTACCTGCTCCATTTGGTCCCAGAAATGCACAAACTTGACATTTCGGAACGCTAAAACTCACGTCGTTAACTGCAGCAAACGGGCCGTAGAACTTGCAAATGCCATCGACATCAATCATGTTCTGCCCGGATTTTGAACCAGTTTTGTTAGTCATTTCGGCGTTTTTAATTAAGTGCATTCGACATCAGTGAATCAACCATTATTATCGTTTTTGTATTTAATCAAAGGGCATTGGCAAGATGAAACGGCACTAGGAAATCCCCATCTTCATCGACGTCGCTTGGCCCGTTTGCTCAAAACCAAGGACCTGCAAACATTCAATTGTCGAGGCATCCTCGGAAGGGCAGTCAACTTCCACCAAGCCAATTCCTTGCTGCATCAGGTGTCGAAGCGACTCACCCAGAAGAAATAATTTCAGGCCAAAATCGTTGTGTTCGGGCAACATTTCCAATTCGTGAACTCCTCGGGCCGCGACTCCCCACTTGGTCGCTAACGGCTGCATATCCCAGTACTTTACACTTGCAACAACGGTTTGCGAAATACGCTGGAGCGCGTGAAAACAATCTCGTTCAGCCAGACCAAAGGTACAACTCTCCCACCACGACGTTTCGATAGGATCCGCCACTGCCGCGATATTAAACTCCCGACGAACTGACATTTGCTGACGATTGACGGTAACCCGAAACCCTGCCAACGTCCGCGAATAGCCCAGGATTTTTTGAGACTCAACGAAACCAAATTCACTCAACGCCCTCGCGACCGTTTCGTCCTCATCCAAGACTCCGCCGATTTGTGCGCCGCCATACAGTCCAAGATAAAACGGGGCGTGCGGATAGTTGCTTCCATAGCTCATCTGCGTGGAACCGTGACCGCGCAAATATTCACGAGCCTGGTTCAAGAGTTCGCTCGCAACCTCGTCCTGACTGTCGCAGTCAACCACTTTCAGCTGAGAGATAATGCCCTGCGAACGATCCAGATCGGAAAAATCCTGGTTGGGCCCGAACCCGGCATGAACAAACCCCAGCGGTTCATCACCATCCACCGCCATGATCAAACCCTGGCGATCAAAGTAAGGCTTAGCCAAGACCCTGGAATCGAGGGTAGCTCGGCTAAACGAATCAACCGCCGCGCGCAGCGGTCGCTGGCGTCGCCAAATCTCAACGATCAAAAGCGTGTCAGTATTAAGAAACGGGCGATATTCGATCACTAAAAGTGCTGGAGGCAAAGGTTGTAGCTGAAGTTGTGAGACTTCAGAGGGCAGTTGAGTTTGGGCTGAATTATCACGATCCAGTTACTACGCTCCATTTTTGCAGGTTTGTAAAATCCGCCTAGCCGAGTTGCATGGTCTGGTCAGTGTTTCCGAGAACGAGCCCTCAATACGGGATCTTTGGATAGTGGCAGCTTGATTGTTCGTCCGGTTTCAGCCGCTTTGTAGATTGCCAGGATGATTTCTACGCTTCGTCTGCCTTCGTGTCCATCGATGGCAGGCGTATTTTTGTTTTTGACGGCTTTGACAAAGTCCTTGAATTGTTGGGCATGTGCCGCGTGACCGATGGCAGAAGGATCAGCAGCTCCGCCTCCCGTTTGAGTTTTTTTGGCGAATTGCGTCGCGATCTTGTTATCAGCCGACGTCATTTTGGCGAATTGCCAGACCTTGATATCTTCTTCCTCGATGACTGCCGAACCGTGACTTCCATGGACTTCAATTTTCTTCAAACTTCCAGGGTAAGCGGCGGTTGTGGCTTCGATGACGCCAAGTGCACCGTTTTTGAATCGCAGTGAAGCCGTTGCAACATCTTCAACTTCAATTCGTTCGTGAGCCAGAGTTGCAGTTTGAGCTGATAATTCTGCGACCGGTCCCATCAACCACGTTAGCAAATCGACGCTGTGAATGGCTTGATTCATCAAGGCACCCCCACCATCGAGCGCCCAGGTTCCGCGCCATTGCCCGCTATCGTAATAGTCTTGAGTCCGAAACCATTTGACATACGCATCGCCAAGTGAGAGCCGCCCAAAGCGGCCTCCGGCTATCGCTTTTTTTAACAACTGGCTGCATTTATGAAAGCGAGATGGAAGAATCGTCGCCAGCGCGACGTCGTTATCTCGGCAAGCTTCGATGATTTTATCGCATCGTTTGAGCGTGATCTCCAACGGTTTCTCCACGATCACGTGCTTGCCCGCCGTCGCGGCGGCGACGGCAGGTTCCATGTGGGCACCGCTGGGCGTGCAAATCGAAACAGCGTCCACCGCCGGATCTGCCAGAAAACTGCTGAGATCATCGTATCGGTTGATTTGATGAGCCTCTCCGAATCGCTCCGTCGAGGCCTGGACTCGATCGTAACAGGCGACCAACCTGGCTCCATGCACTTCACCGATGGCGCGTGCATGAAACTCAGAGATCATTCCGCATCCAACAATTCCAATTCCAAGCGACATTCGTTGCCTTTTCATTCATGGCCTCATTAAACCAATATCAACCTAAACCGGTACCGGCGTTTCGAACAGCGTCTGCATCGTAAAAATGAACATACTAAAACCGTTCAACAGCAGATGTAGCACAATGCAGGTCGCGATGCTTCCCGTTTGACGGTAGAGGTAGCCCAACGCAAACGCAAATACAAACAACGGAATGGGCGCGGGCCCCTGCCCGAAATGGATTCCGGCGAATACAAACGCTGAAACAAAAACGGGCAACCACAACATCCGATCCGAGTCCTTCAGATCGGAAACGACTCGAAACGGATGGTAGGTGAGCGTTTTCGCAACGGATTCTGTCACAGGCTCCAGTTCTAACAACTTATGTTCTGTTTTTGAATGTCGAGTCCAACCTCCCCCGACTGTCTCGATTTGGCTGGGGCCGCCGGTGATGTCTTGCCGTTGCAACCATGCCTGAAAAGTGCCGCGGAAAAAGATCTCTTCTGTGATCGGGGCAACGAGAACTGCCGAGATCCAGGTTATCGCGATCGCGTAGATCCCATGCTCGTCTTCAAGAGCGCTAAATGTGATGTGTTCGTAATCGAAGAACTGCGTGAGCACGATTTGGATCGTCAAAATGACCGGAACGATCAACACAAAAGCGATCGCGCCAATTCGCAGGTCTTTCCAAAAATTCTCGGGTTGCCAACCAAAAATCCTGGGTGCAAAACCGTGTCTGGCGGCGATAATTGCCAGCCCGATGACTGTCGCTACCAACTGAAACAGACTCGCGATGCCCATTGAATGAAGTTCCTGTCGCGTCTCCAGTTTACCTAATCCCTCGATCGGAACGTCTATCGCGTAAACAAGAATCGTGACCGTCATCATTTGGGAAACAAACCAGCACAGAAAGAGTATCCCAACATCCAACAATCCAATCGGAGATTGAATTCGAAGTCTCGGTTTGATGAAAGGCTGACCCTTCCAGAAAACATAAACCCAGAGAGGCAGAGAAACCAAACACAAAAGACCGTACAGAATCTGGCCCAAATCAAAAGGCATTTTGTTCTCGACAGCGCGTTAGGGCGCCGGTTTTCCAATGAATTCCGCCGCACCAAAAATGTAAAGAACACCCGAGTGGACGGTAGAGAATATCGAAGACCAGATCGAAACGATCATAAACCACCACAACCACGTGGGCACCTCGACCGATGCATCGCCCGCCTTCAACGCTAATGCCACAAGACAACTTCCGACGGCGAAGCATTGAAACCACATTTTCAATTTGCCCGCCATCTTGGCAGAAAAATCTCCGCCACTTCCTTCGATCATCGATCGCAAGACCGTAACCAACAGCTCGCGACCGACAACGACCACAGCCATCCAGCCCGCGATTTTTGCGTACCATGGAAACAAAGGCTCCATTTCGACAGCCAGTAATATATAAGAGCCGCAAATCAGGATCTTGTCACAAAACGGATCTAGAATGCGACCAAGTTTGGTGACAAGGTTGTATTTGCGAGCATACCAGCCATCGACCCAATCGGTTCCTGCAGCAATGATGAACAACGCCAACGCCGCCCAATACCACTGCAAAGGCAAAACAACGAACAACACAACGGACAAAACGAACCGAGCCATCGATATCCGATTCGGCACGTTGGACATCTGCTCCCGGAGATTCTGAATTTCTTGATCATTTGACATGCCTATAAACTAACGGTTCAGCCGTTGCCTCTCTAGTAGGCGAGTTGGTCAGTTAGCAGTCGGCCGTGCCAATCCGCAGAAAGCAGTCCTCGTAATCGTCCTCGCACTCGCACTCGCACTCGCACTCGCACTCGCACTCGTACTCGTACTCGTACTCGTAATCGTAATCGTACTCAGTACTCAGTACTCAGTACTCAGTGCCAACTGCCACCTGCAAAAAAATTGCGTACTGACACAACTGCCTACTGTTTCAAGTGCGTATCGACAAAATCGAGAATCGCTTTGTAGCCTCGCAGCTGATTGGCTTTTTTTCGGAACCCGTGGCCTTCGTCGTCGAACAAAACGTACTCGCAAGGAACTCCATTTTTCTTGACCGCAGCAACGATTTCATCGGATTCAGGTTTGATCACTCTTGGATCGTTTGCGCCTTGCAGCACCATCAGCGGTTTAACGATGTACTGAGAATGAAACAGAGGAGAAATACTGCGGAAATATTCTTCGTCGTCAAAATCACCCAGCTCTTTCTCCAACGACTTTCGCTGGGATTCCCACCATGGCGGAATGCTTTGAACCGTTCGATGCCAGTTCGAAATCCCGAACAGATCGACGCCGCATTCAAATTCCTGAGGGCGGAATGTTAACGCGGCCAAAGTCATGTATCCGCCGTAGCTTCCGCCGATGATGCCAATCCGCTCGGAGTCAACGTATCCGGTATCGTTCAACATTTTCTTGCTGGAGACGCAGTCGTCCAAATCGCCTTTCCCGTGATTGTGGTCATCGAGCTGTTGAAACGACTTGCCGTAACCGGAACTGCCGCGATTATTGATTGCGTAAATGACGTACCCATTGTTCACCAGGTACTGAATCAGCCCGCGGTAACCGGTCCGTGACTGGCCGCCGGGACCGCCGTGAACCCAGACCAGCGCCGGAACCTTGTGGTTGGCAGAAGCCTGATGTGGCTTATACAGGATGCCGGGAATCTCGACCCCGTCAAAAGACTTGAATCGAACGACTTCTCCTGAGACGAGGTGGTCCGGGTTGATTTCGGTGGTCAGCGAACTGGTAAGTTTGACCGGATCACCCGATTTCAAGTCGTAAAAGTAGAGATCGCTCGGGGCCTTGTCGCTGGAAACATACATCGAAACGCAGGATTCATCTCGAGAAATGTTGATCGAATTGATGCTTGCGCCCTCAATGTCAGGCAACTCGACAGGCTGCATTGTCGCGGCATCGTATACTTCCAATTTGGTTTTGGCGTCTTCGTTAAGGCCTAATGCGAAATACTTTCCGTGTTTTGAGTACGAGGCGAATACAACATCCCAATCCGCTTTTTTGACAGTCTTTCGCTCACCCGTTTCCAAGTCCTGACTTACCAGATAAGTGAATTCACTATCGGCGTCTGTCGTGAAAAGCAGACGCTTGCCGTCAGGACTGAAAGTTGCCGGGTTGTGATTGATGTCACCTTCGTGCGGAGTAATGTTTTTTAGCTCCTGGGTGTCGCGATCATAAAGAAAAACATTGCTGTCGTCTCGGGTGTTGGTTTTGCTGAGCGCGATTGTTTGTCCATCGGGCGTGATGTCGGCGAAATTGTGGCCTTCTTCGTTCTTGAAAATCATTTCGCGTTCAAACGAATCGGCATCGTATTCGTAGACATCAAAATAGCGTTGATCGCGCTCATTGGTTCCGATGTAAAACGACTTGTCGTCTTGTGACCAGCCAAGAAATTGGGCTTTTAGCTTGTCGCCAGGTGTCAAATCTTTGGATGTCCCGTCAAGCATCCGCACGTAAACATGATTGAGTTCGTTACCTCCCTGATCCGCGGTGTACAAAAACCGTTCGTCGTCGGGAAAGTAACCAATTGTAAAGATCGAGTCCTTGTCGGAACTCGTCAAAGGAGTGACCTTCATTCCGTCCAGTTCGATTGAGTAGGCATTAAAGACACCGCTTTCGTCGCTGGTGTAGAGGATTTTCGAGTTGTCAGGTGAGAACGAAGCGCGTGAGTAACTGACCGTTTTGAGAAACTGCTCGATCGTGTACTTTTTGACTTCTTCTTGTGCCGCGGCCTCGGAAACAGTGGCAACCGAGACGACGGAAAGACCGAGCAAGGCGACCATGCAAATGCTAATCTTGAATAAACGCATAAATTCCTCGTTGAAAAAATTTCCTGGATGGTGATGTGGCAAGCCAAATGGGCAAGCTAGTCTTAATCAAACGAATGAGCAGTCAGTCTAACCAACTCTTACCGCGAATCGGCCGGCCTGGTTTTGCTATTTCCCCGAAACAGACCATGCACCGTTTTAATATTTGGAAGCAAAAGCCGATTTGATCATGTTCGCATCGAATCCATCTGGGTCTTTGCCTTCTGCTGCGTAGATATACAACGCTGCCAGGATAATCGAGTTCAATGCGGACGAAATCAGCGAAACAAGCAGCAGGATAATGATGCCGACTGCGATTAACACTCCACCGAGAATGGTTACTCCTGAGGCGACAAGAAATCCACCGCAGACGATTGGCGCGATCCCAATCAGGCTGAGCAGGAATGTCATCAGGCCGATCCCAAAATTTGCTCCCAGCGATTCGCCCCATGTTTTCTTCATGATCGAGACCGAGCGTTTGACCGATTCGATTGGCCCCACGCCTTCGATTACAAGTACGGGGATTACAAAGAACGTCGTAATCGCCCAAGCCATCCCAAGCAAGCTGGAAACGATCTGTCCGAATCGTTGCGAACGCGACTCAATCGCTTTAAGGATCAATCCGACGGTTGCGCTGACAAGCGCCCACCCGGCAATCTGAGGCAGGCGAGCAAACGCAGCGCCGAAACCATCGCTCAGCGTGGGGTCTCCGCCCTTGAGTCGAATCACCGCACAGCCTACGAGCGCCGAGTTAAAAAAGATGACGATGAAATAGTTGACAAAATAGAACAGGAACAAGATGACGTAGGCGAGCACATTTTGAGTGGCCCCTTCGGGGTTTTCTTCGATGGTTTGCAGGGCTCCCGAATAAAACAAAGGAATTGCGAAACTGGCCAATACCAGCAAACACGAGATTCCACTCAATACCGGAAAAAGCAACAGTTCTTTGTCCAGCCTCAAGACACCAACTGCCTGTTTCGCTAGTGACCAGCCTGTCGATAGTCTTTCAAACATCAGATTTACTCTTCCGTAATATGTGGTTACGTTTCTCATGATTCTAAGAAGTTCATCACGCAAATCAATTATCTGCGTTATATTTCGCTGAGAATCCTGAACAAAGATGTATTGAGAATCCTTGTGACTCGTTCGGTGAACCCTTAAAACTCTCTAGATTGCTTGTGACCTACATCAAGCACGTCGAATATTTTTTTTGACATTGAAAGGACCCAAGTTGAAATCTTTCGAATTGCACTCTGGGGATCAAATTCCTGCCCTGGGTCTCGGCACTTGGCAAATGACCGATGAGGCTGCAGAGGCCGTAAGCGCGGCGATTCAGATGGGCTATCGCCATATCGATGGCGCCTGGATTTATCTAAACGAAAAAGGAGTGGGGCAGGGGATTGCAGATGGAATTGCCGAGAGCGGCATTTCTCGCGAAGAACTGTGGGTCACTTCCAAGTTGTGGAACGACTGCCATCGACCAGAACACGTTCAGCCCGCTTTGGAAAGGACTCTCAGTGATCTGGGTTTGGACTATCTAAATCTATACCTGATTCACTGGCCGATCGCGCACCGGCAAGGATGTATGCGACCGGAAACTGGCGATGATTTTTTGAGCCTCGAACAAGTTCCGCTCGCCGAGACCTGGACAGCCATGGAAGAATGCCATTCCAATGGACTCTGTAAGAACATTGGCGTTTCCAACTTCAGCATCAAGAAATTGCAAGCTTTGATTGACGGATGCAATGTCAAGCCGGTGGTGAATCAAGTGGAATCGCATCCGTTTTTCCAGCAGCGCGAATTGCTTCAGTTTTGCGAGGAACAGACCATTCGCATGATCGCCTATTCGCCATTGGGATCGGCAGGACGCCCGGACCATTTAAGACAAAGCGACGAGCCAAGTCTATTCGAAAACGATGTGATCAGATCGCTCGCCGAAAAATACGGTGATTCGCCAAGCCAAATCATATTGGCTTGGGCCGTCAATCGCGGCACAATTCCGATTCCCAAGTCATCAAACCAGGAACACATGAAGCAAAATCTTGCCGCCGCGTCTCTGGAACTGGACGAAGAAGACATGAAGAAAATGACTACGGTGGAAAGGAACTTCCGTTATATCGACGGCTCTTTCTGGGAAATGCCCGGTGGTCCATATTCCGTGGCCAATCTGTGGGACGAATAAATTTGTTGGTACCTGAGACCAGGATTAATTTCAGAGCATGTTTAACCCTGTTTAACCCCGTGGGCAACGCCCAATGCAATGGCACTTACTTTAGATTTTATTCAGCAGCGAAGCTGCGACAGCAGGTAGCCCACAGCGTCAGCTGTGGGATCAAGGCCCCACCAACACGTTCGCCGCGAATGCTGTGAAAGCAACGGCTCATTCGCTGTCACCGCTATCGCGGCTGGTTTTCTTGAATACCATAAACCATCGGCTTACGCCGACGGCTACCCGCTGCCACCGCTTTCGCGGCTAAAGTAAGTGCTATTCGGGTAACGCCCCGCGTGATTGGATTGGTAGAACGCGGCCCGGCAAAACGCGGCCCGTTTGGGCGCGGTTAAACGAAAATGGTGAAGACACATTCTTAACTAGTGACTCATCACCTGCAACAGAATTTCGAGTAGGGCTTCGTCCGTTTCCAACCATGGTTGCCGCTGTCTCAGCCGTTGCACGTCGTTCATTTGAATGTGCTGCGCGAATACTGGTGGCAAACTTCCATCCAGTGAGATGATGGCAATGTTTTTCTCAAGCGCCGAAGCAAATCCAATTTCGAATGCACAAAAAGTTGAATCAAGCGAGTTTTTTGACAGAAGATAAAGGAACGACTCGCGCTCCTGCAAATTTCCAACGATTTCAGCTTGCCAATTTGTGCCACTTGCGATCGAGTCCGCACACAAAAAAATGTCCGCCTCGTAAAATCGCCGCAGGTAGTCGACGGCCGGCCGGAGTATCGACTCGTCTTTCACTGCATGTGACAAAAATACCCGTTTCAGTTTTGTCGCGGCCAAATGCTCAGTCGATTCGATGTTTTGATCAAACTCTTGTCGGCACACCGTTCGAATCTGCTGCCAAAGTTCCATCGTCTCGCCAACGATCGGGACGATTTTCGCATTGACGAAGACACTTCCGATTAAGCCGGGATCGACATTGAGAGCGAACACGTAGCGTTCGTTGGCCGAAATCCGTGCGTCCAATACACTCAAGAACTCTAGGTCCGTTCCTTCCGTGAGCAACACTTCCTTTTCGGCAATGATTTTCTCGTCGATCGTATGAGCCGCAATACCACCCAATTCTGCGGCCAATTTCTCGGCGAGATTCAGGTTGTGAGGTCCAGCAACAAAACACCATTCGGCAACTTCACCGGATTTGCCCTGGCATTGCCACTTTTCTGAGACATGAGAAAAATCACAAATTGGATACGTGCTCGATTTTCCACAAACACATCGTCGATGCTGATTTTTGCCCATGTATCCTTACCATACGATTTGGTTCGTGGCCGATCACAACGCACCTTTCAATGAAAAGTAATCCTACCAAAGGATCTCTGGACTCGCTTTGACCCTTGAGCAAGCGAAACGCAGTGCAGGATCACCGCGGAGATTCTTCATTTCGCTCCACTCAGAATTCAGAATGACTTAGTTACGGTATTCTGCACAATCAAACGGAATTGGGCCAAAGAGAATGGCGAGCCGGATTTTGCACCTCCCGGAAACTCAATCAATGGATTACGATCAGGGTCGTTTCGGCTACGTCTAGGTGGACAGCGCCACTTTCTATGAGCGGCAATGCGCTAGCTGCGGTTATTCTGCATCGAACCGACGGCTAGCGCCTTGCCGCTCACAGCTACGTGAAACATTGTGTTTTTCCTTGCTAGAGACCAAATATGGCGCTGTCCAACTAGAGCCTTCTTCTATCTTTCCGCGAGTCATCTTTTGTCTACTGATTTCAAAAAACTGCCGGCCAGCAAAGACCATAAGGGTTCGTACGCATTCATCAGTCTGGGTTGTCCGAAAAATACCGTCGACAGCGAACGGATGATGGGATTGCTCAAGCTCGATGGTTATCAGCTGATTGCAGATCCCGAGCAGAGTGATTTTGTCGTCGTCAATACTTGTGGCTTTATTGAACAAGCTCGCACCGAGTCGTTTGCTGCAATTGATGAGATGCTCGAGTTAAAGAAAGCAGGCAAAACAAAAGGCGTGATCGTTTCGGGGTGTCTGGCCGAACGCCAAAAAGAACAACTTCTCGAAGATCGGCCGGAAATCGATTCGCTGGTGGGCGTTTTCGGACGGGAGGAGATCACCAAAATTGCTGATCGACTCGTAGGTGATCTGGAAGAACAGCGTTCCGTTTTTCAGCCGGCACCGATTCGCGCTTTGCCCGACACCCATCGATTGCAAATCACGCCGCAACACTTTGCCTATTTGAAAATATCGGAAGGCTGCGATCGTTTGTGTACCTTTTGTGCGATTCCCAAGATGCGCGGCAAACACGCGACCAAGCCGATGGAAAACGTGATCGAGGAAGCCCAACAACTTTCCGACTCCGGTGTCCGTGAACTGAACATTGTCGCCCAAGATACGACCTATTACGGAATGGACATGTATGGCGAGCCGCGGTTGACGGAATTGCTAACCCAACTTGATCAAGTCGAAGGTCTCGACTGGATTCGTTTGATGTATTTTTATCCGATGTACATTGACGACCGATTGCTGCAGACGATCGCAGACGCAAACAAGATCATTCCTTACATCGACATGCCGTTGCAACACGCCGACGATACGATGCTCAAGCGGATGTCGCGCCGCGTGAACCGGCCCGACACAGAAAAAACGATCCGGCGGATGCGCGAGCTGATTCCCGGTTTGACCTTACGAACGACTTTCATCACTGGTTTTCCTGGTGAAACCGACGAACAGTTTGAAACGCTGGTTGATTTCGTCAAAGAGTTCAAATTTGAGCGAATGGGTGTTTTCACTTACTCGTTTGAGCCCGACACTCCGGCAGCCAATCTTCCCGGACACCTCGATGAAGAAACGAAGAACGCTCGTCGTGATCACTTGATGGCGGTTCAGCAGGAAATTGCCGCGGAATTCAACCACAACCAACTAGGTAAGACGATCGACGTAATCCTGGATGCGCCGGTTACCGAACAACCAAATGCCTGGGTTGGTCGCAGTACCTTCGATGCTCCTGACGTCGACGGTTGCGTGTTTGTCACCGAGAGTGACCGCTCGCTGGCGACGGGGCAGATGGTTCCGGTCGAGATCGTGCACTCACAAGCCTACGATTTAATCGGCGTTGCGGTGGGTACGCCGCGATAATGTTGACGTGACTTCGGACCATTCGACGTACGAAGTGAAAAGTAGTCACCCCTAAAGAGCGCGGTTCGCCACGGCGAAAAGGATCTAATTTCCATCCGAGTCCATTTCAACCAAGATTCCTTTAGCACTGGGGAAGTAATAATTAATTGAGGTTGTCCGGAATTCAAACTTTGGAGAAGCCGAACCATGTGAGCGGCAAGGCGCTGACGATTCCTGGACGCCGACAATTAATTGCGAATGGTGAATTGTTAATGAAGAGAATCCCAGTTAGCAATTCACCATTCACCGTTCACCATTAATTGTTAATCCTGCGTTAACCTGAGGACTCTCCTTCCCGGCGCCCGTCGAATCAAAAACGATCTCGCGGTCAAATTATTTTTTGTCAAAAAACCTATTGACCCGCCACTCAATGGTAATACTTCTCGCACAATCAAAAGGACGAACCGGTAAGCGGCTTTCAGGTCTCCCCATTTCTCAAGTTGGTTGGGAAGACTTGCCGACGGATTGTTGGCAAATTCTTCGGCGACTTGCACCATGCGTTTGGTC
>JAHEJI010000251.1 GCA_024638965.1 Planctomycetaceae bacterium
GACTTCAGGGATGTGCGTTGGTTAATGGCCGACTTAAGCATGGCGCCGAAATATACGATCGACACGGTGCGCGACATCGTCACGCACGAGCGAGTTGACATTCGTGGAATCATCCTGACACTCAAGCTGAGTAGTTGGGATGACGTGGAATCGATTCCCGACTATCGGAAGGAGGTCAAGGCGATGGGATTTCAAGTCGTTAAGACCCGCCAATTGGCTTTCAACCGTCAAGAGTTCTGCCTGACAGCGATCAAAGACAAGTTTGCACTGCGAGCAGGCAATCGAAAACGTTAAGCGTTGTCCGCTGGTTCGACGTCCTCTGTTTTCAAGTCTCGAATTGCGGCCAGAAACTGTTTGCAGGAGGGCAGGCGTTTTTCCGGATTCGTAACCAGGCATTTGTGAATCACATCGGCCAACTTGGGATTGAGTTTCGGTCGATGAATCAGGATATCGTCAGGTTCCTGCGTGTCGTGAACCAATGCCGCCGTTCCGGTTGTGTCGGTTGATCGCCAGGGATGAACCAACGTCAACATCTTGTAGATTGTCACGCCAAATGCGAACACGTCGACGCGTTCATCGGTCTCCCTACGCCGCACGATTTCAGGGGCCATGTATTGCGGCGTGCCGGTGCGGTTTCCCGGCTTGTGGTAGGGCGGTTCGTTGGGAACCGTGAGTCCAAAGTCAATCAGTTTCAACCATTCAAAATTGTGGTTGCAAATAAAGTTTCGCGGGCAAACGTCGCGGTGAATGAATCCAGCGTCATGAACGGCCTGCACGCCTTCTGCCATCTGGCGAATCAACTCCAGCCGATTACCGCCCATCTCGCAGTCGCCTTGTTTGATCAGTGTGTTGATTCCAGGGCCATGAATGTACTCCATCAGGATGTACTCTTGTCCCGTCATCGTCTTGCCATACTGATACGTTTCAACAACGCGAGGGTGATGGAGCTGCATTGCGAT
Source organism: Planctomycetaceae bacterium (assembly GCA_024638965.1). Classification (GTDB taxonomy): domain Bacteria; phylum Planctomycetota; class Planctomycetia; order Pirellulales; family Pirellulaceae; genus Mariniblastus. Next base: position 960 of record JAHEJI010000251.1, read on the forward strand.
CTGGCCTTCTTCCGGTTTATTCAGGCCTTTGAAACGAGACCGGAAAAAATCAAGTTTCTCTTTGTCGAGAAGCTTGATCCCCATTTTCTTGTTGGTGCCAATTTCGGTTGCCACGTGGAACTTGGACATGGTTCCGGTAAAGGCGTGGCGATCCAGGCGAAAACGTGCCGACAAGTCAAGCAACTTTTGATTCTCATCACCCCTCGCGAATACGCCTTTTACCTTTTCAATAAAACCCATAAGTTTTTTCCAGAACGCGAAGATAGCTCGTGGCTTGAACTTTATTATAACCTATTGCGAACCAAGGCAACCGGCGTGTACCTGCGAGTGTTGATGAATCGGCCGAGAGAATATGATGTCCGAACCAAGTTGGATTAACTACTTGCCGCAATAGTCGATCGTCCGGGCAATTTCCGATTTGAGTTTATCGCGGGGAACGATTCTGTCGACGAAACCATGTTCTAACAGGAATTCGCTCGTTTGAAATCCTTCCGGTAATTCGATTCGAATCGTCGCCTTAATTGTACGAGGACCGGCGAAGCCGATGAGCGCTTTTGGTTCTGCAAAAACGACATCGCCGAGCGAAGCAAAACTGGCTGCCACACCTCCCATCGTTGGATTGGTCAACACGCTGATAAAAAGTCCGCCAGCGTCATCGTAGCGCGCGAGAGCCGCGGAGACTTTGGCCATCTGCATCAAAGACAAGATGCCTTCGTGCATCCGTGCTCCACCGCCCGAGCCACTAATAATGATCAACGGCAAATCCTGTTTGGTCGCGCGCTCGATAAGCCGAGTCAACCGTTCGCCCACCACCGACCCCATGCTTCCCATAATGAATTGAGAGTCGGTGATTCCGATCGCCACACGCCGGGCACGGATCATCCCGGTCCCGGTTATGGCCGCCTCGGAGAGCCCGGTCTTTTTTTGCTCGGCCGCCAATCGTTCGACATACGTTCGGCTTCGATCGGAAAACCCCAGCGGGTCACCGGAAAGCAGATTGGCGTCCCATTCTTCGAAGGTACCCTCGTCGAGGACCTGCGCGATTCGAGTTTTCCCCGATACATACATGTGATAGTCGCATTCGGGGCAGACGCAGAGTCGTTTTTCGGCTTCTTTGCGAAAGATCGCGGCCTTGCATCCTTTGCACTGGATCCATGTGCCTTCGGGGATGTCGCGTTTTTTTCGACCGGACGCAATGGGTTGCGTTTGGGACATTCTGGCTTTCGGAGTCGTCAATGTATTTTTATCGAAACTCAATTGTCGCATAAACTTACTTAAATATTCAACAGCAGACCTCGATTGTTGACCCAATTTGGAAAGGAATGCGGCTTAATCAGGAAAACGGTTTGGCTTATTTCGAATCCGCTGCGGAACCATTATCATAAGCTCCGGAGATAAGACTGGATTCAGTCAAAAACTAGGTTTATTGCACACGGATTTTACAAATGAGCCAACCTACCGTACGCGGAATTGTTCACCATCTCGAAGCCACCAAAACCTACGGGCAAAATGGCTTTCGCAAACGCCTGGTCGTCCTGGAACAAGATACCAGTCGTTTCACTAATTACGTTCCCGTCGAGTTTATCCAGGACGCCTGCGACACGGTCGACGAATTGAAAGTCGGTGACGACGTCGAGATCACTTACCGATTGAGCGGTCGCAAATGGCAAAAAGATGAAAAAAGCGAAGTCAAATATTTTCTCAACGCCGAGGCCCTCGGATTCAAAGTCATGAGTGGTGCGTCGGCCTCATCTGGCGGCGCTCAGCCTGCGAGCGACGATGCAGAAGACGCAAACGCCGCGTTTGATGAAGGTGCCAACTATGACGAAAACGATATTCCGTTTTGATCAACGCGGAAATCAGACTTGGATCAGAAAATGCCGGGACAGCATACTGAGCACTGCCAACTGCCAACTGAAACTCACCCCACGACTGGAATTCCGTCGGGCTTTGAAACTGCCGGGGCCGGTTTTCCTTTCTTGATGAATCGGCGGGCAAGGATGATTAGCCCAATCGCCACGACGATGAGCGCGATACCGAAAAGCGGTCGGAAAGCCAGCCAGGCAATTGCGATCGTGACGAGTGTGAACGCCCCGGCGATGATGGCTGAGACAAACATGATGCCGGCTCCAACGATCCCTCCAATAAATGGAACCACATCTCCAAGCACGGCGATGGGTCGGAGGACCAAACCGATTCCCGCCGACATCAACACGAAACCGGCCAGACGAAGCAGCCAGGTCAACATGTTGTTTGCGGTTTCGGCCTGCGTGAATAGTTGTTCAGCGCCGACCGTGCCCATCGAAAACAGTTGAATGTTGCCTTTGTCGAGCGTGTACGGCTGAAAGGTATCACCAGTCTGTTGATAAACAAAACTGATTTCGGACGGGCCAACATACTCAAACGTCGTGCGCAAGTCGCCAATCTGAGGCGATGTTGGGTCGCGGCCCTGGTAGAAGGAGTTGTTCGCAAGCGTGAGTTTGCCTTGCAAAGACTCGTCAGAGATCCTGTCGAGATCTTCTTGTGAAAGCTGAATCGATTCGTAGCCGTAAATCTGGCCAACTTGACTATCACTTAGTTTGAACGCGCCGAAGCCGACTTCATTCGAAACGAATTCAGATTCGGAATAAGGCATCGGGGGGTTGCCCGATCCGTACTCGCTGCGGCCACCTTCATGAAAACCGCTGGAGTCGATTTCGTCGGAACTCCAGATTTTCTCGTAGCTGTATTCGGTTTCGGTCGTCTTCCCGCCTCCCAGATTTTTCTTCGAATTCGTCGAAGTGTTTTCTTGCCATTGATACATTTCGACACGACGAGCCAGCTTGAGAGCGTTGTCAACGGAGATGCCGAAGCTGTCGTCGGTCAACGTTTCTTCTGAATTCGCGGTACCCGTCATATGAACGAGCTTGCCTTCGTTTTCTGGACCAACCGAATCGTTCGGGACGTCAGCGACGACCATTCCGCGCCCTTCAGTCAGCGTCTTGGCACGATAAACGGCTCGCCCTTCGTTCCAGAAAAGGAGAGGAAACGCAACGACAAACAGAACGATGCCGAAGAGAATGCCTCTAATCGAACTTCCAATTCGGCTAAACCAGGATTCATTGGTAACTTCCGTAAATGCCATCGTGATTTTCTCGCTTATGGGGGATTAATTCTGTGTCTACTTTTCTGTCAGTTTTGAATCTTAGGGTTGTGGACGAGGCCACGAGGGCCACGAACTCCATTTAAGTTTGATTTAATGGCAGGCCTCGTGGCCTCGTCCACTTCGGCCAGCCTCTCAAAATTTAGGGCTGACAAACCACAACCAGTTAATTGCAATCTCTTAATCTAATGGACGACAAATCCGCGTTTCGAAACAAGTATTTATGTAATGAAGAAAAAAGTTTGGTTTTGGAATTCGCAAAAATGGACGTCGACAAGAAAGAATTGATGTAGCAAGCAAACGTGGAATTTCGGTCGATCGCGCGTTTGTACCTCCAGGATTTCTCAGACAATTCTAAAGGCTAGAGCGCGTTTGGTTTAAGTTGGCGTATTTTTTTCGTCGGTTTCGCCCGGCAATCAGAGCGCCACGTCCGCTATACGTCCGTGCGACACGCACTTGAGCCAGATTCATGGCTGGAGTTCAAGCCACAACCTTGGCAAAATTCTGGAAAAACGCCGAATTGGTAAAGTCCAAACTCTCTCTTGAGCCGGAGATTTCAGCTGGTTTTGGACGCTCAGAATTTGTTTATACTATTGTGACGGTCAAATCCCCATATTGAGGCAATGTAATGAAAACAAGACTTTTACTAGTTTTCTTAGTGCTGCTATTTGCATCATGCAGCGCGAGGGAAAAGGCGTCCGACGCCGAGAAACCTGAAAGCTCCGAAACCGCGGCCGCTGCCGAAGCCACCGTTGCTTCCGAGTCGTTGGCGACTGCCGAAACTCCTGCCGAAACTCCTGCTGAAACAGAGGCTGCCGCAGAAGCTGAGGCCGCTGTGGTTACCGCGGCGGCTCGATTGAAAGAAATTCAAAAAGAGTATTTGACGGCGCGAAACGATTTTATGGTTGCCTATCGAGCGGCCGGTTCGGATGAAGAAAAGAAAAAATTGTTCGAGGAAAAGTATCCGAAACCGGAGACCTATTCTGACCAGATAATGGCGATCGTTAATCAAGGAGTTGAATCAGAAACGGAATTTGACGCTTTGACGTGGATTGCAACGAATGTCCGCAGCAATGGTACGGGGCTCGACGAGACTGCCAAGGAACGGCTGTTCAGGGACCATATCGAAAACGAAGGCATGCTGAGCATTTGCCAGGGGATGATTAATTCGCGCGGTAAAAAGAACCAAGAACGCCTGGAATTGGTAATCGAGAAGACCCCGCATCACGATGTAAAAGGATGGGCGACCTTTGCCCTGGCAAGTTATTTGTCTCGCTTACCTGGTGAGAAATCCGAAGAGGATGAAAAAAGAATTGAAGACCTTTTTGTATCGGTCTCGACGGATTTCGCCGACATTACGACCCGCCGCGGTACCCTGGGTGAACTCGCAGAAGCCAGTCTTTTTGAGGCCCGCAACCTGGTGGTAGGAAAAGTAGTTCCCGATATCGAAGGCGTTGATCTCGATGGAGTAGAATTCAAGTTAAGCGATTATCGTGGCAAGGTCGTCATGCTTGATTTCTGGGGCGATTGGTGAGGACCTTGCCGGGCTATGTATCCCCACGAGCGGTCGCTCGTGAAACAACTGGCAGACGAACCTTTTGCACTTATTGGCGTCAACAGCGATCCCGACCTCGATTCGATTCGCGAAATTGTCAAAGAGAAGAACATCACTTGGCGAAGTTTCTGGAACGGCGAAGAAGGTACCAGCGGTCCGATTTCCACTAAATGGAATGTTTCTGGTTGGCCAACGGTTTACATCATCGATTCCGAAGGTGTGATTCGCGAAAAGGGCCGCCGCGATATTGATGGAACGATTACCAAGTTGCTCGCCGAAATGGGTCGCGAAGTCGAGATTCGACATGACGACGATGAATCGGAAGAAGATTCCGACGACGAAAAGAAAGACGAAAAGAAAGACGCGACTCCTTAGGGTTTTTATCGGGTTGAAAATTCAACTAAACGGGGTGTTTGAGATCAAACATCCCGTTTTTTGATGGTTTTTTGAACCTCTCCTCGGGGAGAGGTCGCCGTCTCAGCGGCGGGTGAGGGGTGAAGCAACGCTCAACACAACAAGTGTTGCCCCTTCCAATGCAGGAACCACAATGGAGCGTGGCAGCCCAGACGTCGTTTTTTTCCTCGATTGACTGGTAGATGCGTTTGAAGCCCACCTATTCAAGTTCAAGATTGTCAATTTTCAATTCGAGCGCTTGAATGTCTTTTTGCAATTCGCGAATGGCAGCGGAGTCATCATTCGAACCGTTGGAGAAAATAGCCACGATG
>JAHEJI010000080.1 GCA_024638965.1 Planctomycetaceae bacterium
TCATGGCGAGGTCGAAGTTGTGTTAGGTGATGCGCGGATTCAGTTGGCCAAGCAGCCGAATGACCAATTCGATTTGCTCGTCATTGATGCCTTCAGTTCGGACGCGATTCCGACACACCTGTTGACGCAGGAAGCCCTGCAACTCTATCTCCGGAAACTCCACCCCAACGGCATGATGGCATTCAACATTTCAAACAACTATCTGGACCTGGAACCGATGTTGGCTCGGCTCGCCGCGGAGGAACAGCTGGTTTGCCGGTACCGTTTTGATTTGATTACAAAGGCAGAACATGCCGAAGGGATGAACCCGTCACAATATCTGGTGATCGCGCGGCGGGAGGAAGATCTGGGTTCGCTGATTGGTAATCCCGAATGGTCGCAACCTGCCATTCGTGAGGACCTCAAAGTTTGGACGGATGACTATTCGAATATTTTAAGCTTGATGCGATGGTGACAAATGGGATCGAGAAACAATTCTGAAGATGGAATCAGGCGGAATCGTTGTCGTCTGTCTTTTCTGGTTCTGGCGATTGCTTAAGAAGATTGATAAATGGCAGCGTATACATGGTAAGGTAGCTCTTGTATTGATGCTCAGTACCATCGCCTAACCCAATCTCCAACTCTTCTTCTTGTTTTGGTAAATAGAATGTACCGAAGAGAATGTCCCAAATTGGTAATTGGAAGGCAAAGTTTTTGTCGATGTGTTTTGGCTTGCAGCTGTGATGGATTTGATGATGGGCCGGGCAGCCAAAAATAAAGGCCAATATCCCAGGCCAACGTAACCAAATATGTGAATGTCGGAGATGGAATCCGAAGAAATTAAACGAAAACGCGGCGATGCCGATGCCGAGCAAAGGGGTAAACAATTCCGCTGGAGTGACACTGAATAAAAAAGCAAACGCTCCATTCACAACGCCCAACGAAATTCCCGTTGTAATTGCGTAGGAAACATTATCTATCGGATGTTCACGATAGTTGCTTAGAGGATGCAATACTTTCGCAGAATGGTGAATCTTATGAAACTCCCACAAGATCGGGATTTTGTGTTGAAAGTAGTGCGTGAAAAAGGAACTGAAATCCACCACAATAAGCGACACGATCGTATACGAGATCACAAGAAAAATATGATCCGCGGGGAACGTGTACATGGAATTTGTTCCCATGCTGTTTTGCAAGACCGTCGTGATTGCAAAATGTGACAAGACAGCAAAAATCCCCATGAAGTCTGTATACAGCCATAACCGCAATATTTGATGAGGAATGAAAAATCGAACATCAACCCACGCGGATGGATGCTGCCAGACTTTTTTTGGAAACACAAACGCAAACAAGCCTTTGATGAAGCCGCGCCCAGCTTCTTTGTCTTCCTTGTAATTCGGCGAATAGCAATAAACTCCGATCGCAAACGCGAACGAACTCAGTAGATAAAGATAAAACAGCCGTTGATCGGGGAGTATAGGATAGCTGAGGACTTTGAGAACATGTTTTCCAAAGCTGTATGAAATCTGTTCCACCCATTCCATGACGCACCTTGTCTGCCGAGAAGAATATTGTTGAGTCTTCTACCTAATCTCGTAAGTTCAATGGAGTCAAACGTAGACAGTCCGCAATCATTCGAACATGGAAGTTTAAGACATAGCCCACACAAACGATAGTTCTACAAAACGAGTGTGCAAAGCAGGAGCAATTCGGAGTCAGAATTTGAATGTCCAAAACGTCACTGAGGATCGTGCATGCACCTCGGTTGGAAAAGTTAAAATTTTCTCAGGAGGATATGAAATGGGGACTCAGGATTTTACGGCAAGAACCGTCCGTCAGATCAGCCCCAACGTGTGCAGTTTTTTGTAGAAAGCTGCACGACTGATCCCCATTTCTTTTGCTGCGCGAGTCCGATTGAAGTTGGTTTTTTCTAACGCTTGATAGACCATTGTGATTTCCTGCTGTTTTTTTTCCGAAACACTAACGATCTTTTCGTTCGGCTTAATGTAACTCTTGTCCGAAACGCCATTGATTCTGTTACTGATTTGAGCTTCGCGATTGCCGTCGGGTCGTATCCGTGAGGGAATGTCATCGATCTCAATCGTCCCATTTTCGCAACACATTAAAGCGTGTTCGACGCAGTTTTTCAGTTCCCTGAGGTTGCCAGGCCAATCATACGCGCACATCCAGTTTTCGACTTCGGTTGAAAAATGCGGTACTTGACGTTGATATTTCTGCGCCAATTCTCCGATGAAAACGCGGGCAAAATCGAGGATTTCACTTCGTCGTTCTCGGAGGCTCGATATTTCAAGTTCGAAAACACTCAAGCGATGAAACAAATCTGACCGGAAGACACCTGGTTGAACCAACGAATCAATGGGCTTGTTGGTCGCTGCCAGAATTCGCGCCTGAAGGACTTGAGTCTGGTTGGACCCCAACGGATGAAATACGCGCTCCTCAACGACGTGCAACAGTTTGGCCTGTGCCGTCAGCGGCAATGCATCGATTTCATCCAGGAGAATCGTCCCTTTTTTTACAAAAGCGAATTTTCCGATCCGATTGGCGTCAGCACCGGTGAACGTGCCCTTGGTGTGTCCAAATAGTTCGCTTTCAATCAAGTTTTCTGGCAATGCACCACAGTTGATCGCCACAAACGGTTGGTTGCGTCTTTTCGACATTTGGTGGATCTGTTTCGCGATGTAAGTCTTACCCACACCGGTTTCGCCAACAATCATCGCGTTCGAATCGATTCTTGCGAGAACCTGGACTTGTTTTTTGAACTTAGCTGAAACAGCTTCCTTTCGTTCTGTATGTAGGTCGCGGAGTTGAGCCAACCTTGTTTTGGTCCCTATTGCTTCGACCAGAAATCGTATGCGTTGCCGATTAATGGGCCGATCAATGCAGTCAAATGCCCCAGCCTTCAACAAACGAATTTTGCATAGCAATCCGATGTTGTGACCGATTACGATCACCGGCAACGATTGTTTCGCTGCTACGATCTGCGTTACCAACGAGAATACCTGTTCGAGCTCAATTTCGTCCGCGACATGACAAAATATAAAATCGTATTGTGGGTAGTTGATATTGCTGAGGGTCGACCAGTTCGAATGGCAAATGCAGGTGTGGTCGCCCATCCCATCCACGAGCTCACAAAGTGAGCCACTGAATGCCTGGTCATGACCAATTATGAGTCCTTGCATAACATCACGAAGGTTGGGGGGGAATGATCTTTCAGCGATAGTTGATTGCTTCAGGTGAAATAATCTGGTATTCGCAGTTGTCGCTCTCGCGACGAGTGCCTCAAGATCTGTTCGGAAGGTGCGTAGGCTGGTAGTCGAATGAACGACGAAGTTATGAAAGTATTTGACGTTCGTCGTTACGAAAGTATTTGAAGTTCGTCTTTACGCTCCATCTTAATAGTTATGTCTAGGGAAGTCACGAAAATAACAGCAACAGCAAAGATTTTCGGTTGATTTTCTAACTGCCGCCGACCTCAGCCATAAAAAAACAGGGCGCAAGTGATGAGTAGGTATTAAGATCAGATTAACATTAGGTTAATTAAGTTAATTTTAAGTCAATTTTCAAACCTGCCGACAGCCGCGAAAAAAACGGGGAACACGTGATTCGTTGATGAGTAGGTATGATGAGAAGCGACAAACGGACTAACATTATGCTGGACTTCCGGATTGCCGCGCGGATCGTTAAACAGTTTGGAGTTTTGCAACGGTTACGAGTTTTACAACGGTTCGTTGGAGTTGATCGTCGAGGTTCCTTTCATCCGACAAACGTCGTGACATCTAAATAAACCATCGAGATCCAACAATCGCTGCGACACCGAGCTGCTGGTTTGTTTGAACGGCTTTGCTTCGCCCAATACGATTTTCTCAGGTGGTTCGCGGAGTTTCTTATTCTGGTTTCCTACTCCGCCAAGATTAGCGAAGTAAACACCGTTGTGTTCTCGCCAATTTCGTCATCGTAGTTGGGAACGCCGGTGGAATCCGACACGACGCACGGTTGGAGATACAAACGCTTGTCATTACCCTTCAATTGGGCACGCATGAACCGTACACCGACAAACTCGACAATCGTAAACTGAGAGTTGTTTCCGGGTTCTACTACACCAGTGAACAATGCGATCGTACGAACTTGACCTTCAATACTTTCGAGGGCCTTTTGAATCCCCGCACTAAGGCCTGTGTCACCCTCTACTATTAACGGATTTTCATGAGTTGCCACGATTGTATTGTTATCAAAATAGGACAGATCCTCTTCATTCACGCCAGTCAAAATTTGACGTACCAAATCGGCGGCTGAATTGTTAGGTGATCCAAGGTCGATCGTCCCAAAGTTTCCGGACGTTTGGTTGATCGGAAAAATGTTGAGTTCCAAAATCTGGTCCGGGCTTTCGATCACTCCGGATGCCCCGCCGGTTGCGGCTGCCTTAGAATAACTGAATCTGTCGGTAAACAGCTGGCGATCGAGCTGCGGATTTGCAAAGGAGTCGGCGAGGAAGTAGAGTGAGTGCCCGTCTTCCGGGTCCAAGATCCCCTCTGTAATCAATGATGGATCACACCCTAACGTGTTTTCAAAATGGTCCTGAGCGCGGAAATACTTTTCCCACAACCGGTATTCAAAAGCGAACGGTACCATTTTAACCGATTCACCGCTGCCAGGTACGATCTTGAATCCATTGGCTGGCAAGATGACCGCCGTCGCATAAACGGAAAGGTCTGATGTCTCGGTACCCAAAACCGGTGCGAATAAAAGGTTCAGCGGCTCGTCACCGGAACCACCCTGCACATTGCGTTTCGGAACGACCTTAACCGCGTTGATGGGAACACCGCCCCACTCGAATTCCCATCGCCCAAGCGACTTGTCAAACCAGCCTTTGCCGGTGAATATGTCCCGATCTGGCTCGACATAAACGCTTGATTTGTCACCGGCCCGGTTTCTGGATGCATAGTCGGCGGCAACAGCACGAATGATCGGATCGGATTCTTCCGGGGTCCGGGTCGGCTTAAAGCCGAGTCCAGGTAGCATCTCCGTGCCGCCTGCGAGAGCGGCCGAATCGGCGGCCGCATGGAGTTGAGTCTTGGTCATACAGATCCAGCCGATATCAATGGCCCAAGCCAGCATACCCAAAATGACGATCAACAACAGCGCTGTCAAAACGGCAATGTGTCCGGAACGATTTGTTTGGATTGTTGTTGTATTCATTGCTCATTCACTCCGTATTTAGTCATTCACGTCTCATCGAAACTTCGGTATACATCGTTTTTCCGACGAACCAGGATGAAATGCCAAACGAATTCTCATTAAACGGAATACCGATCGCGATGGTAACTTGTTCGTGGGATCCGATGTTTGCAAGGGACGTAACATTTCCATCGCTATCGCGAATCTCGATGGTTCGACCCGCGGACTTGATGCCGCAAGCGTCCAAGTAGGAATTGATTATGCTCAAGACCTCGGTGTCATCTGCACCCGTAATGATCGCGCGACGCGCCGCTTCGCGGGCCGAATTCGTTGTCATCTGGTACATCATTAGCGCGCGGCCAAACTCGAGAATGCCAATGATGATCAACAGGAAAAGCGGCAGCACCAGCGCGAGTTCCAGTGCCGCTGCAGCTCGATTTTTTGATTTGCGTCGGGGCGGCCAAGCCAAATGATTCGAGATCTTCATTGTTTTGCCTCCCTGTTAAGCTTGTTCAGGCCAATAGGTGATTAAGAGAACAATCGCGAGCATGAATGCGAAAAACGAAATCACAATCGACCATGGCGCGATGAAAGTGTTCAGCGCAGAAATCGTAGAAACTGTAGGGTCGAGGCTGACAGATGAAAGTAACAGGCTGAACAAGCAAACAGCGAATAATATTTGAATTCTTATTTTGCCGGAACGATTTCGTAATTTTTGAGGAGCCATTTGACACCATCCTTCCCAATGGTGGCAGGCAATCCATTGTCGATATGATCGCTCATCCTGTTCAATCAATTAAACTAACTAATTAGTGACATCTCTCATTGTCTGGAATATTTCAAACGCAGCTGGTCCGAGAATTACGACCAGTAAAGCCGGGAAAATACATAGAATCGTGGGAAAAAGTAGCATTACAGCGGCCCTTTGAGCCCTGGATTGAGCTGTTTGCATTCGGCGGACTCGCAGCGATTCTGCGTAAACTTTGAGAGCGGCAGATACGCTTGCCCCAAATCGTTCCGATTGTTCAATCACGGATGCCAGACTCCGAAGTTCTTCAATGTCGAATCGGAGAGCCAGGTTTTTTAGCGCTTTTCCCGTGGTCGTGCCCATTTGAATCTCGCGGTGCACGATCATCATCTCGTTGGCTAACATGGGGTGGGCGGTGAACAGCTCTCTGGATACATGTGAAATGGCAGCATTGAGACTGAGGCCCGCTTCGACGCAAACCGTGAGTACGTCGAGTGCATCGGGTAAGGCTCGACGCAGTTTGACCTGCCTTTTTGATTTTCGATGGTCAAGCCATAGTCCCGGGGTAATGATTCCAGCGATTCCGGTGATCGCAGCCATCAAACCAGCTTGACGAATCGAAACCAACCCGAACGTGTAAGCGATGAAACCGATGACAAAGGGGATTGCCACGAAAATGAATTGCAGGAAGTAGAAAAAACTTTTTGAATTGCGCTTGTACAGCCCGGCTTGCACTAATCGTTCGCGCAAACGTTCTTTGTGAGCCTGTTTGGACTCAGGGTTTGATGCGGGGACTTTGAGAGGCTTAGCTGAATCAAGCCGTAAATTCGATAGTTGAGTATGCGGATTATTTCGGGCGACCGATCGCGACAACTCGGCGGTCGGAGTTTGCACACGTGAAGACATCAGAAGTGCGAAAAGGCATAGAATGCTGATGGCTCCGATTAAAATCACAATGATCAATGTAGGATCCATGATAATTCCATTCATTAAAAATCAAAAACAACGATTTTGCGAATCCAGAGCGCTCCGGCCGCCATCATGAAAACCGTAACTGAAATTAGTGTCGGATGGTCAAACAACTTAACGGCATAACCCGGGTTAAAGAGATAGATCAGTAACCACATCACGACCGGCAATCCGAGCAGGATCGCCGCTTGCAGACGTCCTTCGGCGGTTAGGCTTTTCACAGTTTCTTTCATCTGAATTCGCTGTCGAATAATGTTTGCCAATCGGTCCAGCAAAGTCGCCAGGTTGCCGCCCGTATGTTGATGAATGAGGACACCCATCACAAAAATTTGTATTTCGATCAGTCCCGTCCGTTTGGCGAGTTGACGCAGAGCCACTTCGGGAGGGATCCCGAGGTTTTGTTGTTCGTAGCAGTAACCAAACTCGGCGCTCACCGGCGCTTTGAATTCTTCGGAGACGACCAGGAGGCCTTGATTGATGGTTTGACCGGCTCGCATGATCCGGCTCATCAGATCCAAGGCGTCTGGGAGCTGAGTTGTCAGCTTGCCTATTCGTTGGTTCCTTTTGTAGCTGACGAATAGCGTTGGCAAAGAGGCAGCCACCCCGGCCGCGACGCCGATAGTAATCCAGTTGAATGTCAGGAAATATGCGCTGATTGCGGCCACCATTGCCAACACAATTGACCACGTGAAAACTTGCTGAATCGACGTATGCAAACCAGATTGGCCGATTCCATCATTGACCTTCTTTAATAAATCAACGAGTGAGAAGTGTGGAATCTCATGCGACTCACGCATAAACTCATCGAGTTGGCTGTAATCGGTTTCAGATTCTCGTTTCGCCTTTTGGCGATATTTTTTGCGTAGCTCGATTTCAAGTTGGTCCAATTCCTCTTGTCGATCCTGCTTAAAAAGATCGGTGAACACCAGGTTGATTGCAAATATTCCAAGGAACACTGCCAGGAAAGTCAAAATGCTAATCAACAAGCCAATCATGATGGTTTTCAATCATTCTAGGACACGGTGATGAAACAACTCAGCCGAAATGTCTTGCCCCGAACTCTGTAAATGAGGCAGTCGGCAAGGGCAGATTCCGGTTGCCACAAACTCTCCGTATGCGACCCGGTTTTCGTCAATCCCTAACTGATTAAATTCAAACAGGTCGTGCATCGTTAAAATGTCACCTTCCATTCCGGTGACTTCGGAAATCCTGGTTATCTTGCGAGGTCCGCCGCTGATTCGGGCAACTTGGACGACGATATGAATAGCGGATGCTACTTGGCGACGAATGGTCCAAATTGGGATATCGATCCCGGTCATTCCCACCATCATTTCCAAACGCATCATTGCATCCCGAGGCGAGTTCGCGTGGATGGTCGTCAAACTGCCGTCGTGACCCGTATTCATGGCTTGTAACATGTCCAGGGCTTCTGCGCCGCGGCACTCGCCCACGACAATCCGGTCGGGCCGCATCCGCAGCGCGTTTCGAACCAGATCACGAGTCGTGACTTCTCCCTCACCCTCAATATTTGCCGGCCGGGTTTCCATACGGATGACATGCGATTGTTGCAACTTCAGTTCGGCAGCATCCTCAATGGTGGCGACTCGTTCATCGTCGTAAATGAAACGGGAAAGCACGTTCAGCAAGGTTGTTTTCCCACTCCCGGTGCCTCCGGAAATCAATACGTTTAGTCGTGCTCGAACACAGGCTGCCAGGAATTCGAGCATTGGTGCCCGCAACGAACCGTTGGAAACCAAATCGTTTGCCTCCAGTGGTTTGGCCCCAAAACGGCGTATCGAAACCAAGGGACCATCCAGAGCAAGCGGCGGAATGATTGCATTGATTCGGCTACCATCTGGAAGTCGTCCATCAACCATGGGGCTGGTTTCGTCGATACGACGACCCATTCGACCGACGATACGCTGAATGATTCTGACCACATGATCGTCGTCTTTAAATCGAATCGGTGTCCGTTTCAGTCGTCCGCCGCGTTCCACGTAAACGGTATCAAATCCATTGACCATGATGTCCGTGACCGACGGGTCATGCAGCAAAGACTCCAAAGGACCGAGACCAAACGTCTCGTTGAGAACATGTTCAATAACCTCTGTTTGTTCATCTGGACCAAGTTCTGGATGCAGGTCTTTTAGCAACATGTCGGCGTTAAACCGAATTTTGAACTGCAGATCCTCCTCGTCCAAAGTGCCTACCGATGACAGGTCGATACCACCGATGACCTGCCGATGTATCTCGTCTTCGATCGCGTGCAGCCTGTTTTCCTGCCGAGGATCGCGTTTCACAGTTGGCGCTTCGTTTACGGCTTCGTTTGCCGGTTCGGATTCGATAAGATCCATTAACCCGATCGATTCTGTGCCTTCGAACGGTGGGCCATTTTCATTAGAAATTACTTGCCGTTTTTGTCTTTTCCACATTGTCGTCTAACTCTATCTAATCTTTTGTTTGGGTTGAATCTCAAGGAGTAGGTGGATGACGCCTGGGGGCTACAACGTTAACCGGTATGTCAGTATTGACGCCACCACGATTTACTCGAATGACGTTTTGCGAGGAGTCTTTCGTCGTATCTTGATCTAGTTCGTCTTCTTTGGGTTGCAGCTGAGCGATGGCGGTTTCGATCAGTTCAGTCAACACGACCATTCTCCGAGGTTCACGGTCCTCGTTTTCGTCATCTCCACGCAAGGCGAGTCTCAACGTTCCGATTTCACTGCCGAGATTAATGTCCTTCGCCATTTCGGGTGTGACGAATAACGTTATCGACTTGGCCAATTTCGGTTCCGGTGTCTCGTCGGTTTGCGAATGCGTACCGACTGCTGCAACCTCAACATTTTCAATCAAGGTAATGGTGCGGGCATTAAGTTTGGCGTCGACGAAGTCATGCAGGAGGTTGGTCGTCAACAGAACGTCGACGCGATTTCCGGGTTGAATCAATCCTGCGACGCCAGTCGAATCGTCAGGCGTTTGGATGGAAACGGCCCGCATCCCGGGCGGAACTTCGACACGTAGATTGGCTGATTTGGGTTTTTCGGGTTCGTTAAGTTGCGTCAATTTCTTGATCTGCGACTCAAACATGGACTTGAGATTGACGAAGTCGCTTTCCAAAGCCTTCACGTACTCGGACTTTTCAGGTGGGGTTTTATTGCCTGCCAAGGCATCCTCAAAGATGGTACGGATACTAACGTTTTGTCGGGGTTTCGTATCTTCTGTTTCAGAGGTGCTCCGCAACGTGAAATTCAAAACGCCCATCTGTTCAGCCAGATTGATTTCTTCCGCCATTGAGGAAGTGACCAGGATCGTGATTGATTTTGAGGTCTTGTTTGGATCGAATTCTCGAAGAGTTTTTGGTTGCACTTCCGTTACGCTGCCAACCGCTAACACTTCGACATTTTCCAGCAACGTCAGCGTCACTGGGCCTTCAAAATATTTGTTTTGTTTGGTTACGGTCCAAATCAGGTCGACACGGTTTCCCGGAGCAACTAAACCCGCGACCATGGAAGAGTCGGTTTTGGTCACGATCGAAACGGCTCTCATACCGCTGGGGATCTGCAGAAACGTGGGGGCCAGACTGATCTTTGATTCGGTAATCGGTTCATTTTGAACGAAGCTGTAAGTCGAAAATTGTCCGCGGACAAGTTCGGACGAAGTGAACGCGCCGGGGGGAATGGTTGCAGCGGGCCATTCAACTTCAGTCAACATATCTGGGGTAATTTCGACGCCAGATTTGATGTCAATCCGGGCTACAACCACGGAGGTTTCTTCACACGCTGGTTTGGAGCGAATTTGATTGACACCCACAGTGGCGGTAATGCCACAGAGGGCAGCAATAATTCCGACCAATATTGTTCGTAAACTCATTCGATCATCTCACATTAAGGTCTATAACAACCGTTTCGAACGGGGTAATCTTTCGTCTTACAGGTGATCCCTTTCGTTTTTTTTCATTTCCCGAATACCTTCAGTTCTCCTCCAGAAATCCAGGCGATTACGAACGTCGCCACAATGCCCAGCGAGAACAGAGCGCTGAACGGAATCAATCGATCACGTCGATTTTCATTGCGAGAAACCTGTTGCACCGTTTCAAAATCATCATCAAATCTCAGCGATTTACCGATCACGGCTAATCGCAGACACATGAGTTGGATATTGAACCAAGTTTCTCGAAGTCCTCCTGTTTTCGTGAGCAAGACCAGGGAATACAAGCCGGTTGCAATTGATCCAATCACGATCGATGGCAGTAGCAAATTGGGCCCTAGCCAGGTTCCGATGGCCATTACAAATTTGACATCTCCTGCACCCACGCCGCCCATCAGGTAAGGAATAATCAGGACCGCCAGTCCCAACAACGATCCACCGAGGCTATACCCCAGTCCACCCCATCCTAATGTGGCCGAGTGATACAAAATGCCGGCAAAGAAACAGGGAAAAGTCAAAGCGTTGTAAACTTTGAAATTGCGAATGTCGCTTACCGATCCGCACACCGCACAGACAGCGATGACAATCAATGGAATATTTTCGATGAATTGCATAGTTTCTCCGCGATTACAAAAAACTGTCGAAATGTCAACGGACCAATTGCCCGCTTGCGTCGGCTGTAAATTCGAGTTGCGAAACTTTTTCAAGTCATATTACGGTGGTGGATAAGCGGAATTCACGTCTGTGAACAGCGCACCGACTTTCGAACCGAGCAAAGTTATTCCTGCAATTGCGACGATCGCGATCAACGCGACTAACAGTGCATATTCGAAGAAAGTAGGCGCATCTTCGTTCAATAGGAATTCGCGCATGCCACCATTCTCCTGATCGAGAAAATTGGCCAAGCGGCCAATCAATCCTTTCCTGTGCACCAGGAAAGGACTGTTGACACAAAAATCTTGCATTCAAGATGATCGAGTTGTTTTCTGGCGGGGCACCAGACTTAAAACAAAAACAGCGAACATCAATGCAACAGAATATCTCCCCAGATTATGGCATTGAGCCGGCTGCACTATTAAAGGTGCCAAGCACTTTGGTACCCAAAAGCGTTGCGCCTGCAATTACGACAATGGCAATCAATGCTACCAATAGTCCGTACTCGACCATGGTGGGAGCATCTTCTTCCTTGAAAAATCGAATCAACTGGTTCTTGAATTTGGTCATTTCTACGACCTCCAAACAAAAGGAAGAAACTGGCAACAATTCACCAGATTTTACCCCTGTAGTTAAAGCAATTAATGGGCCAATTTTAGAAAACAATTCGACACGCAAAACTCACGCATTTTCTTACGTAATGGAAACAGAAAGTGTTAACCTATCTTTGATTGGTTGGCGCAGTTGAGGTTTACAGTTGGCGCCATTGGTTGTCAGGAAGGTCCGGGAGGGGGAAACCAAAGGTTCCTTGCGGAATCAACAACCCTCACCCGACATTGAGACGTCGACCTCTCCCAACTTGGGAGGTTGGGTCCTCAGTAAGTGCCATTGGGCTGGGTAGCGTTTATTAAATGTGAGCGGTATGGCACTAGCCGGCTAGCGCCATTCCGCTCACAAAAAACGCATCATTTCGATTTAATAAAAACGCTAACTAAGCCTTGCCGCTCATAGCTACGTGAGCTATCGTGTTTTCTCGCGTGAGAATATCGCGCTGTCCTACTAAGCTGAATGAATGAGCTGGTTCCCATCCGTTTGCTGGTATTATTCACGCTGGCTGAAATCTGTTGCACCCATTTCATCGAGCATCCTCTGCTCACTTACGCCCGGATTAAAAACATGTTTGCGAACCAAAGATTGCACGGCAGGAC
The DNA here is from genome assembly GCA_024638965.1 of Planctomycetaceae bacterium. Classification (GTDB taxonomy): domain Bacteria; phylum Planctomycetota; class Planctomycetia; order Pirellulales; family Pirellulaceae; genus Mariniblastus. The sequence continues at coordinate 12,682 of JAHEJI010000080.1, forward strand.
AATCGGTTAAAGTAGCCCCAAGGTGTGCAGTTTTTTGTAGAAAGCTGTGCGACTGATGCCCATTGCTTCCGCCGCGCGAGTCCGATTGAAGTGGTTGCGTTCTAACGCTTGAATGACTCGTTTGATTTCCTGCTGTTTTTTTTCCAAACGGGTATCGATCCTGTTTTTCGATTTACCGATTCTCGTTTCTAAACATTCCGCAATTCTGTTACTGGTATGAGCTGTTTTGGGACTGCAATCGGGTCGAATCCGAGGGGGAATGTCATCCATCTCAATTGTCCTGTTTTCGCAACACAGGACAGCGTGTTCGATGCAATTTTTTAGTTCCCTGAGGTTACCAGGCCATTCATACGTGTTCATCCAATTTTCGACATCTGGTGATAAACGAGGGACTTTGCGTTGGTATTTCTTAGCTAATTCCGTTACGAATAGACGAGCAAACCCAAGGATTTCACTTCGTCGTTCGCGGAGGCTCGCTATTTTAAGTTCGAAAACGTCCAGGCGATGAAACAGATCTGATCGAAAAACACCTGGTTGAACCAACGAATCAACGGGCTTGTTGGTCGCTGCGAGAATTCGCGCCTGAACCACTTGAGTTTGGTTGCAACCTAAAGGCTGAAAAACGTGCTCCTCAACAACATGCAACAGTTTGGCCTGTGCGGCCAGCGGCAGTGCATCAATTTCATCCAGGAGAATAGTTCCCTTTTTCGCAAAAGTGAATTTTCCGATTCGATTGGTGTCCGCACCGGTAAAAGTGCCTTTGGCGTGTCCAAAGAGTTCGCTTTCGATCAAGTTTTCAGGAATTGCAGCGCAGTTGATGGCCACAAATGGCTGGTCACAGCGTTTCGACAAGCGGTGAATTTGTTTCGCGACGTGGGTTTTTCCAACACCGGTCTCGCCAGTAATCATCACGTTGGCATCGATACTCGCCAGAACTCGAATTTGTTTTAGAAATTTGGTTGAAAGAACTTCTGTTTGCTCTGAATGCAAGTCGCGGAGTTGTATCAACTTCCTTTTGACACCAATTGCTTCGATCAAATATCGAATGCGCTGCCGATTAATGGGCCGATCAAGACACTCAAGGGCTCCGGCCTTTAAGAAACGAACTTTGCGTTCCAAGCCGATGTGCTGACCGATTACAATGAATGGTAAGGGTGGTTTCGTTTTTGCGATCTTAGTTACCAATGAGAATACGAGCGCAAACTCAATTTCGTCTGCAACATGACAAAAAACGAAATCAAAATGAGCGTAGTCGATTTGGTCGGCTGTGCTCCAATCCGAATGACGATGGCAGGCGTGGTCGCCGATTGCGTCGATTAGTTCACTAAGAGAGCTAGTGAATCCCGGATCTTGACCTATTACGAGTCCTTGCATGACCTTCTCGCAATGTGTGGAAGCGATCTCTTCAACGTTGCGTAAACGTTGTTGATGAAAATCTAGTTTTTGCCGGGTCTGCGAACTTGCCCCAGAACTGTTCCAGATTTATTTGGAAGGATGTTGACGGTGTTGAACTTGAACTAAATAGAAACGGTTTGTTGAACGTGTTTAAGCAGTATTTGACTTATCTATTTTAACAAGTTGATCGTTAAAGTCACGAAAAAAATGGGTGGAGAATTTTCCGATTCTCTTCTCTTTCACAGGGCTTTCGGAACGCATCGAATTCGATCAAGAAAAAAACGAGGTGGAATGAGGTTTTTTGGTAAGTCGGCAGAAAGCACCGGCTCAAACCTATTATGGTTTTGCCGCTTCCGAATCCTAGACAGTTTTGAAATAACGGACCGACATCACACCCGAACGGAGACCAATTAGCAGGCATTTCAAACGTATGGTGGGTCGAACTCGCGCAACAACAAGGTGGGTCGTCGCAAACCCGGTTGTTTGAAATAACAAAGTGTAGTCTGGTCGAAAAGAACCTAAAGCGAGTGTAGACCCACCAGCGTCACCGTTTGCTCGACGCCACCCTGCCGTCTGTGAGGCATGCGGGTTAGCCGAATGCTTCTTTGAGCTTTTGAGCGACTTGAGATTCGATTGCCCCCCGAAAAGGCAAAGCGGCGAAGGGCAGTGTCCCGACCACGGTCACCTGTGTCTCGCAAGTGACCATTTGGCCGGAAACTTTAAATCCAAGAGCCCTGAAAGAAAAACTCAGATTACCATCTTCATCCCATTGTTCTTCCACTTCCGACACATGGCCATGAACCTCGTTTCTCAGACTGTCTGAAAAAGTTCGCAGTTTCAATACGGCGTCCTGGCGCGTCAATTCGTGGTCGACTGCAATGTTGAATTTTGCCATGCCGGTTTCTTTCGATTAAAATTCCATTTACCAACCGGGATGATGAGACGATTTCTCATACCACTGAGACCGCACGCTTGCGTTCCGTTACGGATCGGATCACTGCGTGGATTCCGTCTAGACCAGGGCTTCATCCGTATCGTCGTAAGATTTTCTGTCTTCTGGATGCCACAAAGGCAATCCATCTTTGGCACGCTCCGCGAGAATACCTATTTTTTCGTTGGATCCTGGTAATGCGACCGTCGAAATGTATTCATCTTCTTTTACCGATTGAGGCTCAAAATCCCATTGACCCTGCTTAATTGCTTCCAAAACTGATTCGCGCACAGATAGTTCCTTCTTTAAGAAAACAAGAAAACGGTTTGGCATCTCCGCCACGTCATGTCCGTCCATGTCAGGAGAATCGTCCGTCCGAACTGAATCTACTTTCAATTTCTCCTTTTCCGAGTGTCATCAGTCCAACCGAAGCCGTACTCGGTACTCTTCTCTGTGACAATCAATATGAAAGCTTTTTCTTCGTTGTCAAGTTTTTGTTAACTTGAAAGGAATTTTTTGTTAACCGTTCCTGTTAATCAATAATCGTCACGAATTAGAGGCGGATAATTAAGCCCTCGAATCGAGTTTAACCCGTTGACAAACTCAATCAATTTGATTTTATCAACCGCGCCTCGTCTGCCGCCGATGCAGACCGCGCCGCGAACTCCAATGAAATCTGGTTTACAGCGAACGACTGCTTTCAAACTTCCGAGGTTTAACGAACCGGCGACGACTGACTTTAGACCACATCCGCGGATTTGTTCCAAAATGGTTCTCAATTGCAATTCGGAAACAAAGTCGAGAATATTTCCAATCGTTTTAGCGTATGTGTCCAGAAGCACGACTTCGCAGCTGGCATTCACGCTTGCCTCAACCACGGATTCAATCGAAGGTGCTCCGCAAGTTCGGAAATCAACATAGGTCACACCAACGCGCCCCAGGCTGGGAGGAAGCAGCTCAAGTTGGCTCTGCCAGATTTGCCGCCATTTCGAATGCCGGGCCATGTTTGCAAGCCCGATTTTGGCGTAGCGGAATCGCGCCAACAACTCAACGTCCAACGTATTTTGGGTGCAGCTGATTTCTTCCAATTCCCCCATGGCAAAGCTCAAACACGTGTTAGCGGAGAACGTTTCCGCAATTTCCCGAAGAACCGGTAATTTGGCTCGCCCAAGGGAACCGAGCTCGGGCTCTTTGACATCTATAATACGAACAGCCGGGATTTGGCTTACCAGCCTCGCTTCTTCGGCATTTCGGACACTAATCAACAAATCAGTCATTAAAAGGTGCCAACTGTTCAGAATGAGTGGAGCAAGTTAAGCTTTTTAAATCTTTTATGAGTCACGCGACGTGCCGAAAAGAGGGAGGTCGCACCAGTCTTTTTATGCGGTACCAAAAATGCCGGGTGTCACGAACTACGAACATATCACGACGCCCGATCAACTCCGGGAATTTTGCGAACGTGCGGCGACAAGCAAATTTATTGGATTCGACACGGAATTTGTTTCCGAGAACCGTTATCGTCCGGAACTGTGTTTAATTCAAGTCGCAACTGAAAACGAACTTGCGATTATTGATACTCTGTCGATTCGCGATACTTCTTACTTCTGGAATATGTTAGTCGATGGCACCCACGTGAGCATTGCCCATGCCGCGAGAGAAGAATTTTTGTTCTGCTACCGGACTTGCGGAGAGCGACCCAAGAACTTGTTTGATGTCCAATTGGCGGCCGGGTTTATCGGGATGGACTATCCTTCGTCGTACGGAAACCTGGTCGGCCGTTTAGTTGGAAAAACCATCGACAAGGGAGAAACCAGAACGGATTGGAAGCGTCGCCCGCTGTCTGATTCACAAATCGAATACGCAATTCAGGACGTGATTCACCTAAAACCGCTGTACAACAAAATTCATTCGGGCCTCAAAAAAATGGGACGCCTGAAATGGCTGGACGAAGAGCTTTCGAGCTGGATGACGACGTTAGAGAAAATGGAAACGGAACCCCAGTGGCGACGTGTATCGGGCATCACGAACTTGAATCGTCCGGCCTTGGCGATTATCCGCGAAGTCTGGAGCTGGAGAGAAGCGGAGGCCCGGAAAAGAAACAGATCGCCAAAACGGATTGTGCCCGATGATCTGTTGGTTGAACTTGCTCGGCGAGGTACGGCTGATATCAAACGGCTAAAAGCAATTCGCGGAATGGAAAATCGGATTGCCAACGGATCCTTGATGCCGATTTCCAAAGCCGTCGCCCGGGCATTGGAACTGCCGAAAGACGATTATCCGCAGCGACTACCACGTTCAAAAACAATGAGCCTTGGTTTGCTGGGTCAATTCCTGACAACTGCGCTCAACGTTGTTTGTCGCCGCTCCAACATTGCCCCCAGCCTGGTGGGAACGGCGAACCAGGTTCGGCAACTGGCTGCCTGGAAGTTGGGTTTAATCCACCTGGATGAACCGCCGGAACTCGCCCGCGGCTGGCGAGCCGAAATTGTCGGTCAACTGATCGAAAAAGTTCTTGATGGAAAAATTGCCATTCGCGTTGACGATCCGAGAAGCGATATGCCGCTGATCATCGAGTCAATTGACTAGTCGGTTATCCATTGGGGCGACGCCCAATGCAATAGCACTTCCTTTACGGCGACCGGACGCACTTACCCCCGACGACACGTGATGGTCCGGGAGAATGAAACGAAAAGATTCCTTGCGGAATCAACAACTCTCACCCGACGCTGAGACGTCGACCTCTTCCAAACTTGGGAGATGTTGGGTCCTAAAGTAAGTCCCATTGGGGCAACGCCCCGCTCGCGGCCCGATGGGCACGCGGGGGTTAAACGTGAACATGGCACTGTTCAACCAGGTATCACGGTAAACTCCGCAGTGCAGGAACAGCACAAAGTTTGTTTCGGCTATCTGAAATCTCGAGCACCTAAACAATCAACAAACTCTCGAGCAACAATCGCAACTTGCGCAGTTCGCCATCGTGGTCGATGTTGGGATCGGGCTTGATATCAACACACAAAGCTCGGTCGAATTTGGTTTTGCGAAGCAGATTGATGAGCTTACCGTACTCAACAACGCCTTGCCCGACACGAACCTGCACCTCGTCGGGGGTTGAATCTCGCAGGTACACGTTTTGAACATACATCAACAAATGATCGTAGTTCGGCGGATTCTGTTTTCCATAGAGATAATGACTTGGGTCCAGCGCGAGCCCTAGTCCTTTCACATGTCCGCAAATTACCGAAACCGTGTCCGGGTCGTCGGAGAGATGACCGGTTCGCGTTCGCATGCCAACACGAACACCGTGCAGCTCAGCTATTTTGACGAGTCGCTTGTATTTTTCAACTTCTTCGTTGAACGGTGTACCATGCTCACCTGCTTCGACCGTCAGCGTGACGACTTTTGTTGCCTTGGCAAGCCTGCAGCATTCTGTGAAGACATCGAAGTACTCTTCGCCCTGCTCAACAATTTCCAAACCGTAGCCGATGACGTTCAGACGTTGCGTCGATTGGCAAACATCGCAAGCCCGCTGGAAATCATTGCAAACTTCCGACGGCTTGACGTGATTTCCACTTTCGCGAATCGCAATTTCGATATTGGCGAACTCAAGATGAGCCAATTTTTCGATGGCGTCCTCTAAGGGCAAGTTTTCCAGGCAATCGGTCGTAGCGGCAACGAACACGAAAACTCCTCGTTCCGTTCGGAAACAAAAAAATGATAACAAACACCCTCGGTTCGTTTATCTTGCGTAGCTTAGGAAGACAGCCGTTTTTTATCAACACCAATCAATCGCCGTTATCTGCCGAAAATTCGCGTTTGTGCTTAAATTTTGGGTGCAAGTTGTGTCGGCACGGCGAATGTTGGATACTGGATGGGTCGAGAGTGATGCATCAGGAAACGGAACAAACACTAAGGTAATTGACCAATGGCAAGATTTTTCAAGCTGTACCTGCGCGGTTTGATCGCATTGATCGTTTGTGGCACGTGTCCAGCAACCGAAGCTCAGGAAAACGCACAAGCAGCCAATCTCAAACCCGCGACCCAAGCTAACGCCGCAACCGCCGACTCCCACGCGGAAAAGAAACTCATCGAGAAATTGGAGCGATATCTCACCGGAACGCGTTGGACCGGCCAGTTTACGGTTACCGGCAAAGAGTTAAATGATTTGACTCCTGAATACTACGAAATTACGAAGGCCGTCAAGACTCCCCATGAAGACTATTGGTTACTCTCAGTTCGCATCAAGTACGGCAATCATGACAGCACTTTGGATTTGCCTCCGATCCAAATCAAATGGGCTGGCGAGACGCCCGTGATTACCGTTGATCAAGCAACGATTATCGGGTTTGGTACATTTGATGCTCGTGTTGTGATTCGTAAGAACAAGTACGCTGGGACCTGGACACATGATGCCGTCGGCGGACATTTGTTCGGATCGATCGAGAGGATCAAACCCAAGTCCGAGATGAAAAAAGAAGACAAATCGGGCTCGCCTGACAAGTAGTCTAAGGCCTGCACGAACCCAACCCGCCGATTCCGAGTAGCGTGGCAACGGCGATAGCAGCGGTTTCGATCCGCAAAACAGCCGGTCCCAGCGAAACCGGTTGCCAGCCAGATTTTACGGCTTTGTCGAATTCTTGCTGTTCAAAACCACCTTCTGGGCCAATTGCAACGACCATCGGTTGTTCATGTTGGTCGCAGAGTTTGCTTACGAAGGTCGGGGCGTCCGGCGACGCGATCGCGAAAATGGGTTTGACTTCGTTGACGAGCGGAGCGGTAATCAGTTGAGCCAGCGATTGTTCCGGTCCGATTTGCATCAAGCTATTTCTTCCGCACTGCTTACAAGCCTCGATGACTTGTTTTTCCATTCTCATGATGACATTCTCGTTGGCCCGGGATACGCTACGAACCGCTTTGAGCGGCAAGAATTTTGAAACGCCCAATTCGACTAGTTTTTCAATCAAGAATTTTTGACGATCGCCTTTGGGAAGTGCAACAGCCAGTGTGAGACGTCGAGCTGGCGGCTCGACGGGCTGCCGGGCGAAAAAAACTCGCAAAGTCACTTTTTTCTTGCCAACTTCTTCGAGTTCAGCCGAATATTCACTGCCAGAGCCGTCAAAAAGTACGACTTGTTCGCCCGGTTTGAAGCGCATGACGTTGGCAATGTGATGAGCTTGTTCGTCAGAAAGTACCAGTGTCTCTCCAACAATCGGATGTTCTGCGAAAAAGCGGCGTGACATGTGTTCCGGTATTGCGTTTGATCTAGTGCAAAGAGACCACGTAAAGTTAGAATAGATCAAGGCTGGAATCAAGCAAATGGCGGTTGGAGTGTCGACTGGAGCGTCTTTCAACCGGGTGATCAATTGCGCCCGATCCGGGCGGCCAACCCAAGAACAACCATAGGAAAACAGTTTGTGGCGCCGCCACTTATTCGAATCAAATGACAGAGATCATCTATCCGCAAGAGTCGGGCGACCCCATCGTTGTTAATCTGCGCGACCCTTATTGGGCGGCGTTCCTTGCCTGGTTGTGGCCGGGGGCTGGCCATTTCTATCAGCGCAGGTTTGCCAAAGGCTTCCTGTTCATGATCTGCGTGTTGAGTACGTTCTTTTTCGGATTGGCCCTTGGTAATGCTCGGGTCGTCTACGCTTCGTTGGAAAGCTCCGATTTCAGGTGGCAGTACTTTTGCCAGTTGGGGGTCGGTGCACCTGCGCTTCCCGCACTGGCACAGGCCATCGTCGCCGAAGATGGTCAGGACCCGATGTGGGTGATGTGCGAGCGTTACCCGTATTTTGATCCAGAGGTGGATCCAGATTTGGCAAGCAAATCGTTCGCGATCGTGGACGACCCAGACCTGATACCCGGAGTCAAAACTTACAAAGATGGATTCATGGCAAAACCGGCTGGCGCGATCAACCAAAATGAAAACGACGTTCTGGGACAATGGCATTCAGAACTGAAGCACCGCTTCGAAATCGGGACGCTGTACACCGTCATCGCAGGTCTGTTAAACCTGCTGGCGATCTACGATGCGTTTGCGGGGCCGGCAATTTTGACACCCGAACAAAAAGAAGAAATGGAAGCGCGGCGCAAAAAGAAAAAGAAAAAGCAGCAGACGTCGGAGGACTCCGAATGATTCCATCATTCATCGCCTTTTCCTGGCTACTCGGTCAGGCCGACATGCCTCGGATTTGGTATGCATTGCCGTTAATCGTGGTCGTCAGTCTGGTCTACGGGGCAACACGGCACGAATACCTCAAAGAAATCGCGATTCATACGTTCCGCTCTGGCGTCTGGGTCGTCGGTTTCATGACCATTATCTTTACCATCATCTACGTCGCCGGTTTCTGGAATTAAAAAGACCGGCAATCCAAATCCGACGTGTGATTAATTGATTAAGCCGGTTTAAATGAAGGCGATTCTGTAGTCCTTTAGTTTAACCGCGTGCCCAACGGGCCGCGTTTTGAGCGGGGCGTTGCCCCAATTGCACTTACTTCTTTTGAAAAGAAATAGACACGTAAATACTTGTAGGCCCGAAGGGTCGGCCCGATGTCAGCCCAGGGCATCGCCGGCATCGCCCTGGGAAATGTTCGAGTAACGACATCAGCCCCGAACGGGGCGGCCCTAAACAGCGTTTAGGAACAACCCGTTGGGCCTTGACCGGGTGATTGGAATTCGGTTTCCCAGGCCGCTGGTGCCGCTGGCCTGACATAGGATCGCTCCGTTGGAGCTGAAGTAAAACATTCTAAAGCCATTGGGCGTTGCCCACGCGCTTAAATGATTTTCCGTTTATTGCCAGCGGGAGTTGTTGATGACGCATTGCCCGTAAAAACAGATTTGGTCCGTTATTGAAAAATCGACAGCCAAAATGGTGCTGGAAGTAGGAAGACATGATTTTCGACGAGACTCCATGCTCCGTTCCACGTAATGTAACGCGTGAAAAACAATACGAACACGAACACGAACGAAATCGGAACTGCCAGCATAAAGACCGGGTAGCGGATCCACCATCGATGTGGTTGCTCACGAACCGTGCCTCGACCATAGGCCCAACCGATCACAAATCTGGCCGGCCAGGTGAACATCACGAACACGATGCTGAGCGTCCACAATAGTTCCGTCGGAATCTCTTCCACCTTCAGCAAGAATAGCGGCAGCGCGAACAACAACGTTAACAATAACGCGAGGATGTGCGAAAATGGGGCTCGACCCATGTTCTTGATCACCTTGCGAACCTCCAGGAAACGACCGAATCTACCGTCGACCGCAAAATGGGCTTGAATGAAAGGAAGGATTGAAAAAACCGGGATCGCGATGATACTTCCGAACACTCCGGTCAAGACGGCTAACGGGCCTTCCAGATTGGTCGACATGACTAATAGTGCAGTTGGAATCAATAGCCAACAGCAAGTTCCGACGAATCCCTTAAGCCCCAACCAGAAATAATACGGCAAATTCAAGCTGGCGAAAAAATCCCAAACGCTATCGCGAGCAGATTGGTAAGCGCCACCTTTGAGAATCTTTTTCCAGAGAATGGCCGGCAGGAACCAATCGCTAATCGGCTGTACACCACAGATATCATCCACGATTCCTGGTGACAACAGACCAACCGTGTATCTCAAGACCCAGCGAAATTTGCTCGAACCGGCAAATCGTCGGGCCATCCAAACCATAAAGGAGAACGGTGCGACAATTGGCCAAAAGAAGTACCGCAGCTTGCCACCACAAAACCAGGCTGCCGCGATGTGGGCAACCGTTAACACGATCAGCACAATTTGAAGAAC
>JAHEJI010000081.1 GCA_024638965.1 Planctomycetaceae bacterium
TTCTTTTTGACTTCGTGTCCGCGTCGGCGAAGGTAGGTAAGATTTTGGTGTTTTTCGATTTCAGGTTCCAACTCCGCAGGATCAATCGCGATCACTTTCGCGCCCATCTCGAGCAATAGCTCACAGGCCCCGCCGGGAGCACTTCCGATCTCCGCGCATACGTCGCCCGGTTGAATCTTGATTCCCGACCACAGCAATGCTTCTTTGAGTTTGAAATAGGCTCGGCTCGCTCGTTCCTGAGACGTATCGATAATCGGGACGCCGCCAGGCCAGCGGCTTTGCCGGGTGCCAGTCCAGTGATATCCATACCACCATTCGTTGGGCTTCACGATCACAACATCCAACACCTTTTGATCAACTTTGGCGACCCGGTTGACGGCGACTTTTCGTTTAGCCAATTCAGTTCGAGCGGCAAACAAATTGGCGACTTCCCTGGCAAGGACCGAAATCCCCGGTTCAAACCCTTGGCTGCCGGGCAAGATGGTTTCACGCTCAAAGACATGAAATTGTTGGCAATTGCTGACGATCGGCTGTTGGCAGATTTGCTCAACCAGTTCATTTGCGTTTTCGCCGACGACTTTGCCCAAACACCAGCCGTATGTTCGCGCCAACGTTAACGGCAAACTGAATTTCTCAGGAATCGCACCCGGTTGAACTTTGAATGTCAGGAAACCGGGCAACGAAAAAGCCAACTTGAACCCGTCCAACGCAAGGACTTCTTTTCGCGCAGCCGCTTCCGCGCCCGCCTGGCAAATCACGAAAACATAGGAAGACGGGTCTTCTGACATCAAAACATCCGGGTAGTTAGGGTTTCAGGCTATTGGCCGCGGTAAGCATTACCAGCTTTCAGCCGAATGGTAGTCACTCTTTAACGCCTGCTTCTGCAGCAGAACTCATCGCAGTTGGGGATTCTACATTAGCGGGTTAGCCTGAAGCATGTGTTTTGGAGTTGCAAACTTTGATAAGCGCGAAGCGGTGGAAGCAGGTAGTCACAGGTGTTAGCCTGTGGAAAATACGGTACGAAGACACATAGCCGCGAAGCGGTGACAGCGAATTGCCAGGTTGAAATTGCTGTCGCTCCTTCGGAGCTAATGGAATTCGTGACCACCAAACCATCGGCTAACGCCGATGGCTACCTGCTGCCGAACCTCCGGTGCTAAAAAGTGAGCAATCTCAAAAAGCGTGAGCGAGGATTTGTGCCCCGCACTCGCTCGGGTTCCATTGCCAGGCATGGCTTGCTTCGACTGGCACAAAAAGTTGGCCCGCATCGCCCGCAATTGAGGCCGAATGCTATCACAATCCGCGAATAAATGAATAGGCCGTCGATTTTGCCCCATCTCGGAAAATTGATTGATCTAGGAGCTTATTAGCCAATGGGATAAGATCGCAAGTTAGACAGAAAGTAGACTCTAATCGAACTTGTTCTTGACCCTCAGCTGGGAACAGTTTCGTGTGATATTTTGTAAAGAAGTCGCTTTGGTAACGAATGCTAAAACGGCTCACTTGCTGGAATTATTGTGGCAAGTCAAACACAATTGACGCTGGACGGGCGCAAGGAGGGCTCCCAATGGCAGAATCATTTAAATTTATTCACGCTTCCGACTTTCATCTCGACGCATCCATTCAGGGTTTGGCCGAAATACCGTCGCATCTCAAGCAAATTCTCGCGAACGCTCCTTACGATGCAGCGACTCGCATTTTCGATTTGGCGATGGCCGAACGAGTCGATTTCGTTTTGCTGGCTGGTGATCTTTACAACATGGAGCTTGCCGGACCAAGGTCAGCCGCGTTTCTGTTGAGTCAATTTGAGCGGCTGGCGGAAAAAAATATCGCCGTCTATTGGTGTGCCGGCACCGTCGATCCACCCGACCGCTGGCCCAGCTCAATTGAACTACCAGAAAACGTTGTGACGTTCACTTCATCGTATGTTGAACAAGTTGCCCATCGCCGCGGGGGCGAAGTTATCGCTACGATTCATGCCAGCGGTTACGAGGAAAGCCGCCGCACGTCAGCAGATTTTTCAGCAGACATCAACGACCCGTTTCCCATTGCGCTGACACACGTCGTGAATGACCAATTCGATTCGACAGCGATAGAAACGCAGAATATCCGCTACTGGGCGTTGGGCGGTCGCCATAAAGCTAACAAGCTGGAAAAATCCGGCTCAGCTGTCTCCTATCCAGGTACGCCTCAGGGTCGATTGCCACGAGAATCAGGGCCGCGCGGTTGCAAAATCTGTCGGGTGGATTCGACAGGGAAACTCAAAATCCAAGCGGTTGAAACCGACACTGTACGTTGGAAACCCCAAAAGGTCGCGATTGCCGAAAACGTGAAAAAACAAGAATTGAAAGACGTGCTGGCCGAACGTGCGATGAAAATCGCAGCCGACACCAACGAAATCACGATCCTGATCAATTGGTTTCTCACGACAACCGGCGAATTTCATCCGTCGATTCGAAATCACGAATGGTCGGCAGAATTGCTTGAGTGGTTACGTGATGAATTTGGCAGATCGGATCGAGGCATCTGGTCGGTGAAACTTGAGATTGAGCCGCCTGATTCGCTTCCAATTACGTGGTATGAGGAAGACACAATCCTGGGTGAATATTTGCGAGCCGTTGGTCGTTATCAAAGTGACGACTCCCTTAAGCTTGCCCTTCACGATTACTTGCCAAACTCCGTCGAAGTTGACTTGTTGGCCGGTATCGGACACGTAAAAAACACCAGTCGAGAAGAGATTCTTCGAGCGGCAGCGATGGTTGGTATCGAGTACTTGGCTGCCGGTCGCGAACCTAAAGAAGTTGAAACCACACAAAATGCTTAGTAAGGTTAACACCTGAATTGTTGGCGAGCCTGTTCGGGCTCGCATGCCGAGCTGGCTCGGCAGTTGACGGTCTGGGACAGACCGACCTACAGAAGTTGAACTAACTGCGACAAGGAGTGAGCGCGGTGAAGATTACTGATCTCCAAGTTGATGGCTTTGGCATTTGGAAAGGGCTCACCGTCGAGTCTCTTGCGGATGACATCACAATTTTTTGCGGTCAAAACGAGGCCGGTAAAACCACGTTGATGCAGTTCATCCGTTCCATGTTGTTTGGATTCTCGGAAGAACGACGCGAAAAGTACATTCCGCCAGTCTACGGCGGACTCGCGGGCGGTTCGCTGGAAATCGAAAGCCCAATCGGCCAGTTCGAAGTGCAGCGGCACGTTGATCCAAACCGCTTGTCCGATCCGGTCGGCGACCTCGCCGTCACCAACATGCAAGACGGTGTCGTCCATGGTCGTGGTCAACTAAGCAGCCTGATTTCCGATATCGATGAGTCCATATTCAACAACGTGTTTGCCATCGGCCTCCGCGAAATTCAGGAACTGGGTGCCCTCAACAGCACTGACGCGGCCGAACATCTTTACAAACTGACCAGTGGACTGGATCGCGTTTCCCTGATCGATGTGATGCGGGATCAAAAGCAACGACGCGAAGCCATCTGGTCAACGCAACCAAAAAATGAGTCTCGTCTGGCCCAGCTGAATCAACGCCGAATGGAGTTGTTGCGTGAAGTCGACGACTTGCAGAATCGTTCCAAGCGATGGTCTCGAATTGCGGCTCAAACAACGGACGTTTCCAATCAACTGGAAGATATCAATGGTGAGCTGGCAAGACTCGAACGCGAAGCGAGATTGGTTGAAGTCTCGATGCAAATTAGCGATCGTTGGCAAAACCGTCGAAATCTGACCGACCAGATTCATTCATTTGGCAAGCTACCCGACCCGCGAGATATTTCCGTTGAGCAACTTGACAAATTGAACGAGCGAATTTCGCAGCAGCGAGAGCGAAGCGATCAGATCAAGTTTCAACGAAGAAACATCAAGAAAGAAGCGTTGGAGTTGCCCATCAATCGGCAACTGTGGGCCGAAAAAACCCGTATCGAAGCGATCGCCGAACATTCGCCCTGGGTTGAATCGTTGCAACGACAGGCCAACCGGCTGAGCAGTGAAGTTGAAAACCTTGAAAACAGCCTCGTCGGTGAAGTTGACGGATTGGGTACGCAATTGAAAATTCGCGCCAAAGACGTTAAAGACCTGGGCAACCGCGGCTTGAGTGGCCTGAAAACGACCGCCAAAAAAGTACTTGAACAGCGTGATCGACTTAAGCGTCTCAAGCAGGAACTTGATAAAACTGGATTCGAACTCGGACAACACGAAGAACGACTTGGCGACAGCCTTTCCGACGATGGAGCCGCTGGCACGTTGGAAGAGACGAGTCGCTACGTTAATCGGCTTCGTCGGCGTATTGAGCTCGGCGAGAAAATTGAAAAACTGAATCGCTCTCGCTCTGAACTTGAACGCGACATTGATGATGTGGTTAATGATCAAGTTCTTCCGGTCGGAAAATTGTCCATCATCGGCGTCGTTTTTATCATGGGCGTGATCCTGTTCGGGTTCGGATTAATGGACCTATTCACGCAAGCAAGCCAGTTTGGCCGAGCGGCGCAGGATGTGGGCGCGCTATTGATGTTAATGGGACTCGTCTGCGGATTCATTTCGGCAGGCTTGAAGTACCATTGGGAACGAGTCGCCAAAGACGAACTGGACGATTTCCAGCACCAGATTGACATTATCCGACAACAGCTAAAACGCGCGAAAGCCGAACGCGATGAGATTGAACGCCAACTCCCGGAATCGGTCAGCCAATGGGATCTGGAGTTGAAAGACGCGGAAAGCCGTTTGTCCCGAATCGAAGATCTTGTTCCTTTGGAGAATCGACTTCACAACACACGGGCCAACCTGGAAGAATTGCGAAGACGCATCGTCGCTCAAGAACAAGAAGTCGAACAGATTGAAGAGGTTTGGCGAGCCGCTTTGCGAACCGCCGGTTTGCCAGACGCCCTGGAACCGCTTCAACTGCGAGAGATCACGCAGCGATCGTCTCGCATCACCGGTTTTCACACCCGTTTGGACCAGTATCAACACGAACTTTTGGAACGCAACAAAGAACTTGACGCACTTCGCAAACGGGCCGACGTGCTCTTTAACGATGTGGGGCTGGAATATGAAAGTGAAGATCTGCTGGAACGACTGAATCAATTGACGCATGCGCTTCACGAACAGAGATCGCTCGTCAATACGCGGAAGGAATTTGCCAACAAATACCGGGCACTCCGATCGAAACTGGCGAAGGGTCAACGCGAACTTGAAAAGTTGCTTGGTCAAAAACGCCGCCTGCTTTCAAAGGTTGGAGCTGACACCGAAAATGACTATCGTCAGTTCGACGTCAAACACAAACAGCGTGGCAAACTGGTTGACCAACGAAACAGCTTGACGGAACAAATCAACGCAGCCCTCGGTGCAAGTTTCGAAGAGGATGAATTGAGGGAATATCTCGACGCCTACGGAATCACCGGTTTGGAAAAGCGTTGGGAGACGATCCAGGCCGAGATTGATCGAGTCAAAGAGCAACAAACCAAGCTTCATCAACAGCGCGGTGAGTTTTTACAGGAGGTCAAGATGCTGGGCGAAGATTCTCGCCTTTGTGAAGCTCGTCTTGAACTTAACGCCATCGATGCAGAGATTGCCAACCTCAAAAAACAATGGCAAGTTTTGGCAACCAGCACCAAGATGCTGGAAACCATTCGGGAGAGTTACGAATCCAAACGGCAACCCGAAACGTTAAAGGAAGCGTCGACCTACCTTGAGCGGCTTACCGAAGGCCACTACACCCGAATCTGGACGCGCCTGGTTGGCGAAGAGTTGCTGGTTGATAACTTGAATGATGAAACGATTACCGTCGACAAACTGAGCCGTGGTACCCGTGAAGCCGTCTATCTGAGTCTGCGGTTGGCGTTGGTGGGAGCCTACGCTCGCCGCGGTGCAGTGTTGCCAATGGTTCTGGACGATGTACTGGTCAACTTCGATTCGCGTCGAGCTCGCCAAGCCGCTGAATTATTATGCGAGTTTTCGCGCAACGGATATCAGATCCTGATGTTCACTTGTCACGAGCACATGGCGGACCTGTTCCACTCGTTGAATGCTGAAGTAAAACTGCTGCCAAATCACCGCGAGGTTTTTGACTCTCAAGCGACAGTTACGGATTATGCAAAACCAAACGTGGTTCCAATGACCAACGTGGAGATCGTAGATTCTTTACCAGTTGCGGAGCCCGTGTTTGAATCGAACGTCACGCTCAAGACGGATGAATACGATCCCGAGCTTGAATATGAGCTTTCCGCAATTGTTGACGATCAGAAAATCGAGCATCGTTTGAGACACGAATTGGTTTACATTTCGCCCAATTTCGATTCTCCGATCGATATTTCTGGGAATGAAGACTTCTGGAACGAGTCAAACGCGCCCGTGATTGGCGGGTAATTGTGTTTCTTCTTAATGACCAAAGTTTTTTCTTTTAACGCCAATACCGTGCCAAGTCTTGATTGAACGCAGAACACGTCATTCTGAGAGAGCTTTAGCGACCGAAGAATCTCGCGCAAAAACACGAGAGATCCTTCACCTCGCTCCACTCGGTTCAGGATGACTAGTTCGTCTTCGAGGATGAAGAACCAAACTTTGAACAATATTGCGGTTGACGCCCAGCCACAAGCGGCGCCTGGGCGCCAAACAATTAGTTCTTGCCGTGCGCTCAAATCAAGATTGGCGAATACAGAATCTGTTGTGTTTTTCTTCGAAGCACCCCAGTCAAACCAGCAGCAACAAAGTCTTCCTGGTCCGCAGAGTCTGTCTGAACAAGCTTTCGGTCTCGATTCCCGAGCGTGAAAATAGTGGGTTGGTAACAATTCTGCCGCGTTCGAATCGCAACACCTGGATCGAATCGGTTATCTGTACCCCATGCCGCTGCGAAACTTTGCGAAACGTGCCGAATAAAGTGCACTCATTTCTTAGCTGTTCGATAGCAAAAGAACTGGATGTCAAATGCAAACGACTCATCAATCTTCCCTGATTGAACGGTAACTCATTTCTGTAAAAACGTGCGTTCGGTAGCGACTAAGTTCCACAGATCGCCAAGTTTTTTTATTCCGTTTTCTTGATCCCGACGATGTTCACTTTTGGAAACACAGTTGCGTGCGAGTCGTACGTGGCGTGAAAGTTGGTAATTAATTCATATCCGTACCGTAGCAGTTTTGGGCGATAAGTAGAGTTCCTTGATGACATTCTTGTCATTCATAACACCAGGGAACTCTGAGAGATAAAGGCAGAGACTGTTTTCAACGAAGCTTAGAGACGGCGGCGAACGGTATGGGTAAGAAACATTTTTTTTGAAACCAGGAGTAAACAGAATGATTTTACGAAGTCTTAAAGTCGTTGCTGTCGCGGTCGTCTTGGCGTTTGGGACAAATGCTTACGCAGTTCAGGACTGTGGATGTGCAGCTTCAAATGTCAGTTACGGCATCAACAGTAACGCAGCACCAGCTGCAGGATCAAATTGTGGTCGGGGAATAGGCTACGCCGAAGCTGCCTCACTGTGGGCCAACTATTGCGTTGATGATTGTTCCGAACAGAGTTCGTGCGGCGGCGGATGCAAACTGTTCCAAGGCCGAAGATGTCACGGTGGGGGCGGCACAGGTTGCGGATGCGCAGCTCCGGCCAGTGATTGCGGAGGCGATTGTGGTGGTCTCGATGGTTGCGGAGACACCTGCGGCGGCGGAAGATTCTTTGGCAAACGATGTCATCGTAATCGCGGCGCACGCGGTTGTGGTGGTTGCGGCGATTGCTTTGGATGGCCAGCGGCCGCAACCCCTTGTTGCGATGATGGATGCGGTGGCGGTTGCGGCGGCGGACGCGCATCACGATGCGGCGGTGGCGGCTGCAAGCTCTTTTCAAGATCACGCGGGTGTGACGACGGTTGCGGTGGATGTGATGACGGATGCGGCGGATGTGATGACGGATGCGGCGGATGTGACGACGGTTGTGGTGGAGGTTGTGGTAAATGCGGACTGTTCTCGCGACATCGTCATCGTCAATCCAGCGGTTGCTGCAGTGATGACTGCTTGAGTTCCCGGCATGGTCGTCACTCAGGTGGTGGCTTGTTCGCACGAAGATCCAGCCGAAACAGTTTCTCAACTTGCGGAACAAACGGCGGTTACTTTCAACAGTTTGTTGGAGCCGATTATGGCTCGGGTGATTTCAGAAGTTCATATAAAGGTAGTTTGACGAATCAACGTGGAGGCAATGCAACGACTTCCTATATGCCGGCCAACATTCAGGACGCTAATTCAATTGGATTCGCGGGAAATCGCTCGCCTGTTATCGACTATCGAATGATGAATTCCAGTGCAATAAACGGCTCCCAGGTCATAACTAATCCCACAGGCATCGACCAGCCAATTCCATTACCAGGGTCCGCAAGCTTTTTTGGCGCTGACAAAAACTAGACAGGATTTTGAAGAACCATCTCATAGTGTCCCCCTTTGGCCGATGGCTAAAGGGGGATTTTTTTGTAGGTAGGGCCACATATTTCGCAATTAGCTTGACGGAAGCGACTAATTTGGCGATGTTTAGTACAGGGGCCAGCACAAGGGAACATCAAATGCAGAGGTATTTTTCGTCGCCGAGGGGGCAGCGCAGTAACAAGATCTGCTCTTCCGGGCTGTCAGGTTGGCGGAAGCTCATCTTGTTATCGATCATGGGTTTTGCGCTCCTCGCAATTCCTGCATCAAGACTGGACGCACAGTCACCCAGTTCGACTTTCGAACAGCAAATCAACGCGCACATTCAATCCGGCGAGTTTCCGCTCGCGTTAGAGTTGGCAAAGAAGCTTGGACCAGGTGAATCCGATGCGGCCATGAAGAGAATTGCCCACGCGCAGTTCACATCAGGAGCTCGAGGGCCGGCGTTTCGGTCAGCTGGGCAAATCAACAACGATGTCGACCGGTCGCAAGTGTTGTATGCGTTTTCCAACTACGGATCGCCAGAGTCGGGAGACTCATTGTTGGGCGGCGGAGGTTTCGGTAGTCCCACGAATTCGCCGCGAGGAAATCGTGGCGGTATTACGGAAGCCGACTTTGAACCGTTAATCGAACTGATCCGATCTGTGATTAGTCCGGACAGTTGGGACGACACCAACGGCGATGGAACGATTCAGGCTTATCCATCCGGCGTCTACGTCGACAGTACCGGGTTGTTAAAAAAGCTGCGAGTTGACTCGCCGCTGGCGTTAAAAAAACTTCGCGATAACGCTCGCATCGATTCCGGAAACCGGAAATCGAATTTCCCCAGCAAGCTTCGCAAAGTCTCGATCACGCGTTTGGAACGCGAGGCTCAATTGCGTGCCGCCCAGGGACTGGCTGCTGATGAAGATATGCAAAACCTGGCTGGCATCTATGAAATCGAATACTTGATGGTGTTTCCTGAAACGGGAGACATCGTTGTGGCTGGTCCCGCCGGTCCATGGATCGAAGACAATGAAGGCCGTTTGGTCAACGAGGATACGGGCAAGCCGGTTTTGAAACTTGATGACCTGGTTGTCTGTCTTCGCAACGCCTGGGGCAACAATGGGAAATTTGGTTGTGCAATTACTCCGCGCGAAAGCAACCTTGCCGAAACCAAAAAAGTCTTGTCGACTTCCAAACTGAAAGGCAAGGCATGGCGAAATCAATTGCGGACCACACTCGGTCGTCAAGACGTAGAAGTGTTCGGAATTGATCCGCAAACACACGCTGGACGCGTTCTGGTCGAAGCCGATTATCGAATGAAGCTGGTTGGAATGGGGCTTGAAAAGTCTGTTCCCGAGGTTCCCAGCTATTTGGCTCGGATCCAGCTACAAGCAGACGGGACTTTGCCGCCCTTGGATGTCGTTCGCTGGTGGTTTACGTTGAATTATGATGATGTCGTTACCGACAAAGATCGCGAGACGTTTACATTTACCGGAACTGGCGTCAAAGTTCTTAGCGAAAACGAGATGATTGACGACGTTGGCCGGCGAATTCACACGGGTCAATCGGACGGTCCGACCCGCGAGTTCGCGCGAGACTTTACGAAGCATTTCGAAAAAATCGCCGACGCCTATCCGGTCTACAATCAATTGAAGAACGTTTTTGATCTGGCTTTGGTTTCCTCGATTGTCCGCCATCAGGGATTGGCCGATCGAGTCGATTGGAACTTGACGTATTTTGGCGAAGCAAAGAATGACCGGTTAAGTTACCAACCGCAACTTGAGCATACGGCGACCGAAGTAAACTCGGTGATGAATCATCGTGTGATCAGCCAACGCAAAAAGTCTTCAACGGTGAAGCACACCGTCGTCGGCATCAGTGGCGGCATTCGGTTTGATGCACACGAAGTCATCTCGGCTGACGTGCTTGCAACGGACCGAGACGGCGTCCTCGATCGAAAATCCAAAGAAGCTCGCCCCGATAATTCCATCGGCAACTGGTGGTGGGACTAGTTCGAATTCGGAGGTCGGAGGTCGGAAATTTGTGTTAAACGCGTTGCCCAAGGGCGACGCGTTTTTTGTTCCCTTCCCGGTCTACTCGATCAGCGACGTACCCGGGTGAGTGCCGCGGCATTGCCTGGAAGCGATTTGAAATATGAAATTTTAGATTTCAAATTTTGCATTTGAAAATTTGAAATTCAGTATTTCGACGAAGGATCTCATCGCCAGAGTCCGTCATCGGCGAACGGATGAATGGGCGCGTCGAACTTGGTCGTTGGCATCGAATCCAAACACGCGTTGGCGAGCCGAATATCGGCTTTGGTGGTAATCTTAATATTGAGCGGTGAACCTGGGACGATGGCAACTTTGTGTCCGGCTTTCTCGGCAAGCTGCGCTTCATCGGTAGGCTGGAAGTTGCCGCGGTTGGAATACAAATCCATAATCAAGTCGCGAGCAAATACCTGCGGAGTCTGAGCAAGATAGAGATCGTTACGTTCTACTGTTTGGTCGATCTGTTTTCCGTCGGCCGATCGTTTTAACGTGCTGTTGACCGGAATCGCGGGAATCGCGGCTTGATGTTTGATGGCCGCTTGAAAAACGCCTTCGATAAGATCGGCATGGATGCAAGGTCGAGCCGCATCGTGGATGGCAACGAAATCCGACTGTTGATCGACCTTTTTGAGTCCGTTTTGAATCGAGTCAGCTCGCTGTTCACCCCCGATCGCAATGTCGATTCCCATCACAGCGAGGTTGGGCCCGAAACGGGAAACAAAATCCTCCTTGTCATTCGGCGAAATGACCATGACGACTTGTTTAACGTCGGACCGTTTCAGAAACAGCTCCGCCGAATACAGCCAAATTGCCTTACGTTTTAGCTGGGCAAACGGTTTCTTGTAATTGGGATCACGGAAACGGCTACTTTTGCCAGCCGCAGCCAGAATGACGGAAAATGCAGCCACCTGCGCACCTCGTAATTTGAATGGGATTAGTGCGTGTCGCACGGACGTAAAGCGGTCGTGGCGCTCTGACTGCCGGGCGAAACCGACGAAAAGAGCCAAACTTAAACCAAACGGGCTCTAGAACACAGGTTCTACCTTTCCAAACCCAACGTCAAGGGAACGTTCAGTGTTTGATTTTGTCGCAAAATCGTTACGGTGACGGTCTGATTTGGCTTGAATTGATCGAGTGATTCCTGCAAATCATCGGTAGAATCGATTGGAATTCCATTGATCGCGATGATTTGATCCGCTGACTCTTTGATTGGAATTTGTCGTCGATAGGCGTAACCACCTCGGCGGATGATTTGGGTTTCGATTTTGATCCCTTGTAATCCGGCTTTGTCGGCTGGCCCGTTTGGAATAACACGAGCAACGCCGATCCCTCGAGACGACTTCCAGAACAAATCGATTCCCAGCGAGGCTCGCTGGACTTGCCCAAATTCCTTCAATTGCGGAACCACACGCCGAATCGTGTTAATTGGGATCGCAAAACCAACGCCCGTGTTTTCGCCAGTCAGCGACGCAATCGCGGTGTTCATACCGACGACGTTTCCGCCTCCGTCAAGCAAAGGCCCGCCCGAGTTTCCTTGATTGAGTGCGGCGTCAAGTTGAATGATGTTCTTCATCAAGCGGCCACTTTTTGAACGTAATGATCGACCGAGACTGGAGACGATGCCGACCGTCATCGTACGTTCCAAGCCAAACGGATTTCCAATCGCCAGAATTTTTTGACCCACTTGAAGCGTGCTTGAATCGCCAAGTTGCGCCGGAAAAAGCAATTCTGGCAGCGCGGCGATTTTCAACAGGGCGACATCATTGGACGGATCCGCACCGACGACTTTTGCCGGTAACGGGTCACCTTCAAACAAAGTCACAGAAATGAAGTCACTGCCGGCGATCACATGATAGTTGGTGACGATATGACCTTGTTTATCCAAAACCCATCCTGAACCGGAACCTTCATCTTCCGGTTCCGCAGTTAGAAACCAAAAGTCGGGACGATTTACTTTTGTGTTGATATTGACCACGCTGCGGTTCACATTTTCGTAAACCGAGATATTGGTTTGTTCTTCACCGCTAAGGACTCGATTGACGGGAACTGCCTGGGCGCCGTTGTTGTACCCCAATGCCGGCAGGTTGATCGCAGGCTGTTGATATCCAGGTTGCTGTAGCGTCGAGGATTGCAACGGTTGAAAAGCATGAATACTGGGTGTCCCTTGGACTAAAACAACGGCAAATAACGCTCCAAGAAATGCGGACAAAATGCTGGAAATCAAAATAGTTTTCATGAATGTCTCCTCACGCTTTTCATTTGATTTTCGATCCGTTTCGATGTCGAGAACCGTTTTTTTTATGGACGTTTTTCAGAAACTTGTCTTCGAGCGCGTTTGGCTTAGGCTTGGCGTCTTTTCGTCGGTTTCGCCCGGCAATCAGAGCGCCACGACCGCGATACGTACGTGCGACACGCACTCGTAGTCCGCGGCAGCTTGGTTTTCGGATTGAACGTATTGGACGAGGCGACGAGTCCTTTGTCAAAACCTTTGTATTGAGGACTCGTCGCCTCGTCCACTACCCGAAAAATGAGTTGAGACGAAATACTAGTCGTTGCCAAAGATGATTTTCCCCAAGAATTTGAATGGATGAATTATGAAAGCCCAACTCATGCGGTGACTGCCACCGCCGATTCTGGTCTTGGCAATAATACGAAGCTCTCTCAAATTGGTTCAACGATTGATGTAATCAACACTGTCATGCCTGACCAAGTGCCTCTCGTCATGATCAGTGCAGACCGAAAAAACGGTGCACCATCCGAAGCCTTTGCCTGACACTTAACCTTTGCCCAACAGTAACGGTTTGGCCCTCGCCGATAGATTAACTCGGACACTAGGGGCAGTTACCGTCTGAGCTCCAACCGTAACAAAAAATAACGCGAAATCGCGCAGCGATCAAACCCAATCGACACGGAGGCTGAATCCGATGGCACGATGTATTGCCACATGCTTGTTGGTTACCACCCTGATTTTTTCCCTCACCCATACATCTCACGCCAATCCTCACGAGCCAAACCGAGCCAGCGCCGGTGGGCCGTCTCATCTAAAGAACTTACGAACGCTCCAATCTCCTGACTGCCGGTTTTTGCAAGACGTTATCAGACAAACCGAAGTCAGCCAAAAATCTCTGCCCGATGTGCTTCCAACGCCGACATGCCCCTTCGAATGCTGCTTCGTTGTGGAAAACGCAAACGCAATCGGAACTGGCAACAATATCGAGTCGGAGTCAACTGATTTCGGGCGGTGGACGACCGTTCGAATGAACGAGACCATTCAAAGTGCTACTCCGATCGTCGTTAACTTCGCCAACAGCATGCGTCGATTTGCTACGATGGCAGCCGAAAAGGGCGGTTTCACACGAGCGGCCAGTCCACTACGAAACCGGCGAACGCGGGCTCAACAAATCTCAACTCCAATCGAAATCGGGCCGCCCATTAACAAAATGCCTTTCCGGGATTTGTCCAAGCCTCACGAAACGATGGACGCCTATTGGCAATATTATGGAGATTGCGATCGCTGGGAAGTCGTGTTCATGTCTTACCAACCCGCATCCACGACGATCAACGATAGAGTTGGGTTGGAAATGACCTTGGCAACTCAAATTCAACGTTTTCGCTTGCTCCTAGAAAACTTCAATCCGGTTATTTCGCTCATCAGTCAAATCGCAGATTCGCTCGATTTTCGCGAATTGGCGGACCCATTCATCTCATTCTGGCAAACGGCTGAATTCCGAATCGTGGAGTCCTCGTTTTCAGGTGTATTCTCAATTTGTCCCTCAGAATCGATCGCAGAAGACGAGAATCAGCACCATATCAGGTAATTCTGCCAGTCGTTAATGCCGATCAAATCGTTGCCAACTGTCTCAGCAGGTTAGCCAAATGCTCACAATCCTCTTCATCCTATGGGTCGCCAACCGGTTTCATTACGGCAAATTCGATTCGAGCAGTCATTCTCGCACAAATGCTGTTACGGAAACTCCTCTGACAACCGGATTCGTGCCAAATTGCTAGTTCAACGTGCCTCCATAACCGATGTTAAAGTGGTAACATTGGTTTGCAAAAATGCCTCAAAACGCTACAATGTTCATCTGGGCAGGCACGTTTAACAAAGGACTTAGACGATACGATCGGGACGTGCTACCGTCCGAAGAGGCCCTTGCTGCTGATTCTTGGCCAATCTTCGGAATTCTTGAGCCGCTCTTGGTCATCGTCCGAACTCCTTTTTGTGCCATAAAGGTGATCTCGGTCGCTTTCACTCGGCAAATAACTTGTGGAAGCGATCGCAGATTAGGGGATTTAACGGCTGTTCCGATTTGTCAAGCACGGCAATTTCGGGGTTTTTTGGTAGCGTATTGAACACGATCAAATAGAATAATTAGGTGGCCACCTTTGGCCCAAGAATTAGGGCAAGGCAGGGAATGCGCGATTCCGGAACTCGCATTCCTTAAGATTATCATTTCGGTGTTGGAGTCAATTATGTCTGTACGCAGCTTGGAAAAAGTCGCGTTTAGAGCTATGTCAGTCGCACTGCTTGCACTCTGCACGCAGTCGGTTTCGTTAGCCGAAAACCTACTCGGGTTGTTGGGTGGACATTACGAAGGTCCAAGAATGGCGACCTTTGATAATTCGCTTGGCGAAACGACGTTTGCAATGAGCATCTCACCGAAAGTCGAACCCGTACAACGCGCCAGCGATGTGGTCGTGTACGTCGATACATCTGCTTCGCAGGCCGGTATCTTCAAGCGAGATTCGATCTCAACGCTTGAGATATTATTGTCCAGTCTGAATGCGGAAGACCGCGTGAAACTGGTTGCGATTGATCTCGATCCAGTTGAGCTGACAAAAGACTTCTTCCGTCCGGATAGTGATGAAATTGGGGTCGCCATTGAAAACCTGAAACAGCGAGTTTCGCTAGGTTCGACGGATATGGCGGGAATGCTCAAGTCAGCATCCAGCAGTTTTGCTGCGACGAACGATCGCAACAAAAGCGTGGTGTATATCGGTGACGGTGTAACCCGCGGCGGTCTTTTGAAGACGATCAAGTTTGAAGCCGAAGTGAAAAAACTTGTGGCCAATCAGATTTCGGTATCCAGCTACGCAATTGGGCCGGAACGTGACATTGAGCTGTTGGCTGCGTTGGCGAACCACACCGGTGGCAACTTCTTCGTTGACAGCGACGAAGAGATGGCTATGCAAAACGGTGCGATCGGTTTGGCTGCGACGATTCACGGTTCAATCTTTTGGCCTGCAACCACAAAGATGCCTGAGCAAATTTCGGAGTCATTTCCAAAGATGGTTCCTCCGTTGAGAACCGATCGTGATACGATCCTTGTCGGCACGCTGAAATCGCGGGGCGAAATGGAAATCGCAATTGAAGGCCAGCTTAACGGGAAAAAGACGGCCTTGACGTGGCCGGTCGAGGCTGAACCCAGCAACGATGATTTCGCGTTTCTGCCTCAATTGATTCAGGACGCTCGCATCGATAATGGGATGTCTTTGCCAACGGCTGGCTCGAATGGTCTGCGGGAAGCGGGCCGTGTCGTTTTTGCAAAATCACGTGAATTGAGTGATTTGAGTCAACAGGCGATGGCGACCGGAAACGCCACCGCAGCGAAAACACTCGCTTCAGCCGCGTTGAAAAAAGACCCGTACAACACCGAGGCATTCGTACTTTCGGAAGCTGCTTCATACGCGATTCAAGACTCGCCAGAAAAAGATCCGTTTGATGACAAAGAACCGACGGATGCTTTCGAGGGCGAAAAACAAGACGAAGCAGAACCTGCGGCGGATGACGCTACGCCAGCTCCGCAAGAAGATTTGACTGCGCCTCCCGCTCAAGACGAAGTTGATCTGTCGGTACCTGGACAACCTGCGATCGTTGAGACGGAAGACAGCTTCAAGGCCGTCGGCCAACCTGCACAAGATGATGTCCAACGTCTTCTCGGCCAGGGCGCCAAAGAAACTCAGAATCTGATTCAATCCGAAGAAGATCGCATCAATGTTCTTACCGAAAAGCTAACCGCTCAAACGGAATATGAATTGACTCGCGCTCGTGAAGAAATGGCTAGTGCACCGGCGCAGGCCATCGACCGAATCAAGGGCATGATCGACATTCTTGATCAGACAACGCAAATTGACCCCAATCGAGGTCAAGATCTGCGAAATCGTCTGGTCTCAGCTTTGATGACGGCCCGCCAACGAAAATTGAGCTTCGATGACCGGATGGCGCTTCGTGATCAAAACATGGCGGCCGCGTTTGAGTACGAGCGATCCATTCGCGATTACGAACGCCGTGAAGAGCAATTGTCACAGTTGCTCAACCGTTTCGATTCGCTGATGAAAGAGACCAACTATGATGAAGCCCGTGAAATCGCGTACCAGGCAATGACGCTCAATCCGAACAGTCCTGAAGCGGTTGCAGCGGATGGAACAGCCCGTGTGAGTTACGCATATCGACTTCAATTCGAATTGGGTCGAAAGCGCGATTTCAATTTCCTGGCCACCCTTTTGGAATCTGAGAAATCAGCGATGCCATTCCCTGGTAATCCTCCTCTCGTGTTCCCAGACGCTGAAGAATGGGCTCGCAAAAAAGCAGCCCGGGCGAAGTACCAGGATGTTCGATTGTCGGGCAACGACAAAGACGAAGAGATTCTTCGAGCCTTGGATGAACCTGCATTCTTTGATGAGGAAGAAACCGAATTCGAAGAAATCATGGACCGCCTGACAGATGACTACGGAATCAATATCGTTCTTGATGAAACGGCCCGTGACGATTCGCTGGCTGAAGACGAGCCGATTACGTTCAAAGTCAGCGGTATCCGCCTCAAGAACGCACTACGTTTAATGCTCAAGCCCCATAACGCAACCTTTATCGTGCGTGATGAAGTTCTTCGAATCATCTCCCTGGACGTTGCCAGTGATCCCGAATTCTTCGTGACCAACGTTTACAACGTCGGTGATCTCGTGGCACCTCGAAACAACTCCGGCGGCGGTGGACTCGGCGGAGGAGGTGGTGGTGGTGGATTCGGCGGCGGTGGCGGTGGCCGCGGTGGCGGTGGATTCGGTGGCGGCGGCGGCGGACGCGGTGGCGGTGGCGGAATTTTCTGTATCGACGACACGCTCAATTCAGCCGACGACCAAGAAACCCAACACGTTTCCAACAAGGTCTCGAATCGCCGAAACGCGGCTCGTTTCTTGAGCGTAGAGCTTGATCCGGGTCAATCGAATCTGGCAGCGTGGTCAAACTACTTTGAGAAAAATCATGCGTCACCTGAAGACGTTCGTCTGACCGTCCGTCGACTGATGAAGCAAAAAGATACTGACCAGGTCATTGGATTGATCCAAGGCGCGTTGAAAAACAATCAGTCAGCTCCCTGGATGTATGAAGCTCTGGTCCTTGCGATGCAAATTGCCGATCAACCCAAAGCTGAGATTGAACGAGCTTTGATGTCGACCGTCGACTTGTCCAGGAATTTCGAAGACGCAATGCTTGCGGCTGACTATATGGCAAAACACGGGATGGAAAAACGCTCGATTCGCCTGCTTCAAGAACTTGTTCAGGACAGCTCGAATCGTCCCGAGCCATATGTGATTGGGCTCAATGCAGCTCAAAAAATCAACGACGTTGAAGGAATCCAATGGGCCTCACTGGGAATCCTCAGCCAAGCCTGGCCAAACCATCGACAAGTTGTCAAACAGGCAATTTACGCGGCCGAGGCAGTTCGCAAACAACTGGCGAAAGAAAATCGAAAAGACGAACTTGACGCATTCAACCACCTACTAGACGAAGCGTTGTACCGTGACTGCATCGTAAAAGTCAGCTGGACCGGAGATGCTGACATCGACATCTACGTTGAAGAGCCCGGTGGAACAGTTTGCTCACGACAGTCGCCTCGCACGACTGCGGGAGGCATCATGATGGGCGACGATTACGCCAGCGCCAACCAAAACGGCGAAATGACTGAATACTACGTCTTGCCGAAAGGCTTCTCTGGCGATTATCGCTTGCTGGTCCGCAAAGTCTGGGGGGAAGTTACAGCGGGCAAAGTTTCCGTGGCGATTTACAACCACTTCCGGACCGACAAAGAGGCCAGCCAACAGAAGTTTCTTGAAGTCGATGAAAAGGGAACGTTGGTTCTCTTTGAATTGAAGGATGGTCGCTTGAAGGAGTCGTTAGAAGAACACACGGTCGAATCCGTTTCCGAAATGCAGTTTGCCGTGAACCGACGAGTTCTCGCGCAGCAGCTCGCCGATGGTTACTCACCCAGTGCTGCAAGCGAGTATTACGAAGCGGAATCGGATGCTGAAAGCTCGACAGACGGTGGCCCGGCGGCAAATCGAATTCGTCGGCCCCGTGCAGTCGGATATCGTCCTGAGATCACGCAACTGTTTGAAGGTACATTCATGTTCGTCAATCACGCGACAACCTCCGATCGTTTGTACGTAATGGTCAGTGCGTCTCCCTTCTTTAATCAGGTCACTCGTGTCGACACGTTCAACATCTTCGGCGACGCGAATAATGCGACCGGCGGTGGCGGTGGCGGTGTTGGTGGCGGCGGTCTAGGCGGTGGCGGCTTGGGCGGTGGCGGCGGTCTTGGTGGCGGCGGCTTGGGCGGCGGCGGTGGTGGCGGATTGTTCTAAACCAACCCCGAGAAAAATAATTAACACAACAGGCCACGCAAATGTGTGGCCTTTTTTAGTGCGCGTCGCCCAATCGAGAGCATTTCAAAAATTGGTATTCAGCCACTGTCATTCTGAAGGAGCTTGCGACTGAAGAATCTCTCGTTGGTTCACGGAGATCCTTCAACTCGTGCCTCGTTTCAGGATGACACAAGTGCAAATCAATTTTGGAACTGCTCTATTTCGGGAACTCCTGTTTTGCGAGGCGCGTAATCCGAGTAACAAACTCAGTTTTGCGTTTCGTGTACTCCACTCGATCTTGGGGATGTTGCTCGGCCAGCCAAACTTTCAGCCGCGCATATTCTGTGGCGATTTCTTGATGTGCAATCAGATAGTCGCGAAACAGCAGACGGTCCCAATGCTCGGTAAATGAAGACTCAACCAGGTGAAGATGGTGAGTTCGTTTGCCAGTCGATGGATCTCGCTTAATGAACCAGGCATACCAAGGCGATTCGTCGTCCCCAAACGTCGGGCGCCAAAAATACTCGTAACCCTGTCGTTGCAGAATTGGGACGATGTGCTTTTTGGTTGCCTCCAGACTCGAAACACCAATCAACATATCGATGATGGGCTTGGCCGCAAGCCCCGGAACCGCCGTGCTGCCAAAATGTTCGATCCGCTGAAGAAGTTCATTTGGGAGACAACGCACCAAGTGCTGTCGTTCGCTCTCAAACCATTTCGGCCATAGCGAATTGTAGGGCTCGATCGAGATTTCCTCGCGGCTGACACGTTGGATTCGAGCTTCCAGGGATTCCATCTGCAATGATCGGATAATTTGAAGAAACAATTCCTACAAAGTCAGATTGTATCGCCCGGTCACGATATCGGGCCACGCCAAACTTATCGCTAAAACAGCTCGATAATTGGTTTTCCTTTGCAGATTTGCATCGGGCGACCGACCGGCGTGTCCAGTTCCTGCTCATAGTCAATTCCCAAGGCGTCATAAATCGTGGCATGAACGTCTTCGACCGGATGCGAATTCTGAAGTTCTTTGATGCGATCCTCCGCATTGGCATCTCGTTTAGGATTCGGAGACGAAGCACCGACGACACGGCCGCCTTGAATCCCGCCACCGGCGATTGCGATGCTGAACCCATGCGGCCAATGATCTCTCCCACCAACGGGGTTAACCCAGGGTGTGCGTCCAAATTCGCCGCCACAAACGACAATCGTCGAATCGAGGAGATCGCGTTTTTTTAGTTCTTTGATCAAAGAAGCCAAGGCCGGATCCAGAATATCAATTCGGCCCGCCTGGAGTTCATGGTTGTTGGCGTGGGTGTCCCAACCGTCCAAGGTTACTTCAACGCATCGCACGCCAGTTTCGATAAGTCGGACCGCAGCCAAACAACCTCGACCGAAGGGCGTATCTCCAAACTGAAGCCTTTCCGCTTTGGGAACGGAGCTAACATCGAAAGCCTTGATTTGCTCGGATGACATCATCTGAAGTGCAGCGTCCAGATTATGGTTACCCATTGAACCTTGAACGACACGGTTATTTTGCCGGCCTCTCAAGAACTCGTTGTCAATGACTCGCAAATCATCGAGTCGTTTCAACTGCCGATGTTGTTCGACTCTAGCCTTGACGTCCGGGACGGGATTTTGAGGATCTAAAATCTTGAACGCATCGTACGCGTCCCCCAAATACCCGCCGCGCCCCGGTGCCTGGCCAGGCAGTATCGAAACGTGTCGGGGAATATCGACTTTGGCGTCTGCTTCTTCATTCAGTTGGTGACAGATCATGCTACCGATGGCTGGATGCACCAGCGTTGGGTCCGGTCGAAAACCTGTTTTGATGTTGTAGATCGCCCTGTTGTGGTCGCCTTCCTTGCTGGTCAGAGCTCGGATTAACGATATCGAGTCCATTTGCTCGGCGGTTTGCTCAAACCCCTCACCCAGCAGGATTCCGTCGACGTTGGTCTTACGGGCTATGCTGCCAGCTGCGATTTCGGTGCCCGGGTGAGGATCAAAAGTCTCAAGTTGACTCGGAGCGCCTTCCAGCCACAGCACGATTACGGATTTGGCATGGGGCGTTTGTTTGGATTCTGCGTCACGAGCGAGCGTCGTCGCCAGCGGCGTCAGCCAAGACAGCCCGCTCAATCCAGCCAATCGCAATATTGAACGCCGGCTAAAATGTTCAAAACTGCCACAGGCATGGTTTTCGTAGTGGTTGTTCATGGTTTTTCAGTTTTCAGTTTTCAGTTGGCCGTTCTTAATCTCAAATCTCAAATCTCAAATTTTCGCCTCTCTGCTCTCGCTCAATGATTCCAAACAAACTCAATACTATTAACAAGCGTCCAATAAATATCCAAAATCTTTTTTGTTCGTTCCGTGCCTTGAAGCTGGTCGAGTTGCGATTTGAAATGAGTCAGTTCATTGGCGGTGGGCCTACGTGTCAACGTCGCTAGGTAAACTGTTTCAATTGCCTGCTCCGTATTTGGAGAAAGTACACTGACGCGGACAGGCGAATTCAAAGGCGTCGTTAACCGATCATCGATCATTTCTCCATTGAGCATTAACAATCGCTGCGTTACGGTTTCGCCGCGGGCAGCAAATTCATCTTCTCCTGCGTCACCGTACCTTTCAACGAAATCGTTTTGCTGACCAAATTGAGTCAAGCGGGTAATAATGTGTGCGGTCGCATCAATGGTTGTAAACGAGGTTGACTGAATTGCTGCACCCGCAACCTGGTCTGGCCGAAGTCGTATCAGCGGAAACACCTTCCAATTCTCAATGTGCTGGTCGGTAATCTCAAAATCGGCGCGGCTGTCACGCTGGAACGCTTCGGTTTCCGCGATGGTTCGAATCAATCGCTGTAGATCAAAGTTGTTATTGACAAGGTCATCGGCCAGAAGCTCCATGGCTTGAGGGAAGGGACCTTCAAGCGGAATATCATCGACCGGTTCGACAAGTGGTTTACCGCACATGATCGCCCAAACACGATTGACGGTTGCCCTTGCAAACGGCCGGTTTTCAGGATGAACAACCCACTCAGCCAGTCGTTTATTTCGACTTGCAGTGTTTTCATCAACCAGCTCTTGATGAAAGGGCACCTTCGGCGAGATTACGGATTCCTCGTCATCTTCTAATAGTTGGTATTGATATTCCTTGTCACCACCGTCCTTGATGCCGAGCAGTGAAACATTTGTCTGTGCAAAAAACGCCGCCAGCGAGTGAAAATCGGTTTGCATTCCTCCGGTTGGATCATTGGCAGACCCAAGATTAATCGTTCCCAGAAAATCGTCGTGGCATTGAAGACAATCGATCCGCATTCCAAGCAGGGCTCGAGACGTACGACCAGCCAACCGAACTGGATCTGGTTGTTCCGTATCTCCGATTGTGACCGTGTAGAAATTGACGGATGGCGAGTCTGTCCACAGGCCTTCTCCCGTCAGTAGCTGTCGCACAATCTGGTCATAACGAACATTGTCGTGAATCTGGTCGCCCAACCATTTAACGAATCGACGTCGCCGATACAGAACAAATGGCCCGTCGTCGACACCCACAAAAGCACGAGTAAACCGTTCCGCCAGATGATTGCTCGTTCGTCGGTCCTCGAGCAAATGTGAGACCCACCAATGAATTCGGTCTTGCGGTTCCTGGCTTTCGAATTCGCGAATTTCCTGAAGCGACGGAACCGT
>JAHEJI010000252.1 GCA_024638965.1 Planctomycetaceae bacterium
CAGTCTGATGATCTTTGTAGGCGCTTAAAATCAGATCGCCGATTTGTTGCCTCGTCTCTGAAGGCAACATCATCTCCATGACCCAGGCAAAGTTCTCGGGCGTTTCGTGGAACGTCAAGTAATCGTTGGGACCGATTTCGGGTGCGGTCGAGAATAATTCAGCGTACGCTCGGTCCGCCCAGACGTACCTTTTTTCCGTCGAATCCGGTTCTTTAACGCGAACGACTCGCCCCACGGGTGCGGTTAATCCGTCTTGCAAAAGAAAAATTGGCATCCCAACACGAAACACTTGCTGCTCCGTAAACTGAAGCTCAACTTTTCGGTGAGGAGTCGAGAGAAACTTAGCGATCTTGTAAGGCGTTCCCTCAGCGTCTTTGAAAGCGTTGCGTGCAAAGAGAACCCCGCTGCTCAATAAGCCGACCCAGATCAAGATTCCGAATATCAGTTTTAGCTCGGAGCGACTTCGCATCTAAGAAATTCTTGCAAAAACAATCGGATGAAACAACGTAATTAAAGGCCAAATCCCCAATATTGTATACCTCGTTTTGGCCCGTCAAGTTTCGCCCAATTTGAGACGTAAACTCCGGAAAATCGTTGAACCGCGTGGGCATCGCCCCGCGCGACTGCAAAATGCGGTTCGTTGGGGCACGCGGTTAAACGACGGCGTGCCAACGAAACCGGTCGCAGGTTTTTGTTGCGATCGCCCTCACTTGTTGTTGTGATCTGCATCAAGTTCTTCAGGTTTCTCGGCCAACACTTCAGCAGTTTGACGGTCGATGAAGACCGCCTTTTTTTCAGGACTTGCTGATTCGTTGGTGACCGGCTCAACCAGGACGTAACGACCATTTTTTTGAGTTCGAATTTGGTCGAGTTTCAAATGAGATTTCCCAACTTGCTCCGCTTGAGCCAAGCTTAGCCAGCCTTTTTCCTTATCGAGCGTCGATGAATGATCGTGAACGATCTTCCATTGACCGTCAAACTTCTTCATCACCAGCGAGAAGTTCCCGTCTTTCTTATCGCCGTTGATGTCGAGATGCCACTTGCCAAGTACCACAGCGACGTGATCGGCGAGCAGTGTGGTTTCGAGCCCATCAAAATGGAGTTGGCCCATCTTGTCGCGAGGGTAACTCGTTTTGTAACGATCCAAGGTCGCTTGCCAACCGCGAGTCGTTTTGCCTCCGCCACTGAATGTCAATTTCTCCGACTTCCAATACGTCTCCATAAAGCCCTCGATGTCGCCACGATTCCAGCAACCATCCTGCAATATCAGCAACGCTTCAATCTTTTCGATTTCATCATCTTGCGGATTCAAATCTGAGGTCGAGCTGGTGGTCGCAATGGGAATTGTCGATACGACCAATGCAATTGCCGCAAAACTGATCGTTTGATTCAAAAACTGTTTCATGTTGACTCCGAATTCCTATCTCAAATATCTGATCACGAGGCGTTGAAAGTGCCAACCGTGCGGCTTGAAGGCGCCGTCACGGCAGTCATCAAATTCGCCGCCATTCTTCGTCTGCTAGATTAAACCATTCGATATCGGTTTGCCCTTGTGACTTGCCCTGCGTAACCAGAATGGCTTTCACCTGCTGGTTTGCTCGGCAATACTCTTCAACCTCTTCGATGCTCATCACAAAAAATGCGGTTGCCAGCGCATCGCTCAATGCGGCCGATGGCGAAATCACTGTTGTGGAAAGAAAATGATCTGACGGCCATCCGGTTCTTGGGTCAATGATGTGACCGTATCGCTTGCCCTGAAAGAAAAAGCCTTGCCGACCCGTTCCCGATGTGCCAAGTGCCTCGTTCATTATCGTAATTTCGGCCAGTCGATGCTCGGGTATCAGCGGATGACTCAATCCAACAACCCAGCCGCTGGTCGGAGTCGATTCATCCTTCGAAACAACTTGCGAGCCTCGGCCGACGACACTGCTTTGACCGCCGTGGATGAGAAAATCGGAAATCGCGTTTTCCGACATAAAATCGGCAATCCGATCAAGAGCATGTCCTTTTCCGATGCCGCCAAGATTGATCCCAATTTCTTTATCGACGAACAGCACGGTCTGAGAGATTGGGTCCAGAACAATTTGATCACCGCCGACTTTTGACAAAGCAGTGTCAATGGAATCTTGATTTGGAATCCGGGCGTCTCGTTGATCAAATCCCCAGACCTGGGTGAGCGGAGTCGAGGTGATGTCAAACGCACCGCCTGTGCGAGTGTGCAGTTCCGCGGCAAGTTGCAACAACTGAAACAATTTGGATTCAACTTTCGTCGGCGTCTTGTTTGCTGTTCGATTGAGCTTGGAGACTTCGCTCTCGGAGCGATAAACCGACATCTGTTCTTCGAGCTGGTCGATCAATTCAAAAGCGGCAGCCGTGACGGCACCCGTTTGTGGATACTGTTGCATGTTAAACATCAAAGCGAACTCGCAAGCCATCGCGTTTTTGCTGTAATGTTCCAAATACGAGTTTTGCCGATCAACCGAATTAGCAGCCGAATTTATCGACGCGGGAATCTGTATTTCCGTACCTTCGACCACCGACCGCAAAGCATTTACGGCAGTTCTTCCTTGTAAAAAGTCGCGACGTGAAGACTTTGGGGGGCCGGTCAAGAAGTTGTCTTTCAAAGCAGTTGAAGAAAAACACGGTTCGAAACATAATTCTAGTATATAGAACGCCGAAAATGCCAATCTGAAATTGAATTCGGTCGGGTTGGGCGCGATATTATTTAAGGTTTGCTATTGAGTCCTCGGAAACAAGCTGGTCATCCTAAACTGAGTGGAGCGTCTCTCGTGTTTTCACGTGAGATTCTTCGGTCGCTTAGGCTCCCTCAGAATGACTTGTGTTGAGTTCGCTCAGAATTTGAAGGCATTGCGTTTAGCGCCCAGCCGCAGGCGCCGGTTTGCGGTGGCGAATTCGCACTAAGCCGGCGCCTACGGCGAGGCATCAAACGAATAAGGGTTCCGCAATACGTTAACCGACTTGTGAAAATGAAAATCCCAAATGCTTTTATCGTGTTCTCATTCATCTTGACGATCGTCACGGGTTCGACGTGCGCGATGTTGCTGCAAGAACGAAAGCCGCGAAAAGTGACACGAGTCAAGCGGCCGGTATTTACGCAAAGGGACTGGGATGGAATTTACTTTGAAAACCTGTTTGAACAAGGCTTGGTAGGCGAACGACCTGCCGCCGGTCAGTTGGGAAAAAAACTTGCTGACACCGCGGCTGCCGGAGAACAAAATCCAACGCTTGAGGCAGGCGGGTTCGCCTGGTCAAATCTGATCGCGAACGACGTACTTGAAGACGAAGTCAAAGCACTCCAACAAGCGCTCGAACGCGATATCACCACACCCGTCAAATTCAAGAGCGAATATCTAAAGTCGCGACAATCCTATTCAATCCTCTCACTGATGTTTGCAATCATTCGCGACTATGACACTGATGACGTTCGTTGGAAAAAGTATGCGCCAATTGCTCAAGTGGCTTTCGCCCGCTCAGCTGCAGCTTCCCGGGTCGGCAGTGAACAGGCGTATCAAAACGCTCGGCTTCGCAAGGAGGACCTGGTAGAACTTGTTCGCGGCGGCACATTTGCTGCCAATGAAACGGCACCCGAGAAACTCGAATGGCCGCTGGTCGTGGACCGTACCCCCATGATGGTCCGTCTCCAATCGGCCATCGATAAACTGAAACCCGCGATGTCCAACAAAACGGAATTTACCAAGAACATCGATTTGGTTTATCACGAAGCCAGTATTATCGCTGTGATTGGCGAGGCGTTGATTATGGAAGACATGGACGAATTCGATGAGGAAGAATACGCCGAATTCGCAAAGGCCATGACAACCGCCGCCACGGCTGTCGTTAATGCGGCCAGAAATCAGGACTATGACTCCGGCTCAAATTCGGCGAATTTGATTGAGCAAGCATGTAGCAATTGTCATGAAGAGTGGCGATAATCGGCAATCTTTGTTCAGGATTCGACTATAATATTCGATAGCTTGCGACTGTCCCTCAAGATCATTCGTGTAACTCGCACCATCCGTTAAATGCTGGAAGATAACGACCTCTCACCTTGGGCTCATCCAAAAGCGCAACGTTGGTTTGCGACTCTGTTGGAGCGTTCGGGCTTTATCAACGAAGTTGAAGACACGGTTCATTTGACCGACGATCATCTTGAACTTGCGCATTGCCGGATGTTGCTGGCGCTATTAATACTGCTTGGTCGACCAGGAATTTGGCCGGAGGATAAGAATCGCGTGCTGCAACGCGCGGCAAGCAAGATCAACAATATTGCCAAGAAGTCACAGGTGATTCAGCCAACGTCAAAAAAGGCGAAACCGCTTTCGATCGAACAACACAAACGCAACTCAGTGTCAAGGACGGCGATTCAAGACGAATTGGAACTTCTCCGCCGACGCGCCGGCATTTCAAATCGGAAATCGAAATTACCAATGCCCAGCACCTGGGGTAAGTTCTGGAGTTAGCAGGAGAGTCCAGTCATGAAAACTTCAGAACTTTCACCCTGGAGTGACGAACAATCAATTCGGTTTTTGTCAACGTTTGAGTCCTGGGCCAACATGGCTCATTTAATTCAAACGACACTAAAACAGGATCCTCGCAAATACCCCCATCAGATTCGCGCCGCGTGCGCAGTGGTGATCATGATCTGTCGCGACAAACTTTGGCCTGAAAGATCGGACTTGATGACAATTGATGACGTCGTCAGCCTCGCCAGACGTCAGTTGGCGCAAGTCAAGCAACAGTTCTCGATCAAAGCGAGGATCAATCCTGAACTGAAACAAAACCCCAAGTTTCGACGACTTTTGGATTCGATCGATCAAGAGATGCGAATTCTGGAATCGCGTGTTGCCGAAGAGCCGTTGGACTTACCGCAGGAACCACCCGCGTCTTGGGGCCAATTCTGGAGTGACTAAAATCGTCCGGAGGCTGTGGGAATTTCAAATATTTTAGCTTTCTGGTAAATTGTCCTTCCTCGTTTGATTTGCACACCCGAATTTTCAAAACATCATTGAGGGCGTTGAGGAATCAAAAGTCATGATCTTACACGTCTGTAAGTGTAGCTGCAGTCGTGAGACTTCAGACAGCCGGTCGGATCCGGCTGAATTCTTACAAATCCAGCTACCAATTCCCGGACGCCCTCAACTGATACTCGAGTAATCGTATGACACGTAATTCAAAACTGTCTGGTCTCGTAGTGATTTTGATGCTGACGATTGCCGTCGGCTGCAACTCGAATTCTAAACCAGCTGATAGTCAAGCGTCCGGCGATCCCGACTCCAAAGGGACGATCGGCGTCTCGTTAATGAACTTGACCAATCCGTTTTTCAAAGTCATCGGAGATACGATAACCGAAGAAGCCGAAAAGGCTGGGTATCAAGTGATTGTGCTGGGCGCCGATGAAGACGCAGCCAAGCAGGACGATCAAGTCAAGGATTTCATCGCCGCAAACGTCTCGGCCATTATCCTGGCACCTAAAGACTCGACGGCAATCATTACCGCGGTGGAAGCGGCGGCCAAACAAGGCATCCCTCTATTTACGGTGGATAATGCCTGCGCCGATCAGAAACATATTGTCGCCCACGTTGCAACCGATAATGTGATGGGCGGACGTCAAGCTGGTGAAGCCATGATCGAAGCCCTCGGTGAGGCCGGAGGCAAACTCGCGATTCTGGACAAAAAAGATAGCGATACCTGTATCAAACGTGTCGACGGGTTCAAGGAAGTTATCGACAAACACAACGCAACTGCCGCGAACAAGATCGAGATTGTTGTTGAACTGCCAAGTAATGGCGATCGCCAAACAGGCCACGCCTCGACGCAGGATATTTTGCAAAGCCATGGCGATATTGCCGGTGTGTTTGCGATCAATGATCCTTCTGCACTCGGCTGTTACGCTGCTTTGGTCGAAGCGGGAAAGCAAAACGATGTCCTGATCATTGGTTTTGATGGTCAACCTCAAGGCAAAGAGGCGATTCGCGACGGCAAAATCTATGCCGACCCCATCCAGTTTCCCGACCGCATGGCCCGCAAAATCGTCGAACTGTTGATCATGCATTTCGACGGCGAAGAATTCCAACAAGAGATTCTCATTCCAACTGAAATCTACAACAAACAGTCGGCCGAATCCGACCCGGACATGAATTAGGTTTTCGTGGATTCGGTTTTTTAACCTCTCCTTGGGGAGAGGTCGCCGTCTCAGCGGCGGGTGAGGGGCGGCGCACTCAATGTTCTAGTAGATCGAAACCCATCGACTCAATCCAAGTGCATAACAAACAACCTCTCCTATCGATGCGAGGGATCTGCAAAT
>JAHEJI010000288.1 GCA_024638965.1 Planctomycetaceae bacterium
AGGGCATGCCTACATAAGCCTGGGTTGTGAAGTTAAACATGCGCAGCTGGATGAACGCCGCATCATTGCCGAAGTCGGGGCCGCCGACAAGCCGCAGTGTCAGGTCAGTCCCACCAACAATGGGATTCGTAGTACCTTCGAAAGTAATCGCGATCGGAGCCGGTGAAAACGCCGCGGCGAAGGTTGTGCTCTGAAGGGTCCAGATCGCGCTGTCCTCATCGCAAATATCCGCCGAGCTTCCGCTGTTGGTCGCGCCGGCTGTCACCGTCGCCGTGTCGGGGCAGATCTCGATGGCAGGATCTCCTTCTGCTCCAAACAGGCCAACCATCGGCATGAGGATTGGGGGGCATCCGCCAGGCCAACTGGCGTCGTTGAAATTAGCAAAATCGTCATTCGTGGCGATGAGGTAATCTCCGTCGTAGGCGGCGCAATCGTATCCGCCGCCGACAGCGTCAGAAAAGCCGTCAAGGTAATAGAGGCCGTCAACCCAAGCGCCTTGAGACGCCGCATCCTTGGGAGCCCAGAGCATCGGTTGAGAGTGAGATCCAGGAATCGGGTTCCCAAGGCCATCATCATCCCAAAACAGAATTTCGAGAGCTCCGTCCGAGGGCAGGCCAACGGTAGCGCCATCCACGACGCCGAGATGTAACTCGGGATCTTCATTCGTCAAATCGGTACCCGCAAAATAATAGCCCGCCCCTGGGGCAAGTGGACCGAAATCTAAAACGATCCCATCGACAAAACCAGCACCCAGAGCTGTCGCATCAATTTCTGTCGTACCATCGATCAATGAAGCGACGGAATTGTCGTAAACGTTAATGATCGTGTAAGTCGTCACGTAGGGCACGCAAGGCGTGGGGGCGCCCGTTCCAAAGCTTTGCGTCCAAGCAAAGCTAAACGCCGTGGATACATTAGATGCGCCGTCAGCGAAGCTGCTCATCGCGCCAATGGCGCCAGCCCACACCTCGCCAGCGCCCAAAAACCATCTGTTTGTCTCGCCGTCTCCACATGCACCCGTCAAGCCTGCACCAAAATCACAAGCCGGATCAACACCGCCCGAAAGTGAACCGTTGGCGGGAAAGTTCTGAGTTTGATCAACATCGCAAACATCGGCATTGCCGTAGTGCGTGTCGCCTTCGTAGCTGTCAAAAATTACACCTGCTGGAAATGGGTCACCAAGACCATCCTGTGCTTTGTAGGGCGTCCATTCGCCAATGATCGGCTTGCCTTTCTTCCATCCAAGGACAGGGGCAACACGAATAGGATCAAGTTTTTGGCCAATCTCCTGAGTTTGTAATGTTTGCGCACTTGCTGTTGAAACAAGTGGTGCCACAATCAAGGCAATGACCGCGGCAATCAAAAATGTCTTTCTCATAATGAGTCTCTCCTGAAAAAAAGTTGCGAACCTCGTTGCTGGCCTATCCAAGCCTCTTATACGTTCCAGCCTTGGAAAAGGGTTGGGCCTTGAGAATAGCTAATCTATTAACATCTTTTCGCGAGTCAACACGCTGAAGCGTTTGTTTTCATAGAATCTGGGCTTTTCTGGAACCGTATGGTTCTCAGGTCATATTGTTTCGCCGCAAACCTCCGTGCTGAACAAGATTTCCACCAGTAACTTTGGGGATGCATGCAGGCACTGAACGGTAAAATCCGCCCCTTCCCTGCGTGTGGTGCAGGTCACAAAGCCTTTCCTTCCCCAGAGAACGCAGCCGCAGTGGATCACAAAAGCGAGCCGCTAAGGGCGGATTCTGCACGGTTGGCTTGGCCTAAAACAGTCGTTCGATTGTGCATCGGTCGTCAGGGAACCAGCCCTTTGATGAATTCGATCATTGCCGCGTGGTTTCTTCAACGGCTTCCTATTAAACCCGATGGCCAACGTTCGGAAACAACTTGACGCCACGAAGATCCTTCATTTGCTAATCTTGGGTGGGAACCTTTTTTTCAAGCCAACCGTGAACTCGGTGAGCTACGTCCTCTTTGATTCAACCGTTCATGATGAATTTTTGCCTGCCTGCGAGAGCATTTTTTTGATCAACCCAATCTGCCCCAGATGGTAGTGGCAATGTTCGATAATCCCGTGAACATTTCGGTAATAATTACCGTACTTTTCGTCCGCCATGTTTTCCCAAAGCCTATTTTCTGGCAACTGTTCAATCAGGCTAGCGAAGTTTTCGGCATCCGTCCAAGTCTTATCCAACAATTTTTCCCAGTCTTCCTGAGACCGGATGGGTGGATGGTCAAAACTGTATTTATCCTTGGCATCGAGTGGTCCACCCTGCAAGACCTTCAAGACCGCACTTACGTAGTAATTCATGTGGTAGACGAGGGTCGCAATCGTATGAAAAGAATCCACTTGCGTTGTCGCTTGCTGCCAACTTACGTCGGCCAACTTGTCTTTAAGATTTGTCGACGTCCAGTTTCCTCCAAAATGCACTTCTCTAAAGTGTTGGGTGATTTGCTCGGTCAATTTCATTTGCGGCACGTTCAATCTACTTTCTTGTCACGACTTCAGGAGTCAGCCATGTCGTGTTTATCGTATTGAACCTGACTGGCAAAACAAGTAATTTCACTTTTGTCACGAGTAGGTAGACATGAACGGAACTGCTCCATTCGATAGTCGTCGTCAGCAAATTCTGAACACCCAAGATGACTTT
The DNA here is from genome assembly GCA_024638965.1 of Planctomycetaceae bacterium. GTDB lineage: Bacteria > Planctomycetota > Planctomycetia > Pirellulales > Pirellulaceae > Mariniblastus. The sequence continues at coordinate 2,655 of JAHEJI010000288.1, forward strand.
CGACGCACCGCAACATAAACTACGATGACTTGAAGAAAAAACTCAAAGGGAGAGAGTCAAATCGACACCATCATTCGAAAGCGCATTCGAATATCAGGAGTCGTTCCGGCAAAGCACCTACGCGACTTTGTTTCGGCCTACGCGAGAATTCCCGGCTAACACGTCGAATCGTTTCCAGATATTCTGAAACTGTCATTTCCGGCTCGATTTCATCCTGAAATCTGGATTTCGCGGCTTTGTCCTGAAAACCTGGGTGGCGTACCCTATCAAACGAGGAACAGCTAAACAAAATGAAACCCAGTGACATATGGCGTTCAGCGGATTCGCACGGACTCGTTTGAAAGAATTTACAGGATTGCAGCAAGGTGAAGGATCTCGCATCGAAACATACCGTGACTCCAGTGATTGGAAAACCAACGGAACTTCTAGACGCGCTATGGAATTTTCAAAATACCCATGGTTACATTCGGGACCAGGATGTTGAAGCCATCAGTGAAGCTTTGGGGGTAGCTAAAATCGAAATCGAAGGCGTGATTTCCTTTTATCACTTCTTTCATCGCAAACCGTGTGGCGAGTTCAGGATTTACTTGAATAACAGCATGGTCTCGCAATGCAAAGGGTTTGCTCGTGTCAAAGCGGCCTTTGAGCGGGAAACGGGAGCGACAATGGGAAATCTCGATCCCAGCGGACAATTCGGGCTTTACGAAACGGCCTGTATTGGCCTGAGTGACCAAGAGCCCGCGGCGTTGATCAATTTTTTTCCGTTTACGCATCTTAACGGCCTGAAGGTCAAAGAGATTGTCGCAGCACTCCGGCGCGGCACGCCCGTTGAGTCGCTGGCCGACGAAGTTCCCAATCAACTGCGCTCGATACCCGGCAACGATAAAGCGATTATCTTTCGGGATTACCAGCAGGGGGCGGCGGTAACAAAACTAAAGGAGCGAAGCCCGGATTCAATCATCGCGGAATTGACGGCATCCAAACTGGCTGGCATGGGCGGGGCATTCTTCCCGACCGGAATAAAGTGGGGTTTCTGCCAGCAGCAACCGAGCTTGACCAAGTTTGTCGTTTGTAACGCCGACGAAGGCGAACCGGGGACGTTCAAAGACCGCGTGCTGATGAACGCCAGGCCTGGTTTAATGATCGAAGGCATGATTATCGCCGGGTACGCGATCGGCGCGTCCGAAGGAATTATCTACCTCCGCGCCGAGTACACCTGGCTGAAGGAGAGGATCGACGACGTAGTCAATGAATTTCGTCAACGTCATCTGCTGGGTAAAGACGTGGCAGGCATTGAGGGCTTCGATTTTGACATTCGAATTCAGCTGGGCGCTGGAGCCTACGTTTGCGGCGAGGAAACGGCCCTGTTGAATTCGCTCGAAGGCAAGCGGGGCGAACCACGTGCCAAACGGTTTTATCCGACCGAAAAGGGTTTTCTGGATCAGCCGACCGTTGTTAACAACGTGGAAACGTTTTGTATGGCCGCAAGGGTGGTGGAATTGGGAGCCGACTTCTATCGGCAAACAGGGACGGAATCATCTCCTGGAACGAAACTACTGAGTGTTTCCGGTGATTGCCGATTACCGGGTATTTATGAAGTCGAATGGGGCACCCCGGTCTCCGAAATTCTCGAAAAATGTCAGGCGGAAGATCCTTTTTACGTGCAAGTCAGCGGGCCGTCGGGTCAGTGCATTTCCGCAGCTGAGTTTGATCGAAAGTTCGCCTTGGATGATCTTCGTTGCGGTGGCTCGTTGATGATTTTTAATCGTGGTCGGGACATTCTGAGCATCCTCGAGAACTTTGCGGAATTCTTCAAGCAAGAATCCTGCGGCGTTTGCACACCCTGTAGGGCTGGAAACTTTATTGTCCAGCGAAAATTGGAAAAAATCGGACGCAAGCTTGCGTCGCCAGCCGACTTTGAAGAGCTCAAATCATGGGGAAAAATTATGCACGTGACCAGCCGCTGCGGCTTGGGGGCCTCGGCGACCAACTCTTTGGCCATGGCGATTGAAAAATTCCCAGAGTATTTCAAAACCAAGATGAACGAAGATCAACACGGGATTCGAAAAGACTTTGATCTGGAAGCCGCGATTCGGGAGTATGACACCTATGGCAGTTAAGTACTCGGGTTTCTAACGCCGTTGCGGAGAATACAGATCACATTACAGGCAAATGCAGCATGTCCGATAAAGTAAATATTACCATCGATGGTAAACAAGTCAGTGCAGAGACTGGAACGAACCTGGTCAAGGTTGCACATGCCAATGGATTTTTCATCCCTTCGCTTTGCTACTATGATCATATTGATCCTCCACTGGGTACCTGCCGCGTCTGCACTTGCAAAATCGACGGACATATCCGACAAGCCTGCACGGAGCAGGTCCATGACGGCATGGAAGTCGAGATCAATACCGACGAGCTGGCCGATATCCGTCAAGCCATCGTCGAGATGATGTTTTCCGAAGGCAATCATTTCTGTCCCGGTTGCCAGAAAAGCGGAAACTGCGACTTACAGCATTTGGGATATGAAATGGGGCTCAGTCATCTGCGTTTCCCCCATCTTTTCAAAAACGAATTGATTGACTTCGAGCCCAAGCGAATGATCCTCGAGCATAATCGCTGCGTAAAATGTGCTCGCTGCGTCGTCGAAGTCTTAACCGACGATCAGAAACAGGTGTTTTCGTTTTGCAATCGGGGCAATGAAACGGTGGTCGGTATCGACTATGACGAGGAAGCCAAATTAACAGACGAACAGGCAGCCGAGGCGATGCACTTGTGTCCCACCGGTGCCATCATCGTCAGGGGGCTCTCCTACGTGGAGCCCTTTGGAGAACGGAAATTCGATCTGCATTCGGTCAATCCACGGCGCCAGGATGAACCCCAAAAGTCCGAACGGCCTCCTGGACCGCGAAAGAAAAAAACGGTTGCGACGATTTCGCTGGCCGGCTGTTTTGGCTGCCACATGTCGATGCTGGACAATGACCTGAAACTGTTCGAAGTCATGGAGTTGATCGAGTTTAATAAATCACCCTTGAATGACATCAAGGAGTTTACCCAACAGTGTGACCTGGGATTGATCGAAGGCGGCTGCTGTAATTCGGACAATGTTGAGGTCTTGAGAGAGTTTAGACGCAGTTGCGATATCCTTGTCTGTGTCGGCGAATGTGCCATCTGGGGAGGTCTACCCGCCATGCGGAATTTGATCCCCTTACGCGAATGCCTGGAAGAAGCCTACCTTAATGGCATCACCATCGATCCCGGTGAGGCTGTCGTTCCGTACGACGAAGACCTGCCAAAAATTCTCGACAAGGTCTACGCGTGCAACGAAGTCGTTCATATCGATCACTATATTCCGGGTTGTCCGCCAAACGCTGATCACATTTGGAAGACGGTTTCCAACCTGTTGTGGGGCGATCAGTATTCGATTCTCTATTCCGATTTCAAGTACGACTAGGTATGGCTGAAACAACCAGAAAGATCACGATCGATCCAGTTACACGCGTGGAAGGGCATGGGAAAGTCACGGTCCATCTCGACGAAAAAGGAGATGTCGAGCGGGCGAATTTCCACATTGTTGAATTCCGTGGATTTGAGCGATTCGTGCAAGGACATCCTTACCGCGAGGCACCGCTGCTGGTGCAGCGATTGTGTGGGATTTGTCCCGTCAGTCACCACCTGGCGGCCGCCAAAGCGGTCGATCAAATCATTGGGTTGGACCCGGCCGATCTTTCACCGACGGCGACCAAATTGCGAAGACTATTGCATTACGCGCAGGACCTTCAGTCTCATGCAGTGCATTTCTTTTATCTTGCCTCGCCAGATCTGTTGTTTGGTATTGATGCCGAGTTACCCACCCGCAGATTAAGCAATGTTCTCGTGGAGCACAAAGAACTTGCTCGCAAAGGCATCCTGATGCGGAAGTTTGGTCAGGAAATCATTAAGGCCATCGCCGGCAAAAAAATCCATGGCGTCGCGGCGGTTCCCGGCGGCATGCACAAAACATTTTATCCCGAAGAACGAGACTATTTCCTTCAAGAGAACGACACGCCGTCGGTCGACACGATGATCGAGTGGTCGCAAGAAGTTGTCGAGTTTTTCAAATCCTATCACGACAAGCATTCGCAGTGGCTGGACAGTTTCGCAAGTTATCCGTCAGGGCATTTGGGCATGGTTACCGATGATGGAGCACTTGAGTTGTACGACGGGCGGATGAGAGCGATTGACAGTGAAGGCGAAACTACTCTCGCGGACGTTCCAGGTGATGACTATCTCAAATATTTTCGCGAAGGCACCGAAAAATGGACGTATCTGAAGTTTCCATACCTCACGCATCTGGGGCGGGAAAACGGCTGGAACCGAGTCGGCCCTTTGGCGCGGCTGAACGTTTGCGATTACATCACCACGCCACTGGCCGATCAAAGGTTGACCGAGTTCAAAGCCTACACTGGCGGAAAGCCCAACAATCATACCATGCACACGCATTGGGCCCGCCTGATCGAGATGTTGTATTGTGCCGAAGCGATAAAGGGACTGCTCACCGATGATTCGATCCTCGGGGATGACCTCCGCCGGGACACTCCAGGTCGTCGTCCGGAAGGCATTGGCGTGATCGAAGCCCCGCGAGGCACGTTGATTCACCATTATCAAGTGGATGAAAAAGGCATGATTACCAAATGCAACTTGATCGTCTCAACGACACATAACAATGAACCGATGAATCGGGCGGTGCGATGGGTCGCACAGAACGTTTTGCAAGCACAGAACGAGATCACCGAATCGATGCTGAATCAGGTGGAAATCGCGATCCGCGCTTATGATCCCTGCCTGAGTTGTGCCACGCATGCGATTGGACAAATGCCACTCAAAATTTCATTGTTCGATGCTACCGGCAAACTGATTTCCGAACGTTCCAAGGGAATCGGATGACCCGTAAGCCCGCGAGCCAACGGCGATCGGTCGCAAGACAGCCCGATGAGCTACGCGATGCCATGCTGATTGGCATCGGCAATGATGGTCGGAGCGACGACGGTCTGGGCTGGGCCTTCTTGAATGCGATCGAACATCTAAATGCGGTCCAACAAGACAGGGCATTCCACGGCCCAATCGTTTACAGGTATCAACTGCAAATCGAGGACGCGGAATTAATTAGCCATAGCAATCACGTAGTATTTGTCGATGCCTGTCATCACGAACTGCCAAACGGGTGTCAGTGGCAAACCTGCGAGCCAGCTCACGAGGTGGAATATACAAGCCACCAATTGAGCCCACAAACGGTTTTGTTTTTGTGTCAACAGTTGTACGGCGCGTCTCCCAAAGCCGATCTGTTGTTGATTGAGGGCAGTTCCTGGGAGCTGGAAATCGGATTGTCAAAAACGGCCAAATCCAATCTCGACAGGGCTTTGCTTCAATTTTGTGGCGTTACCTGAGGCCAGGTTTATCTAGCATTTTTCTCGACAAAGCGCGTTTAGTCATTTGCATCCAATTGACGATATTGAACGTGGTGAGATTGACCGTTTGTGGGAGATGGTTTATCGCCTGAGATCAGGAATGCCCGGATAACTCCGCGAGTTCATGCCGATTATCGGCTGAACGGATAATCAGTCCACGCAGCGACAATATTCGCTTCCTCCTGCGTGAGCGGGTTCCAGATCGAACCCGATTTTTTCGGCATCAGTGCCGGCTTACCGTCAATTGGCAGAATCGCCAACTTGATCATTGTCGCGCCTCTCCAATCCATGGGTTGCCATTCCGCTTTTGGCGATGGCTGGTAGATCATTTTCTTGAAATTGAAGCCACCTTTCGTTTCCGCGCCGCCGTGACACAGGTGGCACTTCATTTTGAGGATTCGACTCACGTCGTCGGGCACGATGAACTCGGACGAGGCGGAGAGGGGAGCGGTAGCGACAACCAGGGATGGTTCTTGAACTAGCAACGAATTGGCGTCAGTATTGGAATAAGAGACCTCATTCGGTTGACCGCAACCAACCATCAGAAGCGCGAACGACGTAACGATCACCAATGTGCACCCGCGGAGATCGAATCGCATTTCGTTGTCCTATCTGGTTTGATGAATAGCCAAGGTTTATGGACTAATCGATTTCACTGAAATTCCGTGTAAAGCGTAGGTTCGAGAAAACGACCCGTCAAACGATTACGGAGAGAATGTGATGAATGGTGGCGGTAAGGAGTTGCTGGGTGGCGGCTCGGCGGGAGCCTCGCCCTCCCTTGGGCTCGCGTGCCGCATGGACCAGACGCTCCAAGCAACTGAGTATCCCTTGCCATCGTCTGGCGATCCAAACGAACACATCAGGACCAAGAAGACGATTGGGGCCCGCTGGCAACGGAGGTCCCTACCACGATCGATGATCTCGTCGTTTCCGAATAAAATGGGTCCTTCGGCCCCGCGAGAAATCCAGGTGAGAGTGTATTTCCGTACCGCTGGGCGAGAGACCTTTGGCTTGGGGCCATGATCGTAAGACTTCGGGACTTGATAATGCAGGACCATGCCACTCATCGCCAAAAGCTTATCGAGGACATTTTCGCCAAACTCCAACCTATCGAACAAGCTGTGGCCGACGGTTCACCCCGCCGATCGGGCCGCTACATCGACGGAGGCGACTGGTTGGTCCAGCCCGGTTTTGCCCTTGCATGCCTGCGGAAACGACTTCGGCGGCCGAGCCACCAGCCAATTCTGTCGGGGGTGTCGGTGAAGGGTCTGGTTCGCCTATGTCAGTCGTTCTTGCGCTGCGGCACATTTCTATTTGACTCGCGTGCCGCTGCGGTGAACGTCCGCCAGCGTGTTGGCAGCTACGTAATTCGGTCGTTCTATCCGTACACGAGCCAGCCTGCAACCATAAAAGCTTCCTCACCCGGTCACTCCCGGCTCGCAGTGGAGGTTGAGAACCGGCGCATCGTGGAAGACATACGCCATCTCCGCACTCCCAAGGTTATCGCGACGGATTTCGACGCCCCCTGCCCGTTTCTGATGGAAGAATTCGTCTCTGGTCGAATTGTATTTCGACGCAGAGATCACACTCTGTTGAGTCAAACGTTGCTGCCGAGTTTGCAGCGTCACTACGCGACGTTTGGCGTTTCGTCTGGGCCGATCAAGTCCTGTTTCGGCAGCGACGTCCGCGAGAGGGTCGAACAAGCTGCCGCGCTGCTGTCGTGGGACCAACGCTGGCGAGATCGGCGGCAGTTCTTGTCTGTGGTCGGTCGATTGGCCGACTCCGAACGACAATTTACGATAAGTTTTTGCCACGGCGATCTGAGTGTCGGCCACGTGGCCGTGTCCGATGATGGGCAAATTTTCCTGCTCGACTGGGATTGTGCAGGCGTTGAGCCGATCGCCTATGATCTTGCCAAAATCGAGAGAACGTGCCGGATGAATCAAATCAGGCTTTACGAGGAGTGCACAAGTCTATTGAATGAAGTATCGCTGCCGGTCAAATCAAACGATCTCTTCTCGCCCGCGGAACAGATGTTCCTGGCATCTCTGCGAGAAATTCTCGTCTGGGAGCGTTATCACTCTCTGTACGAAGCTCAAGGTAGCGATCCCACAGCGAAATTGACGAAGGCGTTCGGCGACGCCAACGAGTTGCTGAAGTACATCCCAGACTAGATGGACCAGGACTTTTCACAGTTACGCCGTAACCACCCCTCATCGCGGCGACTGCGAAGCTTGAGATTAGTGTTTAAAAGGAGTGGAACAACCAACCATGACAAAAGCGACGCGTGTTCCAACGAGCGATGCAAGTGACGCCCCACCGGCTCCTATGCAACCAGGTTTGCTTGAGAAAACACGGGTTGGGCTGATCCGATTGTGTAGGATTTGAGCTACAAGAAAGTTGCGATGGGAGCGACAGTGATGCCTCGCCAAATCAATCATGATAAATGTTTGACTTGGACCATTTTGGTGGAGGTAATTGTTTCGCACCATAAACAATTACACGACAACTTGGAGATCGGTTACGCGGTTCCCGTAATTTTGGTATTCGCCATAAACGTTGGGTGGCTGCTGGCAATGTATATTGCCCTCTCGCCTTGAAATGGCCGATTCCTATGACTTGATGACCGGCAAAGGTCACCGGTATGCCTTCTCCGAGCTCACTCGGGACTCGAGTAGAATGTAGGCTTAAGCCCTTTTCCGCCACTCGTCGTCGGTCGTTTGATGAATTCCGAAACCCAACATCCGTTAAGTGCCTTGTCGATTGCCAAGCGACAACTGGTGATTTTGCTTTGCTTCACTGCATTGTTTGGATCAATCGTCTTGGTGCTTTATTTTCAAGATCGGCGCCAGGAGTGGCGTCTGCACCAAGAAGAGGCGACCCATCGTCTTAATCTGGCCTATGAAGTGATCTCCAAAGAGTTGAATCGAGTGCGCTCGGACGCATTGTTTCTGGCGGAGCTTAGCCAACTTCGTCAATACGCTACCGGTGACCAGACCAACCGGCAGTTACTAGAGAGCGCATTTAGCAGCTTCGTCAATCGAAAACGGAGCTACGATCAAATTCGCCTTCTGGAATTGTCCGGAATGGAGCTAGCCCGAGTCGATTTCTCGAAAAACGAGGTTCGGATTGTCCCTCCCGACCAGATGCAAGACAAAAGCAACCGGTATTACTTTCAGGAATCCTTAAACTTGACCTGTGGTGAAATCTTCGTATCGGAATTTGATTTGAACCAGGAACGCGGAGAGATTGAACAGCCCATCAATCCGGTCATCCGTTTCGTTACACCAGTCTGCGATGACAACTCAACAAGCCGCGGTTTATTGGTGTTGAACTATTTGGGCGCTCGATTGCTCAACGAACTGGCGGCAATTTCTATTCCGGGCGACACACTGCTGTTGAGAAATGACGGCAATTATTTGCTCAGCCCTGATGTCAATGACCGCTGGGGATGGCTACTTGGACATCATCGAACCTTTTCGGACAATCATTCTGACGCGTGGCCGCATGTCCTTTTGGCAGATGGCACTTGTCTACTAACGGACGACGGTGTCTTTGCTTCACGTCAACTGACCCTCGGAACGCATTACGGCCGCGCCAAGCCACAAGAAACGGAAACAGAGCGTTATGACCTTCTGATCGCTTCCCATTTGCCCCGACTCCAAGTATACGCCACTTCCAATCAACTGTTGAAGCGATTGCTCTTTTTCGGGGGTATTCTCTTCATCCCTTTGTTTTTTCTGACGCGTTATTGGGCAATTACTTCGGTACGGCGTCAACAGCAAAATCAGCGCATTCAAGATTCCGAAGTCCGCTTACGCGAGCTGTCTACCCGTCTGCTCAAAATCCAAGAAGACGAACGCCGCGCTATATCGAGAGAGATTCATGACGAATTAGGACAACAGGCGACGGCCATCAATTTGGACTTAAAATTGGCCGCGCGCGCGTGGAACTCGAATGAGCCCCAGGATCATCTGCAACGAGCCATCAAGGAAAACGAACAATTACTGCATTCGTTACACGATTTCGCCAAACGCGTCCGGCCAAGCACATTGGATGATTTGGGCCTGATTGATGCCGTCGAAGGATATGTTTCGGAATTTCAGAATCGGACGGGAATCGAGGTCCAAATGAACGCCTCGTTGGATGGCGCGCGGATCCCGCCTGCAGTGTCCGAAAACGCTTTTCGACTGGTGCAGGAATTATTGACCAACGTGGTCAAGCATGCGGATGCGAAACAGGTCGAGATTAAGCTGAACGTCAACGACGAAGGTTCGAACCCGTTTTTTGAGCTTCTGGTTGCGGATGACGGTGTCGGGCAGGTGGAAAGCGAAGTGAACGAGTCGCGACTCGGGATCTTGGGGATGCGCGAACGGGTCGACTTATTGCGGGGGAAGCTTGAAATCGATTCGACCGCGCACCAGGGCACGGCAGTGAAAGTCCGAATCCCACTAGCCGAGGAAACATCCACGAACGACAATGGCTGACATGACGATTCTTAATCCAACTAGCGTCGTACTTGCAGATGATCACGAGATGGTACGTGAATCTCTGGCTCGCGTCCTGGACTCCAGCGGCACGATCGTTGTCAAAGCACAGGCCGGGAATGGGACGGAGATGCTCGACATGGTTGCCCAGCATCGGCCAGACTGCTTGGTCATGGATTACTCGATGCCCGATCACAACGCGCCCGAAGCAATTTCGCAGTTAATTGAAGAGATCCCGTCACTTAAAATACTTGTGCTCACGGTCCACGAAAACGTTCATTATGCTGTGCGCACTCTTGAAGCGGGTGCACAAGGTTATCTGATAAAATCAGCGGCGGTTGATGAGTTAGTAGAGGCCATTCGCACGGTTCATTCTGGCGATGTTTACATTTCCAAGAAAATCTCTCCCGAGGTATGGACTCAAATCCGTCGCCCGAAACGCGAGCGGGAGGGTTTGGAGTCGTTATCAAAGCGGGAATTTGACGTTTTGCGGATCTTGGGCTCTGGCATGACATTGCAGGATTGCGCCCAGCAGCTCGACGTCAGCAATAGCACCATTTCCACCTATCGCACGCGGATCCTCGAAAAGTTGCATCTCAACTCTACGGCTGAGTTGATTCGGTACGCCATTGAACACGGCGTCGTCAACTAAACCATTGACCTCGTTGCCCGCAACTTACGGGTCAAATTCTCCGCCTCCCTATGGTTCAGATTTGTAGCGAAACAACGACAGCCAGATTGATTTTGCGCCGACAGACGATCGATTTGCGGGCGAACATAATTGGGCTTGTTGTCTTTTGAATTTGACTTTCTTTGGAGTGCCCCATTGCACGGGGTGTGTTAATGAATCCGCGACCTACTGAGTCTAAGTTTTCGTTTCACATTGTGCGGCTCGCATTGGGCGTGGTCTATTTCCACTTTGGGATACTCAAATTTTTTCCTGATTTAAGCCCGGCTGAAATGCTGGCCAGTCAAACCATCATGCGATTGACTTCGGGTTGGCTGGACGCCTCGCAAGCGCTATTTTACTTGGCGATTTTGGAGTGCGCACTGGGGCTGGCAATGCTTTTTAACGTATTCATGCGAGCGGCATTCGTGCTGTTTTTGTTTCATATGATCGGCACGTTTGCGCCGTTATTTGTGCTTCCCGAACTGACGTTCAAGATTTCTCCGCTGGCGCCGACGATGGAGGGACAGTACATCTTGAAAAACATCGTATTTGTTGCCGCCGGATGGGCTGTATTCATACCCTACGTATTTCATCGACACCGGACTTCCGCTTCGGAACCCCAATGCTCCTCACTGCGGCCGGCTGAATCATAATCTCGTCATCACGCTTGGGAATTAGGACATCAAAATGAAACTGCGATCTGCTACAAAACTGGGAATCAACATTACGCTTGTCATGCTGCTCGTCGGTTTTGGATTTGGCATCAACGCAAGTTACCAACACTACCAAGGCACCGGCCTCAGTCGACTACCGCAGAGACCGCTACCGGCATCGAAACAACCCGCCACGTCGATCGGCATTTCCAAACCTTTGGCCTATGTTTCACTAACTAGTCCCGAGACACGGGAATCCTCGGCTACACGCGAGCACGAGTCGCGCTCAAACCCGTCGAGCCACCGTGTGATTGACGACTTGAAACTCTATCCGTCCGTTCAGAAGGGCATGCGGACTCCCTTTGACTTGTGGAATTATTACGGACGAGGAAAGACTTCATTTTCTTCGCCAGTTCTTCCGATGCGATTTGAACAGTGGTTGGATTTTCACAAGAAACAAAAACCGCATTTGATGGGCGATGTTCGCAGCTACATGCAAAGCCGATTTGATTTTTCGGGAGAGGCAATCTCAGGGCAGATGATGTCCGGCGGGCGCAAACCAATCATGGAAGGACCCGTGGCACGATTGCCCGATGATATTTCATCTTTTGAAGCGTTGGCGGTTTTATCTCCCGAAGAAATTCGCCGCCGCGATCTTTTTCCTTACAAACCGCTGGCCCATCCAATACAAACGAATGCGCATATGTTGTTCCCGGAATCCTGGCTAATCGTCCACCCGGAGCACCGACGGATCGACGTGGACTTCGATATTCCGGACGAGTATCTACCGGAATTTCCCCCGCCGTTGTTCCTGACGACGCACAAAGAACTCGGCGATGTAACGGGCGGTCGAGAAGTCACACTTGATAATTTTTTCGAGATCTTTGACGGGCTAATCACCCCGGAGCAAATGGAGGGTCTAAAAGAACTGCTGCGACCGTCTCCCACCACGTGGTTTAACCACACGAGCCATCGTTTGACGGAAAGCCCTTCGCAGGGCGTGTCCTGCTTGGACTGTCACGTCAACGGCCACACAAATGGGGCGATTGAATTGGCTCCCGACGCACGTCCGAATATGGCTCGGCTCCGAGTGGACACGCCAACGATGCGCGGCAATTACAACCTGATGCAATTATCGTCGAAACGGTCAGTTCGCAGCATGGATCATTTTTCTGAAATTGAGGAATACTTTGATGGTGACCCCGGCATGCAGCAAGCCATCGGCCCTCGTGCGGTCAAGCGCGAAGTCACCAATCGCATGGGTGATTTCAATGCGATCATCGACTATCCGCCCGCCCCAAAACTGAACGCACTCGGACGGTTGATCAAGTCCAGGGCGACCGAGTCGGAACTGCGCGGCGAAGCCCTGTTTTTTGGCAAAGCCCATTGCGCTCAATGTCACAGCGGTCCCGCCTTTGTGGATGATTACATGCACGATCTCAAGGTGGAACGGTTCTATGTCGGTCGCCCCGAAGGCCCCATCAAGACATTCCCACTTCGCGGTATCAAAGACTCGCCTCCTTACCTACACGACGGACGTTGTCCAACGCTTCATGATACCGTGGAATTTTTTAATCTAGTCTTGGAGTTAAACCTGACGAAACAGGAGAAAGAAGATCTCGTGGCGTACATGCTCGCGTTGTAGATCTTTACTTTCCAAGTTTCTGACGTGCTCGAGTCAATTCAAGTCAAGACTCGTTCACAAAAACAACGCAATGCCGTTAACACACCATTTCGTTTTTCTTCGTTTGACATGAAATCTGACCTAGAGAGCTCAAGCTGTACCCAAGGTCGGTTTCTGCCGTGATGTTGAGTGATGTATCCACCACTGAATGGCTTGTTCGTCGTAACTGACTCACCGAATGACTCGCGAAAGCACTCGGCAAGTGAATCTATCCATCCTTCTGGCAAAGATTCACCATGGAGATCGCCTAAGCAAACGTGCGGTCTTGGTTGGCCTGTATCTGGCCCAATTGGTGGGCCAGTGGCTACCATCGTATGGCAATCGACACATAGCCTGATGACCGTATCATCTACTCTGTGTATTCGTTCGTGATACGGTCGATAGTATCGATCGAGCAATTGTTCAATCGTCGGTTTCAACAAGGGCTGATTGAAAATCGGTTCGTTCCAAATCGTATGAGTCTTGACTACTCCATCTGCTCGTCGATCATCTTGAGCACGGTTTAAATCGACAATCGCTCGTGCTATATCCGTTGTAACGAAACGTTCGACGATTGCTTGAAGTGCATAAATTTCAGACGCACCCTCATCCCCATCCTTGATGATCTGATCAGGAGTAAGAATGCAGAACGGCTTAGCCTCTGGCGGAATTTGGAGACCGGCATGTGGAACGGAAAGAAGGATTGGCAGCTTTGTTTTCATGGCCCGGCAGCCGAGCCATCTCTTCGGGGATCGGCGACTCCAATGAACGTGTCTTTCTCAAACAGCACGAGCTGCACGCATCCAAGATAGAATGAAAACGGGTCTCGCTGCTTAATCGTGAAGCCGCGGTGCTTGAGTGCTGTTGGAATGTCGTTTCGCATGCGGGTCATTTCAAGTGAGACTTCTCCATTGATCCGGCAGTGCATTCGTGGTGCAGAAACAGCATCGAGCGGCCCCATGTAATGGAGTCGCATCAAGACTTGCAAAATAGAGGGTGCAATTCGATCACTACCCGGCGAACCAATCGCAAGCCATGGTCGCCGACCGTGAAAGACGATGGTCGGTGCTACACTTGCCCAAGGAGCCGCATTCGGACGCATGTAATAAGGGTGAGTCATGTCCTCGTATTCGAATGCTGACATGTAGTTGTTGTAAAGAAATCCCAATTCAGGAGATGCGGCACACGAGCCGAAAACTCGTTCAATCGACTGCGTCAACGCGACAACATTCCCGAATTTGTCCATCGCCGATAAATGGGTTGTCTCTCCCTTGGTTTTGATCCGTTTCTTGATGATTCTTGCTACCTTTTCAGCGTAGTCTTTGTTCATCATTCGCTTGTCGTCGATTTGAGCGTAGAACGTTGGGTCATAAGGTCTATCCCGACGATCGAGAAACGCTCGGCGAATAACTTCGGCGAGGGCGACAGCTCCATCTGGTGTGTCCGGCGTATGCAGATCTTCCGGAATGTTCTCGTAGATATTGAGCATTTCCACCAAGGTGCGGCCCGCTCCCGGTGGTGGAAAGGTGATGACACGCAATCCTGCGAAATGGCAGGAGACAGGCTTGCGTTCAATCGGTTGCGGAATCTGAGCAAGGTCATCTTCGTGCAACAGCCCGTTGTTTTCCTGCATGTCTTTATGAATTTGGCGGGCAATCTGGCCTTGGTAGAAATCTTGGATGCCGTGCTTGGCCAGTCGCCCGAATGTTTTCGCAAGGATCGGTTGAGTGAATACGGTTGCAATCGGATGCGGACGTGAACCATTCTTTAAAAACAAAGCGGATGCCGTACCGGACTTTAACGATTTCAACTCTCGTTTGGTTAGGCGGTTCTTGAGCGGACTGACAGGAAAACCATCTTTTGCGAGCTTGATAGACGGTTGGATCAACTGGCCCAATTCCATCGTGCCATATTCGCGACGAGCATAGTCCAAGGTGGCCAACGTACTCGGAACAGTCGTTGCTCGGTGCCCTCGGATTCGCGTACTACTCTCTCGAAAGAGCTCAGCGTTAGCACGATTCGGAGCACGCGAAGACCCGTCTAGTGCAAATGTTCGGCGTGGCTCGGCAGTATGGATTAGCATCATGGTTTGCCCGCCAAGGCCTGAGGCGGCAGGCTCGCAAACGCCTAACGCCAAAGCTGCTGCAACCGCTGCATCGACTGCGTTTCCGCCTGCCTCCAAGATTTCGCGACCGGCGTCCGTAGCACAATGATGCTGAGTCGCGATCATCCCATTTCTTGAAGCTCCAATTCGTTGTGGTTCGACAACTTTCGAACCGCCAAGTTCGACTTGATCGGTATCAACAAGGATTTGGACTTTGTTTATCGGCATCTGTGAATTGCCATATCAGGCCTGCTCATTCAAAAATTCGGCCAATAGTATTGTACGCTGAATCAAACTGATTCGATCTACGGACTCATCGGGTGTGTAAATATTTCTGGCAACCGGCCCCATACCGCAAACCACGCCTGCGGTTGCCGGAACCAATCCCCCAACCGATGGCCAAACTGATGTTTCACGTTTGAATCGTATCTCCCACTTTGAAGCAAGTTCCTCAAAGGTCTTGGCCAGTCGAGTTGTCGCTTTGCGTTCTTTCATCGGAGGCCGTTTAGACAGCATCCGCACACTTGTTTTTACGCCTTTGCCATTAAGGAAGCCGCGTATTTGCTGCTCGACATCATCAGCAACGGCCTCATCTGGATAGCTCATCAGCAACGTTGCGGTTACCTGGTGTGGCAGCAACATTGGCAAATGAGCCGTATTGAAATCAATTGCAGCAACTGATATTCGGTCTTTTTTTGAAGACAATTCGAAACAACTTTCGAGTTTTTCAAATGCCCATGGCAACACCTCGGTCCGCTTATTAGCTTTGCCAAGGCGAATGGGCGTACCTTCAAACTGCACCCGGTAGACGCGTTGGCCACGTCGAGTAGTGACGATGTAGTCACCGACATTCCCGGGCCTCAGGACGATTACATTCTTGGCTTTGGCAACAGCCTTTTCGATTACATTAGCACTATAACGACAATCCCGTCCTTCGTCCGCGTAATAAAGAACACCAAACGGAATCTTCTTGAGCCGATTGACTCGCTTGAGAGCTCGCAATGAGGCCAACAACGAGACCAATGGGGCTCGCGACGTTCCTATTCCTTCCCCGTACAACCATTCCGGCTCACGGCGAAACATTTGTGTTGAAATGGCCGGTTCAATCGGAACATCAAGATGGCCGATCAACAACGTCCCATTTTCCAGACCTGCGGGTGACTCCCACGTCCAGGCGACTCGATCGTCAACCAACTCTTCAACCGGCTTAAGACCGAGCTTGGACAATTCCTTGTCCAATCGTTGGTGTGCATCTTCAACCCCTACCGGGTCGGACGTTCGACTGCGAACTTTGGTCCATGCAGATACCTCCTTCTCAATAACGTCACGTCGAGATGAAAGGTAGCTAAAAATGTTCTGGCTTGCATCCGCTTGTTTAGGTGCGACCTCCGGCGGACTTGGAATGCCGAAATACCGTGTCGCCGCAATATCGACCAAACGATTTACAAGTCCCGCGAAATCCAGGCCAACTGCCGCTGCACCTTGAACGTATGAACCATGCTCGCCAAGGCTTGGTAAACTATTTACTTCTAAGACGTAAAGGTTTCGCTGATCATCCAAACGCATGTCAACTCGAGCACAGTCATAGCAGCCAAGTTCGCGAAAGGCTCGTTTGGCGATGTCCTGTGCCTTGGCAGCTAGTTCTGCGTCGATATCGGCCGGACAGGCAACACCGATTTCCCTGCCGCTTCGACGGGTTTTGTCTTCCCACGTATAAATCTGTGGACCGTCCGTCCCAAAGAGAATCTCTGCTGGTGGCAATGCCTCAGTTGGGTTATTTCCAAGCAAGCCCACGTTGATTTCGCGTCCCGCAATGTAGCGTTCTGCCAGAACTGGCTGCTCAAACTCTTTGAAGATCACATCCGACCCGTCACGAAGCTCTTCCTCGTTGTTCACAATTCGAATGCCAAATGATACAGCCTCGTTTTTCGGCTTTACGATCAGCGGGAATTCGAGTTCCGGCATTTCGAATTCCGACTGGTCCAAAACGGCAAAATCCGGGGTTGGGACACCTCGCTGGACAAAAATCATCTTGGAAACGACTTTATCCAACGCCAGCGAATGTGCCAAAGGCCCGGAACCGATGTAGGGTAGCCCGATCATTTCAAGCATTCCAGGCACGTGTGTATAGCGGGCTTGCCCCTGAATTCCGTAGGATAGATTGAAGACCATCCCGGGCCGTTCACCTTTGACGACTCGCGGCATGAATTCTTCAAGCCGGTCGATCAGGTCTTTGTCGCCTTCAAAAGCCGCTACTTGATGCCCGCCTTTTTTGAGGGCATCAGTGATGCGTTTAATAGCCTTGAGGCCGTATTTTTCGCGATTCGGCAAGCCAAACAGATTGATGACTCGCTGGCTATCGCGGTTGTAAACGATGGCAACTCGCACGGCGTTCTACTCACGCTCTAATAGCACAGATTTAACAAGGGATAGATTGAGCGGAGCCATTGTATCTCTGGTTTGGGGATTGGGAAGTTCAACTTAGCAGCTTTTTTAGAAAAAGATGTCGCTTATGATGACACCTTTTCAAGTAGGCACTCTTTCAAGTAGGCAAGAAATGTTATCTGATGAACTGATTGAAAGAGTACGGACTCGCGCAGATGATCCAAAGCTGCGTAATGACTTGCCTCATTTACCCCCGTTTGAAAGCGAAAGATTCAATCTCAACCTAGGTAAGTTCGCGGCGAAATTTGAGTGCGGCCTTGGTCCGTCCGCCCCCCAATTGGCTAAACAGCAAAAAGTTTCTCGGCTTCCCAATCCGGTTTCTGCAGACGACATCGAGAGAGCCCAGAAAACACTTGGATTCCCGCTGCCTGACGATCTCAAGCAATTGTTGACAGAAGTTGCTGATGGCGGATTTGGTCCAGGTTCCGGACTGGCAATGCTTCAAGAGGCGATCGAGTATTATCAGCACTTGATCGAGGATCCAAAACGTGAACTTGGCCAAACTTGGCCACCGCAGCTATTTCCCTTTAACTTTTGGGATCTTGGCGCGGACTGTTATGACTTGAACACAGGTGAAATTGTTTTCTGGGACGAGGAGTTACTAGCTGAGCGTCCAACTGAAACCGAGTGGAAAAACTCGTTTAGCAAACGAACGGACACCCTGAGCGCTTATCTCGAGAATTGGCTCTCTCAGCCTGATGGGGGAGACAGTGGTTTCGATGCGGAGGTGCAAGAAATACTTAACACTGTTGATACTGCCGTTATTGAGGGAGTTGACGCGGCGCGACTTCTCATGCTCCTAAACAGTATCAAGGCTATGAGCGACGCTACGCCGGAGGAACTTGCTGTTTGGGGCTTACCAAAAGAAAACTGGGAAGAGGCCCTTTGTAAACTCCAGGGGCTAGATCCAAAGATTTATCTGAAACTCATTAGGCGAACTTTGCGGGATCCGAAGTCCAACCAAGGTTCCTGACACTTTCCTGACACCTTTTTTACTAACACTACCGACCGGCAACTAGAAAGATTGCCATGGAATTCCACAATACTTATGAAGACAAGCGCCGTGCCGCCGCCTATAACGAACTTGAGTTCGGCGGTACTTACGATCTCGTCTTTCGAAACCTGCCAAATTTGCTCAAGCAGCACACAAAAGGAACCCGCGCGGTGGACTTTGGCTGCGGAACCGGGCGGTCGACGAGATTCCTGCAACGCTTGGGGTACTCAACTATCGGTCTGGATATCTCAGACGAAATGGTCACCATTGCACGTCAGCGAGACCCGATAGGTACCTATCACGTTATCGAAGACGGCAATTTTCAAGAGTTGCCGGCTGGTGGTTTTGATCTCGTGCAATCGGCGTTTACCTTTGACAACATTCCGGGTTTCGATCAAAAAGTGCGACTCTTTCGCGGACTCGGTAACTTGCTCGATAAAGACGGCACGCTTGCAAATATTGTGGCGACTCCCGAAATTTACACGCACGAATGGGTCACCTTTTCCACGCGGGACTACCCGGAAAATCGGCACGCGCGTTGCGGCAACATCGTACGTATCGTGACAACCCAATATTCCGACTCGCGACCGGTAGAGGATATCTTCTGGCCGCATGAGGATTACCTACGGGTTTATCGGAAATCCGGTCTTGAGGTTGTGCAAACAGAACGCCCTTTGGCCGTGGGCAACGAGGGAGTAGTCTGGAAGTCTGAAACAAAGGTAGCGCCGTGGGCAATCTACTTGCTTAAGCGCTGCGATTAACCCTTGCGAAGTCGGAACTTTCGACGGGGTCGGTCCACGCAGCGACAGTGATTATTTCCTCCTGCCTGAGCGGGTTCCAGATCGAACCAGCTTTATCGTCGCTACTTCATTTAAGCCGCGGGCGGCGCACACGAAACGTCAAACGAATTGAGTTCAAACTAGTCAAAAAAGGTTTCAGGAACGTGTCAGAAACCTTTATTTTGTCATCACAATCGGAAAACAATCGCAGGGCGTAATAAAAAATCGGGGTGACTGGATTTGAACCAGCGACCTTTGCGTCCCGAACGCAACGCTCTACCAGGCTGAGCCACACCCCGTGGTGAACTTCATTTTAGCTTCGCCGCGCTCGTCGGCAATCGGCTCGCCCCACAACCAAGAAGCGATCTATTTTTAAAACATTCCGATTTCAGCGGTAGATCATTTTAAGGCCTCCCATGTGTCGCTCCCAGCGCGGCTTTGCCTAGACCCAAATGTCGGAGGTGCAGTCTCCACCCGGAAAACGGATTTCGTGTGCCCGGCTGGGGCCATCGGGTTCGTTACCGAAATCGACGAAGAACTTCTCGTTCACCGTCATTCCGCCCTTTTCCGTGTCGCAATCAATTTGCATCAAATAACATCCTTGCGTTTTCATGTCCGGGTAAAACTGGTTGTCCCAAGGACTGTAGAGCGAATTCGTCAAGTAAAGTCGCGTGCCATCCAAACTCAACTGCAACATCTGCGGACCGCCAATCAGCTTCCTTCCCTGAAGAGATTGCTCCCGACCGATGACGCCGCCAAGCCAGAGCTGTCCAGTTAGTTTCGGATTCGACGGATCGGAAACATCGTATTGCCGCAAATCACCATGCAGCCAGTTCGAAAAATAAAGGAACCGATCGTCCAGCGACAACACCAGGTCCGTAATCAAACCGGGAACCGGGAAAGGCCAGCCTTCCGTTTCCACGGATTCGACCGAAATTACTTTTTTGACATCCCATTGGCCACCCCGTTTGTGCCAATGCCACATCGTGCTGCTAAGTGCGGCCCCCACAAAACCGTGGGTACTGTCTGGATCATGGTGGAAACGGACTTCCAATGGAATCAAACCGGTTTCGCCCAAGTCTTGAGACTTGACGATTTTTCTTGCCTTCCAGTCCCAAAAGTGAATCTGCTGACCGTACTTGCCTGCGTGCACGTCTTCCAGCTTGAAGCCCTGAGAGACAGTATTGGGGGACCCCCACTCGCTGCTGACCATCACGTTGTGACGAGGCTGGTACCAGTAGTCGTAGTTGAACTTCATCCCGGTCGCATCGTTCTCCCAGCGACCTTTGACGTCAAAATTCTCGTCGAGCAACAGGAAACCACCTGGGCCCTCGCCATTTGCATTGCCCAACATCGAGATCATGATTTCTCCGCTTGCCAGACAATGGACGGTGTGCGGTGCCGACAGGTTTGTCTTTTTTGCGATCTCCTCCGCTTCGACCACCTTGTGAAGCTTGGGTGCCTTCGGGTTCTCAGTGTCGACAATGTGAATTCGACCTGAGCTGATACCTGGCAAGACGATGAACTGACGTGATGCGCCTTCCTCGCCGTGGCAACTGCTACATGCATTCCAGCCAAAGTGATGAAGTTCATCACCGATATTTGGCATTGGCAATCGATGAATGATTTGGCCATATGTGTTTGATTTCGGATCAACATCGATGGTGGCAAGATAGTCAGGCTTCTTGATTGCGGTGCCCGAATAAATGGCCGGAACATATGCGATCGTTTCCGGCGGGGCCTTCATTGCGTCAGCAACGGTCGCATAAGTCCGATCACAGCAACTGCCATCCGATTTCGTGTCTTCGTCCTGCTGATGGGCGCCAACCGTTCGGTTCCAGCTCAACCCGATCGAAGCCGATACGACACCAGCAGTTGAAGTCTTAAGAAACGTTCGGCGTTTGATATCTTTGTTTCTCAGAACACTTTCTTCGTTGGAATGATAAACCATGACTCTTCCTTTTAATCACATCTAATGAGCAACCGCCAAGGAGACGAAAACCGCAAGATGACCGGATAGCCGGCTAATGCAATTCGCTTCCCAGATTGTCTTGGATGAGCTGCCGAATGCAAGCATTATAGGCGTCTGTCGCAACCTGTGAATGACAGTGGAACGGCTGTTATGCTTGTTAGCAGCCCGCCGCGCAAAGTCGGATTTGCTCCGCGAAAGCAAGTCATTTGGCGGAGAGGCAGTCATTTTAGCGACACGCGAATTTGTCCCAGACTCGTTGTCAGCCTGGGACAGTCCGACCTGCAGAATTTCGGCGGAGCGAATTGCTCGATTGAAAATCCGTCGGCCGCGGAGGGTGAACAGCATTCAGAGCGCGATGTTGGGTACGGCTAATCGGCTGTTTCTGGGTGGTATTCGTCATCCCATTCTTTGACATGCGGTTCGCCAAGCATCCCTACGCTCTTGGCAACCAGCATGCTAACCGTCGCGTCACCGGTGACGTTGACCGTCGTACGGCACATGTCCAATAAACGATCTACGGCAAAGATCAGGGCCAAGCCTTCTTCGGGGACGCCAATCGCACCCAGGACGATGACCAACATGACCATACCCGCTCCCGGTACAGCCGCCGATCCAATCGACGCGAGGGTGGCCGTTAAAACGATGGTCAGCTGCCCATAAAGATCCAGTTGCATTCCATACGCCTGAGCAATGAACACCGCAGCAACCGCTTGATAAAGGCTGGTTCCGTCCATGTTCACCGTTGCACCGATCGGCAATACAAAACTGGCAACTTCGGTTTCAACACCAAGATGTTCTTCCACGCGTTCCATCGTTACTGGCAAGGTCGCAGCACTTGAGCTTGTCGAAAAGGCCAATAATTGAGCGGGCGAAATGCCCTTGAAAAAAAACGAATAGCTTTTTCCAGTGAAAAATACGACCAGCGCGGGATAAAAAGCCAGGACCATCAAGGCGAGTCCGAACACGACACAAGCCGAATACCAGAGCAAACCTAACAAGAGATCCGGGCTTTGAATCTCGACGACCAGTGTCGCCAACAATGCGAACACTCCATAGGGCGCGGTCAACATGATCAAATCGACCAGCTTTAAGATCACCTCGTTGAGCCCATCAAAGAAGTCTTTCACCGGCTTCGCTTGCTCCGGCGCAATCAGTAACAATCCTAATCCAAAGAAGATGACGAAGAAGATGACCTGCAACATATTTCGATTCGACGACGCCGCTGAAACAGCGTTTTCTGGAACCAAGTCAACCAGCGGCTGCAAAGGACCTTTCTCTTTCTGGTTTGCCGCGACCTCAATTTTCTGGCCAGCGTCGCCTTCGTAACTTTCTAGAAGCTTGTCACGCGTATCCTGGTTGATCTTTTCACCCGGTCGTACGACATTAACAATCAACAGTCCCAAACTGACAGCGACAACGGTCGTAATCAGGTAAAGCAAAACGGTCCTTAACCCCATCCTGGAAAGCTTGGCAATATCCTTGAGGTCGGAAACGCCCTTGATGAGCGAAACCACGATCAGCGGGACGGCAATAAGCTTCAACGAGTTGATGAAGATTGCCCCAAACGGCTTGATCCAGTTGACTGTGAACTGCTGAGCTCCAAATTTCGCAGCCAGAAACCCGAAGATGACCCCCGCCAACATACCGAAGAGGATCTGCCAGTGCATCGCGATTCGAGGTCTCTTCATTCTTGGGCTCTTATAAATTCGTTCGAATTGTATCCACGCTCATTCGGAAACAGGGCGGGGATCGTCTAGTCCAAACCGGCCACGAAACTCGATGGCAGGGTACTTCATCCTGTTCTTACTCATTTTCTTTTCAAATGCCTCAGCCAAATCGATTTCCAGCTCGTTGGCCATCGATAATAAGTAACAAAAGACATCCGCCATCTCTTCTCCCACCTCCTCGATTTTCTCAGCTGATAATTGGCGGGACTCATCCGGCGTCAACCACTGAAAATGTTCCATCAGTTCGGCCGCTTCGACGGCAACCGACATCGACAGGTTTTTGGGTGTATGAAACTGGCTCCAATCGCGTTCGTCGATAAATTCTTGAACCACCGCACGGAGTGCTTCCAGCGTTGTCGCAGAATCAGAAAAACCTGACATACAATTTCCGTCAAACAATCGAATCAATTGAAATCGCCCGAGTAACATCTCTGACGAATTTCGATACTAAGTAAAGTATTCTAGATCAATGTTGTGGACGACAAAAGCAGCGCAAAAAGGACCATATCAGCAGGCGGTCAAACGCATGGGGCGGTTTTGAGGGCAGGGCGGTATGGCCCGGTGATTTGCGGCGCATCAACAATTGAATCCAGGTTTTGAAGTTGAGCAAGATTTAGATTCAAGGTGAAGCTCACGCCATGTAAACGCGGGTGCTTCTGGGTGTGATGGAGAAGAATTGTTTAACCGCACGGGCATCGCCGAATGGCACTTACTTTAGAATATTTAGCGGCGCAAACAACCAACACTTGCGTGGGCATTGCCGCGCGTTGCCCGATGGGCACGCGGTTAAACGAAAAATGGCGCGCAAAAAGACCACGCAGGCCCCCAGGTGTCAGAACACCAACTGCGTGGTCAATTTTTTTTAGAACCTGTTAACGCGTTCACGAAGGCTAAATTCTGTTAGCGAACATCCGAACTGCTTTGGATCATTGTTTGTTGCGATTCGTCTTCATTGAGGTAGGCCATCAGATCGGCAACGTCTTGCATCGACAAACCGTCAAGCAAACGAGCCGGCATTGACGAAACGTCCGTTTCCTTGATCTTTTCGATGCTTTCGTTCTCGACTCGAACCCGCTTTCCGTCGGCTTGCAATATCAGCCAGGAACCTGAATTATCCTCCGTCGCCATTCCGCTGAAGGTCTCTCCATCCGTTGTCAAAATCGTCATGGAACGATATTGTTCCGGAACGACGTTGGATGGGTGGATAATCGAGTCGACAATCTCCCGCGTTGAGAAACGGCGGACGATGTTTGTCAGTTCGGGGCCCGCCGAAGTTCCTTCCGCGCCCAGCCGATGACAAAGAGCACACTGGGCCTTTGTAAAAATCTGTTTGCCATGGTTTGCATCACCGAGTCCGTTGGTTTCAATAAAGCTCAACACCTGTTCGGTTGAATAATCCCCTTGCTTCGCTTGTTGCTTAAGCTCGATTTTGGGTTCGTTCGGATACGTCTTTTCAAACCACGACTTCCATTGGTTCATCATGGCCGCCCAATCCTCTGTCTTGGAAGCAGTCTTTTCGCCTGTCCAATGCTCAAGCAAGTTCACGACATTCCTGGCACCGTTGGCTCGTAATCGAAATCCTAACTCGATCACCGCGCGGTAGTGGCCGGCATCCCGAGGACGACGATACACCATTGCCAGTTTTTCGAGAACTTCGTTGCTGGTTAAATCGTCGATAACGGGCAAGCTGCTAATCAAGTAAGCCCAGTTCGGTCCGTCGGGTTCCTGGGCGAGACCGATCGCGATGTCACCGCGTCGTTCCGGCTCGTTTTGCCAAAGCTGCCGCAAGTATTCCATCCCATCTGGATGTCCACTCTGAGCCAGAATCGCAATGACTCCCAGTCGGACGGCCTTGGTTCTCTGACCTGGTTTTTCGGCCGCTCGTTGATCGACCTGTTTCATCAACTCGAGTAATTCAGCGTCCAGTTCACTTGGCATCTTGTAAAACGCGGAAATAACCGCGGTCGGCCAACGCTCACCGTTTTCGAGCACGTCTTTTATCTGGTCCGTTGTCATCGTATCAGCCACATCGCGAATCGCGCGAGAGACGTAGTATTTGTAGCTTCCTCCGCCAACTTGATCATGAGCACTTTCCAGGTAGTCGATCAAAGCCAAACGTTCGTCGCCCGACAACTGGGTGCCAATGAGTTGTAGATTCAGAGCTACGTGAAGTTTGTCTGTATCTGAATCCGAGTCGGATTTGAGGTAGTTGACAATCCTCTCGTCGAGCGAACCGACTTTTAGGAAAGCCATAATTCGACTGAGTTCCCGGTTAATAATTCCGTTTCCTGATGGAAACTCATTTCCGATTCGGTTCGCAAATGCCGGAACTTTGGCCGGATCGACCTTGCCTTGAATCAACGAAAGTTGAATGACTCGAAGCAGGTCGACAAAGTCTTCATCGCCTACAAATCCTTCCATAAACTGGCTGCAGCGAGCCAGAACCTTGTATGAATTCTCCAGACTTGGATAGGCAGTCATCATCGCCAGAGATCCATTAATAAACAGACGAATGTCATCTGCTTCCAGAATTTGTTCGCTCCATTGCTCGAGCGGAATTCGTTCCAACGCACGTCGAGCAATCAACGACTCGAAACGGTCGGTTGAAGCAGCCATTGGCGTCAGTGCACTCATCGGGGGCGTTTCGCCAATTCGAATGAAGGATGTGCAGGCGACTCGTCTAACTCGAGCTTCTTGGTCGGCAACCAATTTCCCCAACAGCTCGAGATGATGTTGTGACCGCTTGAGTCCACAAAGTTGAGCGGCTTTCATACGGATGTCTGTGTGTTCATCGGCGGCATAACGGGCCATCGAGTCTTTCCCTGGAAACGGTCCGTAAAGCACCATTTTGTCCATCGCGTTGAGACGATATTTGACCGTATTTCGCGTTTCATCGGCGACGCCGATGATGGATTTGTTCCATTTAGTTTCACCCATCGCCTGCTTGATTTGTGCGATGTTTTGACGTGCCCAGGACGAACTGGGTTGTGGGTGACGGATGACTTTCTCCAAATCGTTTTGGAACTTGAGCATCTTCTCTGGAACTTGCCCGTTCCATACGACTCGATAGACGCCGCCAGCGGTTCCGCGACCTCCGGTGCAGAAGTAAAGGGCTCCATCCTCGCCGACAGCAAGATCCGAAACGTTCATGGGCCGGCCCGAGAGGAATTCTTCGACTTTGGCCGTATAGCCAGCACCCTGGGGCTCGGCTTTCAGAGCCAGGATTCGACCCTCCGACCAGTCCGCCAGGAACATCGCCTCGTGGTAACGTGCCGGAAACTGCAAATGTTGATAAATCACAGCCCCCGTCGGTGAACCGCGACCCGTGTCACTGATTGAAGGAGTTTGGTCCGCAAAATAGTCTGGATACTTCGCCCAACCACTTCGCCAACCCATCTCAGCTCCGTCCGCAACATGGAATATTTTTGTTGGTCGATACCAGGTCATTCCCATATCCGATTCCATGTCACTGTCATGTACGAACAGCTCGCCATATTTGTCGAACACCACGTCGTAAGAGTTGCGCAGCCCACCTGCAACTGTTTCAATCTTGGATCCATCGAGAGATACACGGACGATCGTTCCGCCGGGAGCCACAATGCCCTTGGCATGTCCACCTGGATCTTCATATCGGGCAACCAAGTCGCCTTCGTACGGATGGCGATAAGGACTGGTCGGTGCGATCGTTTCGTTGACCTGGCTCGCGTTTCCAATGTTGACGTAAATCATGCCGTCGGGCCCGAGAGCCAAACCGTGCGGGCCATGTTCGCCGAGCTTACCCGTGAATTTGAGAAGCGTTTGAGTCGCTTCCATCACGCCGTTTTTGTCGGCATCGGTCAGACGATAAAGTGCCAAACCACTTGGCCCTTCTCCGGTGACAAATACATCACCGTTGAGGGCCAGGAGTCCCTGGCAAGTGCTCACTTGATCGCAAAGAACGCGAATCCGATTCGGGTCATTCACGGGCTTGGACAGATCGGCGATCAAGAGTGGTCCGCCTTCGCGCGATACCAACAACTTGCCAAACTCATTAAATGTCATCGCAATCAACGAGCCTGTTTCGCTGTCCTGCATCACTTGCTGAACAGTGAATTCGTTGCTGACTTCGAATCGATCGGCAATTTCCTTTTGTTCCGCGGTAGAAACGCTCGGCGTAACGGTTTCCCGGTCGAATTCTGTAACTGCGTTTGTGATGCTCGCTGATTTTGCGGGGATAGTCTTCGAGTCTCGTTTCGGAGTTGCGTTGGTG
Source organism: Planctomycetaceae bacterium (assembly GCA_024638965.1). Taxonomy (GTDB): domain Bacteria; phylum Planctomycetota; class Planctomycetia; order Pirellulales; family Pirellulaceae; genus Mariniblastus. Next base: position 29,845 of record JAHEJI010000288.1, read on the forward strand.
GTTTGGCTTGCGGCGGAGTCCGAACGGGTATTGATCGATGCAGCTGACTGGATCTGTTGAGCCGCCAGCCAACCAATATCGTTCAACGTCGAAGTCTTCCATGATTCGACCTCACGCAACCGTGATTTCCAGGTTTCATCAGTTACGAGGCTGCGCCACCTGGTTTCACTTCGTTCCTTGACTCTGAGTTTCAGTGCCAAGCCAACTTGATCGCCGTCAATATGCTCGACTTTGGCCGCAATCAGATTAACGCCAGGCTGCAAGAAGGAAGTCACATCCAATTCGGCAGGAGACCCGTAGGAAGCGCCTTTACTGGCAATTCGTCCGTTGATGTAAAGCTCATACTGATCGCCGGCAGCGATCGTCAACTGAGATTTTTCAGGGCGAACCAGCGTAAACTTCTTGCGAAAGTAGCATTCAGCTCGTTGATGCTTGCCAACGTTCGATTTGGGCGACCAGATCCATTTTGAATCTTGTGCCTCGACGGACACTTGGACCGCAAACAGCATGACCAAAACGATGGGGGCCAAAACGCTGATGCGAATTGAAAACGGCAAATTTGATAATATCTTCATGCGATCTTCCTTGATCAACATCTATCTGTATAAACTGATTGCGCCTGCTGTCTCGTCAGGAGTTGACGAGTTGAATCGATAGGTCAGCGCACGAACACCGCCTACTGTTGCCATCGTCAACAGACTCCGCTTGAGTTTGGTAAAGTTTGCTGATAATTCCCATTTTCCGGGCTTGCTAGCGACTTTAACCGATAGCGGATCGATTCTGTCAAAATTGTTCTGTCGACAATAAATCCACTTTGTCGAGTGGTTTTTGGCGACAAAATCACCTGTTTTTGAAGGGTTTGTTTGCAACCTAGGGGGGCTCTAACTAAAACATAAGATGGGAGTATTTTTGGTCGCGAAGCAGCCAGCGGTACTCTTCTGCCCTCATTTTGGAACAGCTCAGTTTCCTATTCGCTTGGATTTAGCCATGAATTGTATCGCCTCGCCGTTGTCGCATTTGTTGTTTGATCACAAGAAAGCTCGCCGCCGCACTTCACTTCACAAAGCCGCGATGAGCTACGGTGCCCTCGAGCCTCGCCAATTGCTTGCTGGTATCACTTTCGATGCCGTAACAGGCATCGTTTCGGTTGAAGGAACAGCAGCCGCGGACACCGTCAACGTCCGAATTAACAGCAACGACGACCTGATCGTGAATTTGGTCGGGATCGACTTTCAAACATTTTCGCAGTCAAGTGTGTCGGAAATTGTTTTCACTGCTGGTCTTGGAGACGACATTTTCTTCAATTCCACGATGTTTTCAACGACGGCATTCGGTGAAGGTGGCAATGACCAATTTTTTGGCGGATCGGGCGTCGATCGTTTTCAAGGTGGTGATGGAGAAGATCGTCTCACCGGTAACGGCGGAAACGACGGTCTCCGCGGTGATGGCGGCATTGACGTGCTGATCGGCGGCGACGGGAGCGACAACCTGTATGGTGGTGCTGGCGGCGACTCGATCTTTGGTGGAGACGGTAACGACAACATCTTTGCAGCCGAAGGCAGCGATTTTGTTAACGGCGGAGCCGGCAACGACACGATATTCGGTTTCTCCGGTTCCGACTACATCGTTGGTGGAAGTGGCAATGACGAAATCTTCGGCCAGGATGGCAATGACATCATTCATGGTAATGAAGGCAAAGACAACATCTTCGGAAACGATGGCAACGACACGATTAATGGCGGCCAAGGCAATGACATACTCCACGGCGGCAACGCCAACGATCTGATCAATGGTGGCGGGGGTGCTGACCAGTTGTTTGGAGATGCCGGCAACGACGCGCTCAATGGTGACGAAAACAATGATGAGATTTTTGGTGGGCCGGGTGCAGATACAATTAGTGGCGGACTGGGATTCGACATGATCGTTGGCGGAGACGACCCCGATGTCATCAACGGCAATGGCGGTCACGATTCACTCTTTGGTAACGGCGGCAACGACACTATTTCGGGCGGCGACGGCGATGACGCGATTCGTGGGAATCTCGGCAATGACGTCCTCTACGGTAACAACGGCAATGACTCAATTGGCGGTGACGATGGTGCTGACCGGATCGAGGGGAATTTCGGCGACGACCAACTTCGGGGCGGCAATTCGAACGACCGGTTGTTCGGTGGCGCTGGTAATGACACCATCGTTGGCGACAACGGTGACGACTTCGCCGATGGTGGTTCGGGAGACGATTTCGTCGCGGGACTTGCCCAGAACGATCAATTGTTCGGCGGCTCTGGCAATGATATGGTTGCCGGTGACGACGGAGACGATTCAGTCTTTGGTGGCCTTGGAAACGACCAGTTGTTAGGCGGTGCCGGCAACGACACCGTCAGCGGCGATGGTGGCAATGACATCGGCTTTGGCGGCAACGGCAACGACGACATGTTTGGCGGCGACGGAAACGACATTCTGAAAGGTCAGGCTGGAAACGATACGATCCAGGGACAAAATGGATTTGATACTCTCTATGGCGGCGATGGCTCCGACGTTCTTCGTGGCGGTAACGCAGCCGACATTCTGAATGGCGGAAACAATGGCGATTACCTGTTCGGTGACGCGGGATCGGATCAACTATTCGGAAACGGTGGAGATGACAGCCTCCTGGGTGGAACGGGTGCCGCCGATGTATTACGTGGCGGCAACGGTAAAGACCGATTGCTCTCTTTCGCAAACGACACGCAGCCAGGACTTGAACGAGTCGACGCAATCATCCTTTTCCGTCACTCGACGAGCAATTGGACCAACGCTGAGATTGAAGTCATCGACGAAGCCTTTGAACGACTTCAGTTGCGAACGGAAAACACGCGACTCTTGAAAGATTCGGTTGCAACCGAACCGGTCGTATTTGTGAAAGCCAGAAGTCTTGCTTCAGCGCCTCGCATCGGTACGAACGCTCTGATCACCGTCCGCAGCTACGAACGAAATCCGACAACTGGCCAGTATGAATTTGTCGAACGAAAAGAACGCCGAATCACCCTTTCGGAGTGGGACGAAACCAACGCATCTGAGAACGAACTGCGTGTGTTGGAAGTTCCACGTGAATTCGCTCATAGCTGGGCCACCGCCGAAGAAATCACGGCTGTCCTGCCTGCAGAAAGTGGGCTGTTCCACTCGTTCTTGAACTTGAGCGGATGGACTCAGGAAAGGCCAGATGATTTGCGATTCTATGAAGTCTCGGGTGATAACCAATGGTGGTATCGAAATCAGTCATCCATCTTCGCCGAACCGTTTTCCACGTTCAACGCGTATGAGGACTGGGCCAGCGTTTGGCGTCTGGCATTTGATCCAGATGGTGAAGCCGAACGCAATCGCTTGTCATCGAAAATTAGCCTCGTCGACAGATTCTACGACGCGATTCAGACCAAGTTTGAATAATGGAATGACCGAAACAAAAACCGCGACAACAACTTCGCGGTTTTTTTGGGGGGGAGCTGATGGTACTTCCACGTCGTTTAACCGCGTGGGCGACGCCCCGCGCTTTTGGAACGGCAAAACGCGGCCCGTTGGGCACGCGGTTAAACGAAGGGCTACCAACGACGCCTTGGTCCAGACTTCAGTCAATAACGATTGCTCTCAGGATTTGATTGGCAAACGCACTTCGTTTTCCTTTTCGTCGCGACAGTCGACTTCCAGATGCTCTGGAAAGACGGTTTCGCTTCCGAGAATTCGAATATCGAGTTTCCCCTCGCCTTCGAGCTCGCTCAGTTCACGCCGCTTTTGATTATTGAGGAAGGAGGCGACTTTCTCGTTGACGCGTACCGTCACGCTTTTGCATCGCGGCTGTTGCGATGCCAGGAGCAGCATGCGAATGACGTCCAAGGCCATGCTTTCTTCGGTTTTGACCATGCCGCGACCAACGCAGCAAGGACATTCTTGGTAGAGGCTTCTTTTCAGCCCCGGTTTGATTCGCTGACGTGTCATCTCGATCAAACCGAAAGGACTGATCCGAAGAATCTTCGTGCGTGCTCGATCGCGTTTCATCGAATCCCGCAAAGCCCGTTCCAGTCCACGGCGGTTCTTTTCGCGACGCATATCGATAAAGTCGTTGACAATAACGCCTCCCAAGTCTCGCAATCTCAATTGTCGGGAGATTTCACGGGCGGCCGCCAGGTTCAAGCGATACGCCGCTTCTTCAGCAGATTCGTCGATACGATAGCTTCCGCTGTTGACGTCGATCGCGACCAAAGCCTCCGTTTGATCGATCACAATCGAACCGCCTTCGGGAAGTGGAACTTCGCGACAGTGGATGCTCGCAATTTCCTGTTCCAGTTTGTAGTGATGAAACAGAGGATCTTTACCGCGATAAAGCTGCAGCTTGCCGACTTGACGTGGCATCACCAGCTTGAGGAATTCTTTGGCTCTTTTGAATGACGATTCCTGATCAATCAGGATCGAATCGATATCTGCCGTTACGATGTCCCGAATCGTGCGGATGATCATGTCGCTTTCTTCGTAGATATCGACGGGAGCCGCCTGCTTTTGGACTCGCCTGACGATAACTTTCCACAACCTCAAGAGGTATGCGAGGTCGCGCGAGAGTTCGCGGCGAGAGCGACCTGCGCCGGCGGTGCGAACGATGAAACCAAGCCCTTTTGGCGGTTTGAGTTCGTAGAGGATATCCTTGAGACGACGCCGTTCGTCTTCATCCTCGATCTTCCGTGACACGCCGACTCGACCGAGAGCCGGCATCAAAACCAGAAACCGGCCGGGGATACTGATGTAGGTCGAAAGGGTCGGGCCCTTGTTACCAATCCCTTCCTTGATCACCTGCACGAGCACTTCATCGCCGCGGTGAAAGATCTCCTGGATCGGCGGTTTGACACGAGGCCGAAACCCCCCATGAGAGGATTGGCGGCGGCGTCCGTTGTTGTCGTTCTGAGCCGCTTTTTCTTCGGCGCGCCGCATCTCATCGGGATCATAACCGCCCTGTTTGAAGTACCGCGGCTCGACATCACTGATATGCAGGAATCCGTTGCGTCCGACGCCAAAGTCGACAAAGACCGCCTGGATGCTGGGCTCGAGATTTACGACTTTGCCTTTGTAAATATTGCCGACGTAATTGTCCTGGCTGGCACGTTCAACGTAAAGTTCCTCCAGCCTTCCGCTTTCTACGATTGCAATCCGACATTCCTCGTCCTGCGATGCGTTGATTAACATTTCTTTTTTCATAATGGTTTATTCTCGTTTCGCGAATCCAGTTGCAGCAGGATTCGCTGTGTTCTTTTAAGTTGTATTGAAAAGACTCAACTGTGTGCGTTTCATTCAAGAGCGATATTTGAACTTCGCTTTCGTGAAACACAGTGAGTCGGCAGCCCAAAGATCGCTCGATATTTTTGCTTGCGACCTGAGCGGCTACGAACAATGGATTGCAATCAGCTGATTTGTCATTGCTTGGACGGCGAGTGACTGAAGGCAAACGGTCGGATTCGTTCAGTCGGCGGTCATTCAGCGCAACCGCAAACCCCACGGGGCGTGTCCGGTAAACAACCCCGGTCTGCCGGGGGCTGCCATTTGACTGCCGTCTCAAATTGTCAGAACAATCTTTCACAATGTTTGCTCGGTTGTCTGGATATTGACAAATCAGCAAACTCGGCATCATCCGATCATGGCTATCTCTCCGCACGAACCTGTGCGTGAATTAGCCTGCACTCGCGTCACCTGTTTCGGCTCTCGCTGGAAAGCCTGAAATGAGCAGTTCGCCCAGGGCTTTGACAGCGTCTTTGGCATCGGGCCCGGTCGCTTCGACCAAAACCTCAGCGCCTTGTGCTGCACCCAGCGTCAAAATTGACAAAACACTTTTGCCATCGATTCGAATGCCATCTTTAATCACCTCAATCTTGCTGTCAAACTTCGAGGCAGTTTCCGCAAACAGATACGCGGGGCGCATGTGAAGGCCCTGCGGATTACTAATGGTAACGGTTGTCGAAAGCGTTGATTCAGACATAGATCGAGTTTGGTGACCGGACAATGTACCGAGTTACTTATCTTAGGAAACGAACTGGTTGTTATCTGCTTCTTCCAGGATTTGCTGAATATCGGCAGGCGTTTTCGACTGTTTCAGAAAACGACAGAACGTTTCATCCTGCAATTGTTTGGAAATATTCTCCAACGCTCGCAGGTGGTCACTCGGACGGTCCGGCGGAGAGATCAACATAAAAAACAGTTGAACTGGTTCTCCATCGAGACTTTGAAATTCGATACCATTGGTGCTAATACCCACGGTACCAATCGGCTGTTCCACACATGGATGCTTGGTATGTGGAACTGCAATTCCACGACCAATTCCAGTGCTTCCCAATTCTTCTCGTTTCAGAATTGCTTCGGCAATGGCCTCTTTGTTTTCGGCCGAAAGTTGCCCTGCTGCAATCAGGCTTTCAATCAACTCGCGAATCACTCCTTCTTTGTCGTTCGCGTTCAATTCAGCCCGGATTGACTCCGTTTTAACGAAATCGGAAAACTTCATAAACTATTCCTCATTGGTAGATGCCGAAGACATCGCTTCCCCATCAGCCGCACGTTTACTCTTGCGGCGGCTCGATTGGCGTGCGATCCCGGCCTCGGTGTTCTGTAAGTTTGGTTTTGTGTTTTTTCAGTTGTCGTTCAATTTTGTCGATAACGCGATCGAGGGCAGCAATCACGTTGGTTCCTTTATCTGAAGCATAAAAATCACTGGTCTCCTCGGCGGAAACGATGACTTCGACTTTTGGTTTTGTCGAATGTTGAAGATCGGCAACGATTTTGATTCCCGTCGTTCGAACAAAGAAACGGGGAAGCTTGCTTACTTTCTGCTTCATCGTCTCTTGAATGGCCGAACTCAATTCACCGTTCTTCGCGACGATTTTGATTTCCACCGGTGCCCCCATTTACCCAGATTGGCGGATTAATTGATTGCATGAATAAGATGCACTATTTCATTAACTTTATTCTAGTGCGGACCATTTAACTCGACAAATCCAAATCAGATCCGCTTTTACCGGAGAAAACCAAGTCCCAAGGGACGATTCGCGTCTTTTCCGATTCGTTTGAGCAATCTACATGAAACCACGAGTTGCCGGAACAACGTTTCTCCAAAAACTGGGCATAATGTAGTCAAAATCGTCCTTTAACCTGACCACTGAACCGCTAACGTCCCACAGACAATATCGGTCGTGCAGTCAGTCGTCTCGGGTGAAACTGTTTTCGTTACGGTGATTGTGAAAAAACGGCCGGTATTTCGGCCTGTTGAACCGCATTGTTCAATTCTGTCAGTCTCTCTCCCAACAACGACGATAACTCGGCCAAGTGGCCATCAATTTCACCCATCAGCATGTCTTTCACTTCGATCGCCTGCTTGGTCGGAGCGTTATCGCCCGCGCTGGCCACGCTGACTAATCCGCTCAGTCGATTATTCAGCTGAATAGGGAAGTTTAAAGGATCCTGCCCACTCTGGTTTTTCGTCTGGTAAAGTTTGTTCTCGACTCTCGTTAAGTCGGCAACCAGCTGTTCAGATTTTTCCAGAATCTCTTTGTAAGGACCGTCTGCTTGTTCGTCTGCCGATTTCTGTTTCTTGGCGGCAGCCTTCAGACGTTTTTGCAAATTCTGCAATTGCGATCGCACGTCGCGAAGCCGTTTGATCGATGCATGAGTTTCGGAAAGTTTGTCACGTACTTCCATCAGGAAATCGAATTGAGCCTGCAAGTCTTCGATTGAAGCCGACGCGCGCGGATCTTTGCTGATCTCAAAGTTGACTTCCTGCGATTCCTCTCCGATGGTCAAAACGGCTTTGAAGGTCCCCGGCACCGCTTGTGGTCCTTGCGTGCCGCCTCCCCAAAGGATCATCTTTTCGAACGTATCGGCTTGGGGGTAACGCATGTTCCAGTTCACAATGTTGACGCCTTTTTTCAATTTGAGCCCGGCTTCATTCTTCTCTTTATCCGGTTTTGTGCTGAAGGTGGTCGCAATTCGGTCGGTCGAATCGAAAACCTGCAGGGTCACTTTGATTTTGTCATCGAGTTTTTCCTTGAGGTAAAAACGAAGCGGGACACCGCCAGCAATATTTTGACCGGCTCGTGAACTTGGGCGACCACCGCCGCGCATGCGAACAACCGGCCTGCCTTCCAGCAACTTGAATGACTGATCCGCAAGCTCGGAAGTCCATTGCTGGAGCGGGCTCAAGTCATCGAGCATCCAAAAGGATCGCCCCTGTGTCGCTACAATCAGATCGTTATTCTTCAAGGCCAGATCAGTGATGGGCACGATCGGCAAATTACATTGAAAAGATTTCCAGTTCTTGCCGTCATCCATCGAGACATAGAGACCCGACTCGGTTCCCGCGAACAGCAGGCCTAGTCGTTTGGCGTCGGCTCGAATCACTCGAGTAAAATGCTTGCGATCAATGCCGTCGACTATTTTTGTCCAGGTCTTTCCGTAATCGAGCGTCTTGTACAGGTAAGGGCGAAAGTCATCGAGCTTGTAGCGAGTCGCGGCGATGTAAAGACCACCGGCTTCCGTTGGATGCGGTTCGATACTGTTGATCTGAGACCATTCGGGAAGTTCGGGTGGCGTCACATTTTCCCAGTTCTCGCCCCCGTCGCGAGTGAGATGAAGTCGTCCGTCATCGGACCCCGCCCAAATAACATCCTTCTCAAGAAGCGATTCACAGGCCGAAAAAATCGTACAGTAGTATTCAACGCCCGTGTTGTCTTGCGTAATCGGCCCGCCCGAAGAGCCGAGCTTCGACGGATCATTGCGAGTCAAATCTGGACTGATCGCCGTCCAGCTCGCACCTTCGTCAGTCGTCTTGAAGAGCACGTTCCCGGCGGTGTAGAGCGTTTGGGGATCGTGCACAGAAAAGAAAATCGGGAAGTTCCATTGAAAGCGGTATTTGCCATCGCCGGCTCCGTGGCCCATCGGATTGTCGGGCCACACGTTGATCGCACGAAACTCGCCAGTGCGGTGATTGATACGAGTCAAAAACCCGCCATAAGAACCCCCATAGACAACATCCGGATCCGTCGGATCCGGTGCGATATGACCGCTCTCACCACCCGCAGTTGGCTCCCAGTCGCGTTCTCCGATACTGCCTCGAGACGAACGATGACTGATTCGAACGGTCGAATTATCCTGTTGAGCCCCGTAAATTCGGTACGGAAAATGGTTGTCCGTCGTCACTCGATAAAACTGAGCCGTTGGCTGGTTTTCGTAAGTCGACCAGTTGCCACCCTGGTTGAACGAAACCTGAACCCCACCATCATCGGCAATCGCCATTCGATTCGGATCATCAGGATCGATCCACAAGTCATGATGGTCGCCGTGAGGAGTTCTGATCGAGCTGAACGTTTTTCCGCCGTCACCACTTCGCCAAAACTGCACGTTCAAGACGTAAACTTCGTCGATGTTTTTGGGACCGGCATAGACTCGCGTGTAGTACCAGGCTCGTTGGCGTAGCTTTCTTTCTTCATTGATTTTAGTCCAGGTTTCTCCCGCATCGTCGCTGCGAAACAGCCCGCCGTCTTCGGCTTCAAATTGAGCCCAGACTCGGTTCGAATCAACAGGCGAAACACAAACACCAATAATGCCGACGGTTCCTTTTGGCAAACCCGCATACCGCGTAATTTCTTTCCATGTCTCGCCACTGTCAACGCTTTTCCACAGCCCTGATCCTTCGCCGCCACTATTCAAGCTGTAAGGGGTACGCGAAATCTTCCAGGTCGATGCGTACAACACACGAGGGTTACCGGGATCGATCACCAGATCAACAGCACCCGCATCTTCACTGGCGAATAAAACCTTCTTCCAATTCTCGCCGCCATCGGTACTCTTAAAGACGCCTCGTTCCTGGTTGGGGCCATGTAAGTGACCCAGTGCAGCAACGTAAACCGTATCGGGGTCGCTCGGGTGAATTCTGATCCTCGGAATTCGCCGCGAGTCCTTCAAGCCGATCTGCTTCCAGGTCTTTCCCGCATCGTAGGACTTCCACATCCCGTATCCGTGGGAAACGTTTCCACGAACGGTAACTTCGCCGCCTCCGACGTAAATGATGTTGGGGTCCGAAGGAGCAACTGCAACGGCTCCGATTGAACCGCCAAAAAAACCATCGGAAATATTATTCCAGGTCGAACCGGCATCTTCCGTTCTCCAGACGCCACCGCCCGCCGCGCCCATGTAGTACAGCATCGGTTTTCCACGGACTCCACTTACCGCTGCCGATCTTCCGCCGCGGAACGGTCCAATCGACCGAAACTTTAACGAGTCGAAAAGAATCTTGTCGACATCCTCAGCCGCTTCCTGAGCGAAAGAAAATTGCGGTACAACTCCGACTGCCAAAATCCCAAAAGAAAGAGCCAAAAAGAGAAATTTGTTTTTCATTGCCATCATGCCGTCAATCAAAGATGAATGTGTAAGGTTAATGGGTAGCCGGAATTGCACTAAGTTTTCCAGAACCATCTATTCTAATCGAGCAAAGTGGCGATGACATCGCGCCGCTGTGTTAGAATTCGGAAGTTATTCAGGTTTCACGATTGCGTGGCATGATTCGGCGAGCCCCGCAACACCTTCGCGGTTACATGTCGGTGATGGCTGGGAGGCAAAGTTCCTGCTGAGCCTGATCATGGATCGTTCTTCACGGCTCGGTGGGAGGCCCGCCCTGCAGAATCATGGAAATTCGCCGATAATCTTCGAAAGAACAATCCAACTCGGAACCGGTACTTTTCAGATGCTCTTGCGAATTAACTAACTCCCACTCGTCCCAATCGATCTCAGGCAAGTAGGTATCACCCGATATTTCTATTTGAATCCGAGTCAAATACAGGTCCGTTATCTGGGGCAACGCCCTTTCATAAATCTGAGCTCCACCGGTAATGAATGGGCAATCATCGTCCTTCGCAATTTGAATTGCCTTCTCGACCGAGTTTGCGATGCGAGCACCAACGACATTAAACGAAGGTTGGCGGGTCACAATCACGCTTGTTCGACCAGGTAATAATCTGCCGATCGATTCATAAGTTTTTCTACCCATGATGATGTGATGGCCCATCGTCAGCTTTTTGAACCGCCTGAGGTCGGCTGGTAGGTGCCACGGCATGCCGCCCTCGGCGCCAATGACATCATTGGAGGACGCCGCCACGATCATCGCTAGTCTTCTCATAGGTCAGTCATTTTGACGTTGTGTTAATCCTAATCGTAATCCTAGTCGTAGTCGAAGTCGTTGTCAGTTAACGCATGACGAGGACTAAGATTACGATTAAGACTACGATTTTTTGATAAGGGATCAGACTGCCACGGCAGCCTTGATATGCGGGTGAGGATCGTAATCGAACAAGCGAATGTCGTCGAATGTGAAATCAAAAATCGACTCTACCTCTGGATTCAGTTCCACTCTTGGTAATGTTCGTGGCTCGCGAGTGAGTTGTAATTCGGCTTGTTCAAAATGATTCGAATACAAATGCGCGTCGCCGAGCGTAAGAATAAACTCGCCGCGTTTCAGGTTAGTCACCTGCGCGATCATGATTGTCAACAAAGCATACGAAGCAATATTGAATGGCACGCCCAGAAACACATCGGCACTGCGCTGATAAAGCTGGCACGACAGCCTGCCTTCCGCCACGTAAAATTGAAAAAATGCGTGACAGGGCGGGAGTTTCATTTTTGGAATTTCGGTGACGTTCCAGGCGCTCACAATTAGCCGTCGCGAGTCTGGATTGGTCTTGATTTGCTCTACAACCTGAGTGATCTGATCCACCGTCTGGTTATCGGATCCGCGCCAGGAACGCCATTGCGCACCATAAACAGGCCCGAGGTCTCCGTTTTCGTCTGCCCACTCGTCCCAGATGCTCACCCCATTTTCTTGGAGATATCGAATATTGGTGTCGCCTGTCAGAAACCATAAAAGCTCATGGGCAATCGACCGAATATGGAGTTTCTTGGTCGTGATCAGCGGAAACCGGTCCGAGAGATCGAAACGCATCTGGTGCCCAAAAAAGCTCTTGGTGCCTGTACCGGTTCGATCTGATTTTTCGACGCCATCGTCGAGGATTGTACGTAGCAGATTGAGGTATTGATTCATAATCACTTTTTACGGCAGACAGAAGGCAAATTAAAGTAGGCTAAGTCGGCAAGTCGTCTTGCCCCCTGACTCAAGGCAGCAACTTCACCGCATTCGAAAAAACTACTTTACGGTATTTATGGTGCTCCGATCCCCTCAACCAAAATCGTGCGATTTTTGACAAGAAGGGGTCATTTTGGAACGGTTCAGTCGCAACAAGCTTCGGGCGCGATGACACTGTCGGCCGCACTTGTCGGTAAGATGGTGAACGGGGAGGCCTGGTATATCACTTACGGGAAGAATTCCGCGGCGTTTTTCGCCGCAGTGAAGGGTGCCGAACCATTTGCCAATTTGAAGGTGACCCTTGGACGCGGATCGGACATTAAGCAAATCACGATGATGCAAGCCGACAAAGTTGGTAACGCCCGCGTTACGATGTACTCATCCATTCCGGCAATTCAATCGAAAGACCTGATTGAAGTCTGGCATGGAAAGGAGTGTGTTGCTTCGGGCTATATGGAGGTGGTCGTGCCTGTCATTGATTAGAACGACGACGCCATGTTCTCGTCTTACACATGCCCGCCGGCAGGCCGTGTAATTTTACGTTCGGCTCCAACGGGCCGATCCTTCAGCCCAGGCTAACGTCCTGGGAAACCGAATCACCATCACAACTTCAAGGTCCCAAGGGGTCGTGCCTAGGCGCTTTCTAGGGCCGCCCCGTTCGGGGCTTGGTTTTGTTTTTCGAACATTTCCCAGGGCGTTGCCGGCGTTGCCCTGGGCTGACATAGGGCCGACCCTGCGGGCCTACAAGTATTACGGGTCAAGTCCTTTACTACGGTGAGTGCGATTGGACGTTGCCCGCGCGACTAAACGATGCGCTTATGTCAATTTTAGTCTCCATAAACGATTTTCCAGAATGGGTTGATGACAGACAGCTTGCCAATTGTGAGGCTGCTCGAATTTCAAGCCAATCATGAGCCTCACCGTAATCGACATCGCCCGCAGACTCGTTAAGGCTTAGCAGGCCAAAATGACCGGATAGTGTCCAATGGGCTCATTTCAATCGCTAGCGCGTGTCGCTCGGACGTACGGCGGTCGTGGCGCTCTGATTGCCGGGTGAAACCGACAAAAAGACGCCCAACTTAAAAAACGCGCCCTGTTTGACGATTCTGCAGATTTCCTAAGTCGACAATGGTGCAAAGTCGGAACAATCCGTATTCGAATAATTTGAATCAATTGCCTTCGTGGCGGACACCGAAAAGACACGTGTGAGTTAGCAAGGATGCTCTCAACATGGGTGCCCGGCACCGTAAGTCACGATTGCGTGACGTCTCAAAATTCGCAGAGCATTTCTACTTCTCCAGCAGCAAAAAGTCGTTTTGCATCCCCTGTTCGATTTGCGGGCAACGCTAATGCCTAAGTTTTCGATCATCGTTCCCTACCTGGACGATGCCCAGCTCTTTGACGACACGCTTGCATCTGTGCTGCGTTATCGTCCAGAAAATGCTCAAGTGATCGTCGCCCATGATGGGCTTTATGATGATCCACATCAGTTACTTCACGAAGTCGACTTCGCCGTGACCGCGCGGCGGGCACAGTTGATCCGACTGTTCAATATTGGTGTGAAAATTGCCCACGGAGATTTTGTGGCGCTGATTCGTCCTGGAATCGAACTTGATGAAGGCTGGGAATTTCCGGTCCTTGACTGCTTCGAGTCCGAAAGAGTGGGTTCGGTTTCCCCAGTCATCACCTCGCCGCTGAAGCCTTCACGGATTGTGACGGCCGGGGTGAATAAGGAATTTGGTTATTGCCGGCAATTGGTGGCAATAAACTCGCCCGCTTCGCCCCGTCGGCTCAAACAAATCGGGCCACTCGGACCCACCTCATGGGCGGCGTTTTATCGCAAGTCGGTACTCGACCAGGTTGGGTCCTGCGATGAAATTCTGGACCCGGTTTATCTGGATCTTGAATTGGCATTGGCTTTTCATACGCTGGGTTATCGTTGCCAGTTCGAACCCGAATGCCAAGTCTCCATTGATCGTTCAACACCGATTCTGCGAGAAGCGTTGACGGCTCACGGACGCTCTGCAGAAAGGGCCGTGCGTCGCCATTCCAAGGATAATTCGTTCGGTCGTACGTTGATGACGGTCACAGCCGAACTCATCCGTTCACCACTTCGACCGTGGTATCTGCAACACGCGTTGCAACGATTTGGTGCCGGGCGATTGGCCGAAATCGATCAACATTTTGCCGATAAAATGGCACAGAAAAATCGACAGCGAAACTGGGAAGGTGAGCCAATTCATCAGACGCTTCGTCGCGCAGCGTAGTCGGAAAGGCATCTTCTGTGCCCGAGACTGTCCCGGACTCGGGCGCGGTGTCCCAGACTCGGGCGCGGTGTCTCAGCCTGGGACAGGCTGAGCTACCGTTATGACTCGAAGAGTCGTGCAAGTTTGTTCACCTGACGTCCATGACGAAAATGATCACCAGTGTCTGGCCATTTGAATTCCAACTTCGATCGGGTGAGAGCCGGGCTTGACGTGCGTGTAAAAGAATCGGATCGTCTTCTTGTCGAGTTTACTGAGTCGGGACGTCGTCCCATACTCGCCTTTGGATTGGTCCTCATAAAAGACGCTATCTTCAAATCGCTTTGAATCGCCAGACAAACCCAGGCTTTGCGTAATTTCTTCCAGGACAAAATGGTGCAGCCTTCTTCCTCTGAGCTTGTCATGGGCAATCAGAATCGAGGCTTTTTGGATTTCGAAGCGGTTGTTCCAACTCACATCGAAAAAGCCCATATTGCCGTCGACGTATCTTATTTCGTGCTCCTTCGCGACCGTCGGAAACTCCGATAATGCGACAAAGTAGACCTTGATGTGGGCATCCGTATTATTGGGCTCCAACAACTCGATTTGATATTGGTCTGGCAGGCATTCATTGATTTGTTTCACCACATTGGCGATGACGGTCGGATGGTGGCTGTCCGGCCCAAATGTCGACAGGGTTGGCGATTTGTTCCACCGGTTGGTTTGCCATTCGCCTTGCACCTTGAACTCATTATGGCAAATGACATCACTGACAAACCGGACGGTTTTCTGATCAAGTACCCCCTGAGCATTAGCCATCGCCATCGGAACCGCAAACCAGCCGAGCGTCGAATAGATTACAGTTCGCCAGTTTGCAATTGATCGTCTGGGCTGCATGATGTTGGTCCTTTTGCCTCGTGCGAGTTACAGGTTCGGCCGTTATAATGGGGCTGGGTTAATTCGCGTGCAAGTCAACATGTTTATAGCCTATCCTTGTCCAGAATGGAGAGGGAACTAATTTCACACGGTGGAGCTCAATGTACCTACGTTTGACAAAACGAATGTTGCTGGAAACGGACAAGCGACTGCTTTGGAAACTCATGTGGAATATGGGATTCAAAGGCCTGCGTTCGGTCCAGGCGCATAAACGACGATTGCGCAAAGGTCAGTTTTTTCCACCCTATCTTTACATCTCAATTATCAACAGCTGTAATTTGCGTTGCCAAGGCTGTTGGGTCGATGTTGCCCACAAACAACACAAGATTGATGTGGAGGCTCTCAATCGAATGATCAACCAGGCCAAGAAAATGGGCAACTCCTTTTTTGGCCTGCTCGGGGGCGAACCCTTTATGCACAAAGGCCTGTTCGACGTTTTGGAAGCTCATCCAGATGCCTACTTTCAGGTTTTTACTAACGGACACTTTATCACCGACGAAGTTGCCAAACGATTACGCAAATGTGGCAACGTCACACCACTTGTGAGCGTCGAAGGAACTGAAATCATCAGTGACGAGCGGCGCGGGAAAAAAGGTGTTCTCTCGGCGACGATGGAAGGCTTGCAAAACTGTTTGAACAACAAGGTGATGACGGGGGTCTGTACGAGCCTGTGCCAGACAAACTTTGATGATTTGCTTCAAGAAAAATGGGTCGATCGCCTGATTGAAATGGGGGTGATGTACACCTGGTTTCATATTTATCGGCCGGTTGGCCCCGAATCGGTTCCCGCTCTTGCCTTAAGTCCTGCACAGCAACGAAAGGCGCGTCAGTTCGTTGTCGAGATGCGGTGTAAAAAGCCGATCATCATGATTGATGCCTATTACGACGCGGATGGAAACGCACTCTGCCCGGCGGCAACCGGGTTCACCCATCACATCAATCCTTGGGGAGACATTGAACCTTGCCCCATCATTCAGTTCGCGAAAGAATCGATTCACGACGAACGGCCGCTTGATCAAGTGTTCAATGAGTCCGAATTCCTGAGAGATTTTCGGCGTACCGCCGCGCAACATACCCGGGGCTGCATTGCACTTGAAAGGCCAGATTTGATTGACGATCTTGTCCATCGTCACGACGCCAAAGACGCCACCGCCCGCAAAACGGCTTTGGCAGAACTTCGAGCGGCCACAACACATCCGTCCCAATACGCACCCGATATGACGCCTGTCCCCGAAAAAAGCTGGGCCTATCGGATTGCCAAAAAGATTGCGTTTCACGATTACGGAGTCTATACCGATCACTTCGAAGAATCCAACTGGGAAGATCCCCGGACAAGTTCACGAGCCCCGGATCCTGAACTTTATCAGATATCGAAGTAGCCTCTACGTCGGAAAGATGCGGTCATGGAAGTCTTGATTCCCATTCTCATTCTCGTGGGCGTGGCCGCGTTGATTGTCTCAATCATTCTCGCCGCCAAACATTTTGAAAAGAAGCGACGTGAAGCGCTTGAGTCGGCCGCCGAGGAAATGGGCCTTGCTTTTCTTCCCGATGGCGATCAAGCCATTCACGGCCAAGTCGCTTCATTTGGCCTTTTCAACTTGGGTCGCGCTCGCAAAATGACGAACCTGATCAGTGGCTCGACGGACGAGGTTCAGATCGCTTTGTTCGACTACAAATACGTGACCGGCAGCGGCAAACATCAGGCGACACACACGCAAACGGTTGCATCGCTTCAATCCAATAAACTTCGCGTTCCCGTGTTCACAATGCGGGCGGAGAGTATGTTTGACAAAATCGGGAGTGCGTTGGGTTACCAAGACATCGATTTCGAATCACACCCTGAGTTTTCGCGAATGTTCGTGCTCAAGGGTGAAAATGAACCACAAATTCGTGAATTCTTTAGCCCCGAAGTTTTGGAGTTCTTTGAAACGCAAAATGGTACTTCCGTTGAAGCACGGCCCGGTGCGATCATCCTGTATCGGCCTGGAAGAAGGGTTAAACCGGATCAGATCAAAGACCTTTTGACTCAGGCCTATGGCGTATTTGGCGTAATGGTCGACAAGAAAGAATCGTAGCGGATAGTTGAGCCCCTCTCCGAGTCGTAAACGTAGCTCAGCCTGTCCCAGGCTGAGACGCGACGTCCAAGTCTGGGACAGACTCGGCTACTGTAAACCAAAGGCTTCGAGAACCAACGTTTCGATTGTTTGCTCCCTTGGCGCGGTCGGTCGTTCAACTTGCTGTCTGACCAAAGCGACGATTCGTTTTCCGATCTGGGAATCGATCTCCGGCAACGGAAACTCTTTCACGTATTGCGTCATAAAACGGCGCCGACCCGCGTAAAGCTTGTTATGAAAAACCGTGTCGTAAAAGTTTGTGGCAACGCTCGAATTTGCCACGGCCAAAATCAAGTACAACCATTCCGGATCAACTCCGCTTCGCAATTTGATCCAATAGCAATCGCCATTCACGATCGCTCCTGAGTTATCGAGAAAAAAACGGGGCTCCTCTGAAATATCAGGCCAGACAATCTTGGGCCTAGCCCAGTCGACCGGCTGATGCGGCACCCAAATTTCATACCACGATCGACCTGAATCGGTCACATATTTCCTTGACTCAAGCCGCTCACGATACGACTCAAGATAACGAAACGATTTCGGATACTCGTCAGCGTTAACAACTGTGCGTTTGGCTTTTGTTAGATCGTAGGGGTAAAGCACTGACTTCGTCGTTCGTTCAATCGACCAGCGGGCAGCAGCGTGATGTGTAATCAAGGGGCGAATGAGTTGTGTCTCTGGTCGTTGTTCGCTGGAAATCGCATTCCAGTTGTCACGAATAAAGACTCCATCGGCCGTCGTCTTGATGCCGACCTTGATCTCTGCCAGTTCACCAAAGCTGTGGCTCCGTTTGGAGCGGATTTTTGCGAGCCACGATAGACTATCTTCGTTCACTAACGACCAGATGTTTTTGTCATTGCTTGTCGGCAAACGTCCTCGTTCGATCTTAAACCGGCCCCGGCAAGTCTCGACCAGCTCGGACTTGCCATCCGAAACCGCTTCAAGAATCGCGGCAGCAGCATCACCGGGGAACGCTGCCGATGCAGACGCCGATTCGACATAGACCCTCGTAAATTCGCAACCTCCTTTTTTTTGGCAGGGATTTTTGACTGCAATCAGGACCGCCGGTAGCACGGCAGCTTCAAAAAGCTTGGTGTCGCCCAAATCAAAAATCGCCTTGAGCGAAAAATGTTCGCGAAGGAGACGGCGCATCGCGGCTCCCGTTTTGGTCGTCAGGAAACGATTGGACGTCAACAAACCCATCACACCTCCGGGTTTGAGAACCTGGCAAATCCGAGCCGTAAATGCCTGATACAAATCGACTCTTCCGCTCAGTCCAAATTCGGCTGCCAACTGTTGGGCTCGGTTGCCTCCCAATACCTGCGTCCGGACGTACGGTGGATTGGCAATGACCACGTCATACTGACGATTCAGTGCACACCTCAGAAAATCAGCCTGTTCAATCTCAATGTCGTAAGATTTCAACCGCTGGTACGTTTCGTCGATTGCGCCGGCGTCGCTGTCAAAGCCCATCACTCGGACTCGACCGGTTGCCGAAGGCCAGGCACGCAGCAGGGATTCCAGCAACTCACCGTCGCCACAAGCTGGATCCAGAACAATGATTTCACGTCCAGTCAATTCGAGAAACCGAACAGTTTGTTCGGCCAGGAACTGCGCAAGTCGAGGTGGCGTGTAATGAACTCCGTTTCTTTTTTTGAGTGCCGTATCCATAACGTGTGGATTAAGAATTCAAGAATGGCATGTTGTGGTTTCCTCTCTCATGCATTGATGATTCTAAATATCCAAATCGTTGAGTTCGTCGACTAAATCATCAAGGTCGTCTTTCGGCCTGTCCGTTCGATCTGCATGTCGCTTGGTGATCCCAACTGTCATGCCGACGGCATCACGACCGACAGCAATGAGTTGTTCGTCCCTTTCGATTGCGGCGATTTCGGCGGCCGTCTTGCCTTCTGCGGGAGCACCGAAAAGTTGCGACAGGTCAATCTTGAGACTCGCACCCACTTCGGCTGAACCTGCAATCGCTGGCGTCTTGTGCTGCGGGAACATGATTGCGTTTTCTGGACAGACGCGACTGCACGCCGGGCAACCCTTGCGGCAGTTGTCAGGCTGTTCAACCAAAATCGTGTCGATTCGATCGACACCATACACGCCAAACAGACAAAAATCGATACACTCCATGCAGTTGGTACAGCGACTGTAGTCAATGACGGGATACCAACGACGTCCACCCGAATCTTCAATACGATTTACCGTCGCCTTCTCAAGTCCGCTGCCGTCTGCAGCCAACGCGGTATCGTTGATCGGATTACCCATCCTTGCGATCGCCGAACCATTACCGCCATGATTTCCGTGCATTGCAGGTTTAACTGGTTCGGCATTGACAATGTCGCCTAGACCAACGATTTGAACCGAGTTCTCTTGATGGATTCGTTTGACTTCGTCAATAAATTCGCCGGCTTTGTTTGAGATTTTCAAATCGAGACAGTAGATTTTTCGATTTGGAATGTCGCGAGAATCGATCACTCGTGGCTTTTCATCGTCTTCCTTGTCGTCATCTTCCTGTTGCTCATCATCGTCTTCCTCTTCGTTGACCAGCAGAACTGATCCGACGTGGCCATGAATTCCATTCCTGTCCAAAACCCAATGGGCCGCACGTTCGAACAGCCACGAGATAACAATCATGTTGCCGCTAATACCTTGCAGCGCGAGCATACCGGTGCCGTCCGGTTTGATGTCGTACAGATTCGGGACCACCGTCACATCGATCCCGGACTCGAACAGCAAACCTGCCACGATGTCTTCTTCGAGCTTTCGCTTGGCCGGGTTCTTACTCGGACTTTGCGAAACAACAACTGAGATTCTTTTTGCCATAATTCAATGCCTTTAAAGCTGACAATGCCATCTTAGCAAAAAAAACCCCACCGCGGACGAAATCCGAAGTTGTGCGCGCACGAAAAAGCCTGACTTTGATTTGTCAGGCTTTGTTGGGTTTTTAACTTTGCAAAAAATCTCGTATTTCGGCTTGGTTGGGTATCATCCAAAAACGCCTGAAACCCGCGATTATTCGATGAGCGATTCTACCGCCGCCGTCAGCAGCTCATAAATTTCCTGTTGAACAGCGCAATCGGTGATCCAATCACGACCTGGGCCGTTTCCGTCCGGGCTCCCTCTCAAAGGGCAACCATCGGTCCGACTGATCGCTTTGTTCAGCTTGTCAATTGCATCGGCAATCTCACCGTCTTGCAGGTCCTGGACGGCATTGGCCAGATGCTTAAGCAACGCATTCTGATTACCTTTGGTGGTAACCTCTCCAAGCGGCAAAGCGGTAATCAGATCACTCGCATCGACGATGACTATTTCAGTAGTTGCGGCGGCAGTAAACTCGGCCTGTACAGGGATACCGGGGCCGAGAAAATCACTTGCGACGAGAGTCACCGAATAAAATCCCTCGACGTCCGGCGTGAGAGTTGGATTGACCGTATTAGCGCCAACAAGCGCTGCCGTACTCCCAGCTGGTGCCGCCAAGATATTCCATTGATATGAAATGGGATCCATCTCGGGATCCGTACTGCCGCTTCCATCGAATTGGACGACATCGCCGACAACGGCAACCGCGCCATTGGGTGTCGCTACTCCGGTTGGCGCCTGATTATCGCTACTGATCTGAACTTGGGCAGCGTCACTTAAGCCGTCTTGATCGGTAACTACCAACTCAACCAAATAGGTTCCGGATAAATCGGCCAGGAAGCTTGGCGTGACTGATGTGGGATCATCCAAGACCGCGGCACTTCCCGTTGGTGTGGAAACGAAACTCCAGTTGTAAACGAGTAGTGTCTGGGCTGTATTGTCATCGAACGATGCGCTTCCATCGAGCGCAACTGTGGCTACGCCGAAAATTCTTTGGTTCGCACCGGCATCGGCAGTCGGAGCTTCGTTACTCGCCACACAATCAATGCCAAATGTAACTTCACTCACGAAGGCAGAAGCACCGTTCAGGTTAAGAACCACACGATCAGTCGTGGCGGTGGTGTCGATCCAACCAAAAAACTCTAGATCTTCCGCAGTGAGATCTGTCTCAAAAATCAAGTTGTTGCCGTCGAACATCTGCACCTTCATGTCGCCGACAAATGTAAAGCCAACCGCGCCCGTGGTGCTTGCCGGAATGAGGTCGTATTTGACTACTTGAGAAATCAAAACCAATGCTTGTGAATTGAAAAAATTCGGTTCAACGCCGTCGTTTCTCAGAATAAGAATATCTTCGCCATCGTTGTCGATGATTGGCGTTGTGATTTCGCCGAATGCGACAGTCAATGGACTTGATGGAGTACTGTAAAGTTGTGAAACACCGACAATGGGAATCCCATCGAAGTCTTCCGTTACAGAACTCTGACAATCAACCGCAGTCAGCCAAGCTTGTTCATCGCTGAACTGTTGGCCGGGCAAAGGCGATGAGTAAACAAGAACAGAAGTAAAAAGAACGATGTAGACAAACATGCTTCTCATTGGTGTCTCCGAGAACAGGGGGATGGAAAAGACAAGCGTTGTCATTATCCCTCCCCAGCTGGAGAGTTCAAAAGCAAATGCGTGAAAACTGAGTTCGGTTATCCGAAGCTTTTCGCAGCTGCGTCAACGATGAATACAAGGGTCCATCCGAAGCGATCGAGACCCGTTGTTCACTCGTTTAGTTGCCCCTTGATGGTGCGCTGAGTTGTCTGCCAGACGTCTTCAAGTAGCTCGATATAGTGGGTCGCGGAAAGAAGTTCAGACGAATCAGCGCTCATCTCGAACAGCCAACCTTGGTCGTATTTATCCGTATTGATCGCAGACGGATCTTCCATCAACAACTCATTGAACTCGACCAATTCACCCGG
The DNA here is from genome assembly GCA_024638965.1 of Planctomycetaceae bacterium. Classification (GTDB taxonomy): domain Bacteria; phylum Planctomycetota; class Planctomycetia; order Pirellulales; family Pirellulaceae; genus Mariniblastus. The sequence continues at coordinate 52,106 of JAHEJI010000288.1, forward strand.
GACGGGTGCATACAACGAACTTTCAGCTTTCTTGCTCTCGATACTGCCGATTTCCTGTCCGGGATCCAAGCTGGCAGGAGCTTCACATAGCCAATCCAGGAAATAGACGTCCTGAAGTAGCCGCACGGCATAAGCAGTAAAACCAAACCGAATTTTGCCAACCTTCGGCTGAGCCCACATGTGGTTTTTTGCGTAGAGTCGATCGGCTGGAAATTCGGCTTCAAACTCGCCCATCATGAACGTCAAACGGTCGCTCATGTGTAACGAACCCCCTGATGCTCGGCCTCAAAGAAAGACGGCAACAATGCGTCCGCGTGGAGAAACCCCTTGCGAGTCAGTTCGATGTGTTCATCGTTGATCGTTAACATCCCGTCCTCAACGTGTTGATCGAATTCGGCTTGCCAGTGAGCGACGATATCGGTGTCGAACTTGCTTTGGAAATACGCCCGATCCAAATAGCCTTTCTTCAACAGCAGAATCATTTCGCGAATCAACAATTGATGATTGGTTGGCTTCATGCCGCGGCCGAGAGGTAGCTGACCGTGTTCGTGCAGATCTTCAAGATACTGCTTCATTTCTGCCTTGTTCTGATAATGAACCCCGGAGACGTGTCCAAAGCTGGCGATGCCGGTCGCCAGCAAATCTGAGCCTTGCCATAAATTGTCGCGATAGCTGAAATTGACTTTGTCGTTGTCCTTAACAACGGTGTACGCACTGCTGATTTTATATCCGGCGGCAAGGAACTCATCGAAGGCATAATTCAGCCAGTCTCGCTTAGTTTGCCAGTCGGCGACCGGTGTTTCAATCTTGTTGCCCAAAATGTCTTTGGAATAAACCGTGTTGAAGGGCAACTCCATTTGATAGATCGTCACGCTATCCGGCGAAAATTCGATTGCCTTTTCAATGTTGTATTTCCAGTTATCCCATGTTTCACCAACCATTCCGGAAATCAAATCGATGTTGACGTTGTGGAAATCGGCGGCGCGTATCCAGTCCCACGCCCGATAGACTTCCTTGGACAAATGGGCACGTCCGTTTTCTTCAAGAATGGAATCGGTAAAGTTCTCAACGCCAAGACTTAGGCGCGTGACCCCCAGTTCTTTCAACGTCTTAATTTTGTTTTCCTGTAAAGTTCCAGGTTCACATTCGAACGTAACTTCTTCAGCTTGATCCCAGTTGATGTTGGCTCGTAAACGATCGACCAGTGATGTCAATTGCCGCGAACTCAAAAACGATGGTGTGCCGCCACCAAAATAAACGAATCGAAATGGTCGATCGCCCATGACGGCAAGCTGGCTCACCAGTTCGATTTCTTTGCACAGCGCGGAAACGTAATTTTCGATGTCTTTCGCGTTTTGATCGGTAAAGACTTTGAAGTAGCAGAATTTGCATCGCTTCCGGCAAAAGGGAATGTGCAAATACAGGCCCAGTGGCACATCGTTTGGTGGCGAATCCATCGCAGCCCGAACCACGTCAAGCGATTCTTCGTTCCATTGCGAGAACGGCGGATAGTTGGAAATAAAGTAACTACCAACTTCAGTTTTCTTTGAATCTGTTGACATAATTCACTGTTTGGCGTGTGAGAATAGGATCGACGCGATGACGGGTTAGCCATCTATCTAAATACGGACGCTGCTCTTGAATCAGCCCTTCCGGTCACTCGGACTTCGCTGATGGGAACTGCTCTTTACTACCTAAACAATAGACAACGCCCCGATCAGTCGCAACGACAAGTCGTCCGAAAGCCACGGCGGGAGAACCAATCACGCCGCCATTCAATTGCTTTTCCCAGAGAATCTCGCCGCTGGCAAGTCCGATCGAATACAGTCGGCCATCGGTCGCAGCGATAAAGACACGTTCGCCAACGATGACAGGTGAAGAATCGATGCTGCTTTTCAAGGTCGTCGACCAAAGTTCAGCACCCGTTTCTGGATCCAATGCATAAACGGTGCGATCTTGGGCGCCGAATACGACATACCCATTCGTGACGGCTGGGCAACTTCGGATGGTGGCGCCATCTTCGGCTGCAAATGTCCACTTCACCTTAGCGGTCTTCCAATCGATCGCAAAAAAACCGGCCTGTTCGGTTCCCACAAATACAGTGTCACGCATGACTGCCGGTGTTACTCCCGTCGGCGATTGGATGTCGACGCTGGAGACCTCTTTGCCAGTATCAAGGTCGATAATGTGCAATCCGCCGTCGCATCCTGCCACGAATGCTCGATTATCTACGACCGTCGCACTACAGCGAACTTGATCAGCCGTTTCGAGTTCCCAGGCGACTTTGCCTGTTTTTTTGTCAAGTGCATACAGTTTTGTATCCTGCGAACCAAACAGTACGTTGGAGCCATAGAAATTGGCGCTAGAATTAATCTCGGCATTGGTCTGGTGCTTCCAAACCAGTTCCCCTTTCAAATCAAGGCAATAGAAAATGCCATCGATATCGCCGATGTAAATTTGGTCATCTTTGACCGCCGGGGCCGTCACAAATCCAATCTCCACTTTGTATTCCCAGAGAACTTTTCCGGTGTCAAGATTGAGCGCAAATAACGATCCGTCGAGATCGCCAAGATAGACAGTCTTGTTTTTTCCACCTGTAATCGCCGGAGTGCCCTCGAATGCACCCTGGTTGACCTTGTGTTCCCAGAGTACGTCAAGTTCTGCCGGCAATTCGGTTCGGGCAACGCCCGTCGACCGGGCATCACCACGAAAATATGGCCAGTCTTCGTTGGCAGCGAACTCTGTTTTGACCGACGCGGGTTTTGTGTGATCGTCTGGATTGGCCGCAGGTTGTTCTGGCAACTGCGAAGTTGGTGTTTGTTTCGACGCATCCTGCGTCGAGTGCTCAATTGGCAATTCGTTTTGGCTCGGTAATTCAGTCTGGTTACAGGCACACAGCAAGATCATCACGAGCAAGCCCAAACCCAAAATGGGATGTTGTTTGAACCTTAACAATTTTTGGTCATTCATGATTTCGTGAACACTCTCAAACCAATACGATCAAAACGCGTTCTGATAAAGCTCCAACAATGAGTCGTTGTCAAGATCTCGCGGGTTAAATGTACCGGTCCATTGCGTGGCGGCCGCACTCGCCAGTTCTGGAAGCTTGTCACGATCGACTCCACACTCGGCCAACTTCGTCTGCAGCCCTGCAGCATTCACCAGCTCCGTTACGAACTCGGCAAGGCCCTCGGATCCAGTGGTAGGATCCGGCACTCCCGGGCAGTGCGAAATGATTTCCAACAGTTCTCGATACCAACAGTCGTGTTGCAGTCCGTTGAACCGTATTACGTGCGGCAACATCATTCCAACCGCTTGACCATGGGCCGTGTCATAGGTCGAGGTGAGCGGATTCGCCAAAGCGTGGCTGGCACCCAACATCGAATTCTCGATTGCCAGACCCGCGTAGGCGGCACCCAATTGCATCGCCGCGCGGGCCTCGAGATTATCGGGTTCCTGAATAACCGTTTTGAAGTTAGAGGCCAACAAACGCCAGGCTTCCCGACTGAAGATCAACGACACCGGATTTCGTTTCTTCGTAACATAGGTTTCCAACGCGTGAGACAAAGCGTCGACTCCCGATAGGGCCGTCACCGCACTCGGCTGAGTCAGAGTTATCTTGGGATCCAGAATGGCGATCCGACAACTCGCCTTGGAATCGCCACAAGCCATTTTCACATGGGTATTAGGATCCGAAATCAAAGCGAACGATTGCATTTCGCTACCGGTCCCAGCCGTCGTAGGAATCGCAATCATGGGAAGCATTTCTCGCATGGCTTTGCCGACTCCCCAATAGTCCTTCATTTCTCCGCCGTTGGAGTAGACGAAGTTGATTCCCTTGGCGCAATCCATGCTGCTACCGCCGCCCAACCCGACCAGCAACTCGGGTTCGTACCGCCGGGCGAGCACCAATCCGGCGTCCACGTCTGCGGTCGTCGGGTTTTCGTGCGCCCCGCCAAATAACTCGACATCGATGTTGGCGTCCCGAAGTGATTGCAGCCCATGATCAACGTGGCCCGCAGCAACAATGCCCGGATCCGAAACAACGAGCGCGCGGCGCGTTCCAAGCTCGCCAGCCAATTCGCCTAACCGATCAATGGAATCCGGACCACAAACCATACGAGTTCGCGGATGAAAGTCAAAAGGTGTCATTAAGCGATACTCGGGCTTTCGGTCGTTGTGTCGGATCGGCGCCGGAAATCCAAATTCGTCTCGTGGTCTGGGAAAAACTCGTTCTCAAAGCGGGAACTCAACTAGTAAACCCCGACCGTTGTTGAAGCGGCCGTCTCATGAAAAGGCCGGACGCCACTGACGCCATCCCAGGGATACTTTTCGTATGGTTTTTCACGCTCGCCTTCGTCGCGTTCCATAAAACCAGGCACGAAGAACTCAGGAGTCAAAGTGGTTAGTTTAACGCGGCCCGTTTCGCCGTAACCAACCAACTCGTCATAGTTGTCAAAATTCACAACTTCCGTGGCGGCTCGGGGTTGAGGCGCATAGTACGCGATTTTGTAATCTTCTTCCGCTGTCACCGGACGACTGCAGGCCAGCCCCATAAGAGTGTTTCCGTAAGTGGGAGTCATATAGATTCCACTTTCTTCGGGAGGGCCGCCAAAAAGTTCTTCGACACAGAAACGAGTCCATTGAGGCGTGAATTCTGTGCCGCCGGAAAAGATGCCGGTGATTCCAGTTTCGGCGAGCGTCGTTCCACGTTCTTCGAGTGCCAGGCACAACGATTCAATCAGTTTGGGCGTTGCAAACAAACACTTAATGCTGTGATTGGCCGTCAAGATCGTAATCGCCTGATCGATACAATGCTTTTTGTATTCCTGAAGGTGCTCCATCCAGCCTTTCTTGATCAACTTCACAACCCAGCGCGGATCGAGGTCGATACAAAAACAAATCCCACCGCGAAACTGACACAGATGTTCTACTGCCAATCTCAGCCGCCGCGGACCGGTAGGCCCCAGCATTAACCAATTAGATTTCTTGGGGAAGAATTCATCGGGCAAAGTCGGACTGAACAACTCGTAGTCATCGCGAAAGTCATTCACCACAACTCGGCTTTTGGGGATTCCCGTAGTGCCACCGGTTTCAAAAACATACGTCGGCAGCTCCGACATGTCTTTCATCCGCCAACGTTCCACCGGTCCGCCGCGCAGCCATTCGTCTTCGAAAGCAGGAAACTTCTTGAGGTCGTTGAAACAATTCACTTCCGCCAGCGGATCGAATTTGAGCTCAGCTTTCTTTTCGAGCCAAAAAGGGCAGCCCGTCGAATCGTGGAAATGTCGTTGAATCATCTTGTAAGTGTGCTCGTCAAGCCGCGATTTAGCTTCAGCCACACTTGCGTTTAAATCGAGATCAGTTGCCATTTTCATCAGTTAATAATTTTGAATGTGAAACTAGAAAACTTGCCGTATTGGACGCCTCGTCGACTTTCGTGGAAGCGAAATTCTACGTTTGCAATAAAGCCTAGTTGGAAAGTGCCACTTTTGGCAGTTGTTCAGTCACAAACCAACTCCCAATGGCATTTACTTTAGGACCCAACCTCTCCCAATTTGCAAGAGGTCGACGTCTCAGCGTCGGGTGCGGGTTGTTGATTCCGCAAGAAATCTTTTGTTCCCCTCTCCCGGACCCTCACGTGTCGTCGGGAGAGGGTGTCGAGTCGCCGTAAAAGTAAGTGCCATTCGGGCATCGCCCCGCGCGGCCCGATGGGCACGCGGTTAAACGAGAACATGGCCTGTCCAACTAAACTGTATCAGAAACCGAAAACCGGATCAGGTCAACAATTGTTAACAGGTGAAATCACTGAACCGCAGGATTCAAGGGTAGCTAACCAACAGGAAATCCCGATTAACGAATATAGTTTGGCCAACAGAAGCCGGGTAGTAGGCAGTCAAGCTTACTGACAGCTAGAGAAGGAGGCTTCCTTTTCCCGCTTTTGAGTCATCCTTCGCCCCAACTAGTTATTATCCGCATCCGTTTCGGTATCGATCTTTAGCTGTTTGTGCAGATAGTTAGCTCGTTCGATATTCCGCTCGCTGGTGGAAAGTTCGGTCTGACGGATTTTCTGCAAATGTGCTGGTTGTGTGTGGATAAAGAGTTTGTTGATTTTTGGAATTTCCACATCGTTGATTAATCCCAGGTTGATGCCCATGCGAACTTTTGACAGATGCTCCATCGTTTCTTCGCTGGTAATCTGTTGCGCGTTTTGCAGCGTCCCAAATGCTCGACTGACCTGGTCAAACAGATCATGCTGATTTTCGCTGATCAAGAAATCTCTGGCTTTGCGTTCATAGTTAATCAACACAGGTACAACGTCGCCAACCTGTTTGATCAAGTCTTCTTCGCACTTACCAAGCGTGATTTGATTGCTGACCTGGAAGAAATCGCCCATGGCCTGGGTGCCTTCCCCGTACAATCCGCGAACCACCAGGTTAATCCGCTGGAGACTGCGAAAAACCTTGTCGATCTGCTGAGTAATGACCAGTGCTGGTAAATGTACAAGGACACTGACTCGCATCCCCGTGCCGACATTGGTTGGACAAGCGGTCAAATATCCAAGCTGCGGATTGTAGGCGTAGGTCAAATGTTCTTCGATCAAATCATCGACTTCATTGATTTGCCGCCACGCGACGTCGAGATCGAGCCCGCTTTTCATGACTTGAATTCGCAAGTGGTCTTCTTCGTTAACCATCAAGCTGAGTTTTTCGTTGGTGTCGATAGCGACCGCGCGAGCACCGTCCGAATTGGCGTGCTCTCGACTAATGAGTTGTCGTTCGACAAGAAACTGACGATCGATGTTTTCCAGATCGGCAACGTTGATGAAGGTCAACTCTTCTAACCGATCGTCTTTGACGAGTCGCTCGCGAACTGTGGACTCGATGTTCAGGCGATCAATATCAGTACAGCGACGAATAAAAGGAAAGTCCGCCAGATTGCGTGCGAGACGAATTCGACTGCTCATCACGATATCGGATTCCGGACCCGATCCGCGTAACCATTCACCGCAATTGCCGGCAAGATCGTCAATGATCATCTTGACCCTCTCCTTCAATTTTTCGGATTCGGTCCCGCAACTGCGATGCCTGTTCGTAGTCTTCCTCCTCGATCGCTTCTTTCATTTCTCGCCGCAAACGAATCAACTCCGTTTGAGATTCGGTATCACATACGCCGCGCTTGGGCGTCTTGCCCACATGTTTATTGTCGCCATGAACGTTGACCAGCAGCGGTTCCAGTTCACTCCCGAAGAACACATAATCATGGGGACAGCCCAATCGGCCTTCCTGACGAAACTCATAAAAAGAGATTCCACAGATTGGACACTGCTTGGAATCCAGCTCTTTAAGGTCTTCAGCCGTTTGTTCGAGCTTGAGTTGTTGCTCAAGAACACCCGTCAGTGTCGGCGCCGCCATCGATGTCTGATCGGTTTCGGGCTGAAGGTATTGCTTGGCGCACTCAGGACACAAATGCAAAGCCAACAACTCATCACCCGTTAAATCGGTAATGTGAAAGGTAGCCGGCTTTTCGCAATTTTGGCATTTCATTTTATTCAGTCATGCCAACCACGAATCATGGACAACATGTTTAAAAGTCTGGGCATCCCGGAACGTTCAAGTAAAAGTCGTTCAAGGTGAATTGATTCTATATAGCCTCCATACCGGACACAAGATTATTCGCTTGAAGGGTAAGCAAGGAAACTCACCTTGACACAAACAATGATACCGCGCCGGATTCCATGGCCCATCTGGACCAGACCAACCGAGCGCCTGTCTTTGCAAAAACTCCCCTCAGTCTTACTCTAGTAGAGTTAACCTGGTGATCTTATACCTGGCTGCCTCTATTTGCCGAATAAAACAGCCCTTATTCTGTTTACCGTTAGAAAAGTACCACTATGCCGTTCCTCCCAGAAGCCAAAGAATTTCATGCTCTGGCAGACAGTCATGATGCTGTCCCTGTTTATCGGCGTTTGTTGTGCGATGGATTGACACCCGTGTCTGCTTTTCGAAGAATCGATCAGGGTGCGAACGCGTGTTTGTTCGAAAGTGTCGTCGGTGGTGAACGTGTCGGTCGTCACAGCTTTCTGGGCACCCGCCCAACGGCACATGTGATAGCTAAAGGCAACCAGGTTACCGTTGTTAACGAGGGCAATACCGAAACCTTTCACTCGGACAACCCGCTTGAGGAAGTCCGTAAACGACTTAAGAGCGTCAACGTCGCCAAGCTGACTGACCTGCCTCCATTTACGGGTGGCGCCATCGGCTACGTTGGATATGACGTCGTCCGCTATGTCGAAGATCTTCCCAACCCGCCAGCTGACGATCGCGATCTCAGTGACATGTCGTTTGCGTTTTATGATGCGATGCTGGTATTTGACCACATCACCAAAACGATCACGGTCATCGCGCTGGCCTGGATAAACAAGTTTGATAGCGCGCAGGCCGCTTACGATGACGCCTCCCAGCGAATCGATCATATCGTCTCACAATTGAACCAACCATTTTCCCAACTTGAATGTGAAGACGTCGTTACCCCGCTGACCGACTCGACGGACTTCCAATCCAACATGACTCAGCGGCAGTTCGAATCGGCGGTTGAAAGCTGCAAAGAGTACATTCGCGCCGGCGACATCTTTCAAGTCGTACTTAGTCAACGACTGCAAATGCAAATCCATTGCCAGCCGTTTGAGATCTACCGGTCGTTGCGGGTATTGAATCCCAGCCCTTTTATGTTCTTTCTGCGAACCAGTGAATGCACGCTGGTGGGAAGCTCACCTGAAATCATGTGCCGCGTCGTGGATGGTGAGATGACCGTACGACCGCTCGCCGGGACTCGGAAGCGTGGCAAGACCGTCAAGGAAGATCTTGAACTGGAACAAGAATTGCTAGCCGACGAAAAGGAACGCGCCGAACATGTGATGCTGGTCGATCTGGGACGCAACGATGTCGGCCGCGTAGCCCAGTATGGAACTATCGAACTTCCAGACGTCATGGTGGTTGAGCGGTACAGCCATGTGATGCACATTTCTTCGACGGTGACTGGGCAGCTTCGCGGCGAACTGGATGCGTTTGACGCGTTGATGGCCAGCCTTCCTGCCGGGACGGTTTCGGGTGCACCCAAAGTCAGGGCGATGGAAATCATTGACGAATTTGAACCTCATCGTCGCGGCCCTTATGCGGGCGCCGTTGGCTATATCGATTACTCGGACAACATGGATACCTGTATCGCCTTGCGAACGATCATCATCAAAGACGACATCGCCTATTTGCAAGCGGGCGCGGGCATTGTGGCTGACAGTAATCCAACCAGCGAATACGAGGAAACTTTGAACAAGGCACGTGGACTCCTCCACGCCATCCAGATGACCGAGGCTCGAGTCACTCTCCGTAACTCGAGCCAAAAGGTCGCTCTTTAGGTTGTGGGTCATCGCCTCAACGCATCTGAAAACAGGCCAAACTCCAAGAGACCTCATCGTTGCGATTTGCTTTCGAAACCCAATTACCGTCGCGAATTCTCAATCCAGTAATCACTATCTAGATTTGAGACTCCCAATTACAATTGAGTTTCCGAATGGACCACTTTTTTTGGATGCCGAAGTGAAAATTCTACTAGACGAAAATCAGCTCAATGCGGGGGTCGACCAACTCGCACTGAAGATTAACAAAACTTATCAAAACCGTCCGTTAACCATCATTGGTGTTTTGACGGGAAGCGTTGTTTTGCTCGCCGATGTGATCCGCAAACTTGAAATGCCGCTCCGAGTGGGAGTTGTCCAAACTAGTAGTTACGAAGGATCACAACGAGGCGCATTGACGATCAACACACAAATGATGTTGGATATTTCGGATCGGGATGTTTTGCTGATTGACGACATTTTTGACACAGGCAACACGATGAGTGAAGTTGTTGAGCTCATGAATGCCCTCGGACCCGCGTCCCTGAAATCGGCTGTGCTGCTTTGCAAAACTGGGCGACAGGAAGTCGATTGGAGGCCCGATTTTATTGCCTTTGATATTCCCGATGAATTTGTGGTCGGGTACGGGCTCGACTATAACGATGAGTATCGCAATCTTCCCTATCTAGCTTGTTTGGAACCGTCTGAAATTTCATCGACAAGCGAAATTACTGAATCATCAAAATGAACCCGCTTCGACTGGTTATCGTAACTCGCCGGTTTTGGCCGATGTCCGGATCGGTCGAGTTAGCGGTCGGAGATTTGGCTTGTGCGCTGGAAAGTCTGGGACACCACGTCCAGATCGTCACGGCCCGTTGGGGCAAAAACTGGCCGGGCTATTTCTTGATTCGAGAAGTTCCCGTCTATCGCATCGCCCGCCCCACTGCCGGTCCGTGGGGTAGCTTCCGTTTTCAGCGCGCGGTGAGCCGTTTTTTGGAACAATCGTTTGAAGAAAATAGACCGCTCGACGGTGTGATTGTGTTTGGACTGGGACAGGAAACCGACTCTGTTATCCGGACTCTTAATCAACTGAATTCGGCGGCGACAATTCTGGTTCGAATCGACAACAAGATCGACGCCTATCACCGATGGTCTCAAAATGCCAATCGCCGTAGCTTGTTCGGGCTGAATCGCGCGACCGGTGTCATCGCCGATTCTGACATGACCCGGGACCATCTTGTCCGCTTTGGCCTCAACGAAAACAGGATTCATGTTATCCCGGATGGAGTTTCCGCTGTTGAATCCAATCGTAGCGGAGCAGAGCAGGGGAGGGCGCGCCAATCGCTCTCAGATGCCCATCCAATTCTGGTGATTGAACCCGACCAGCCTCTGGTCGTGACCATGGCAGCAATGGATAACGACGGTGGGTTGCTCGATTTGATTTTAGCATGGCCGAGGGTGTTGAAGTCCTACCCAAGAGCCAAGCTGTGGACTCTCGGCGATGGAACGCACGATCAGCAGGTCTGGAATGCAATCACCGCAAAAGAGCTGGTTCACTCTGTAATCATGCCCGGCTATTTCGACGATCTGGAAACAGTATTCCAGGCCGCCGATCTATACGTCCATCCATTGCGATCGGACGCTGGTTGTAGTGGCTTGACAAGAGCAATGGCGCATCAAGTCTGTCCCGTCGCGACTGCAACTCTGTTTACCGAACCGCTTGTTGAAAAAAACAAAACCGGATTGGTGACACCGAAATCCAACCCACAGGCTCTAGCGGAAGCAATCATTCACGGTTTGGAAAATCGCGAGATGAGAAACCGGCTCGGGAATGCGGCTAGCAAGCGGGTACTGGAAAGATTCTCAATTTCGGAACAAGCCAGAACCTACATCAAGTTGATTTCGAAACAAGCCGATCCCATTGCCCAGCCTGCCCAATGAACGCTCGAGTATTCCGCGGTTCAATTGATCAAGCAGCCCTCAATCGTTTGTCGTTAATAATCCGTGACCAGGCGCGACTTCGAGAACGTCGATTTCTCATAAAACAGCAACACTTTTCCGAATTCCGAATTCCGACCTCCAATTTGCCTTCACTTTTCCGCCCAGCGTTTAACGATTTCGATCCCCACTTCGCAAGCGGCAACCATCTCGTCCAGGCAAGCCCATTCCAGAGGTGAGTGAATATTGTGTTGGCCGGAAGAAAGGTTCGGAGTCGGCAAACCTAACTCGGTTAACCGGGATCCATCTGTGCCACCGCGAACGATTGACTTGGTTGGGGTTCGCCCGAGTCGTTCATGGGCTTCGACGGCGTATTGAACTGCTCTCGGTTCATTGGCCAACCCATCGCCCATGTTACGGTATTGTTCGATGATCTCGACGTTGACTTGCGTGCCTTCGCAAACCACTTCAATATCGCTTCCCATCCGCTTCATGATGGACCCAAATTCAGTCAACTTGGCAATATTGAAATCGCGCAAGAGGATTTTTAACGTCGTTTTGGCGACGCCACCTTCGACCACATAGGGGTGCATGAATCCGTCGCGACCATCGGTACATTCCGGGGAAAAGTTCATTGGGAGGCGAGCGAGGAATTGACCGAGCGCTCGAATTGAGTTGACCATCTTGTCCTTGGCAATTGCCGGATGAATATTGACTCCGTTAAATGTGACCAGGGCCATGTCAGCGGAAAATGTCTCGACGTCGATCATGTCCTGGCCTCCACCGTCAAAGTTGTAACAGACCGTCGCATCGACTTTCTCGATATCAACGTGGTCAACTCCATGCCCAATCTCTTCGTCACAGGTAAACAGAATGCGAACGGGGCCATGAGCAAGATCGGGATTCTCAATCAAATGCTGAGCCAGTTCCATGATGATTGCGACGCCCGCTTTATCGTCGCCACCCAACAAGGTCGTTCCATCGGTCGTGATAATCGTCTTGCCTGCAGCCTCGGGAAGCTCGGGGCAGGTTGCTGCGGCAATAATTTTCGTCGGGTCGCCCGAGAGCGCTATATCGTTGCCATCATAGTTTTCGATTACGTTAGGTCTTACTTGCTTTCCGCTCGTTTCTGGCGAAGTATCGACGTGCGAGTTGAACGCTACGACCGGTGCTCCGTTCACCGTTCCCGGGACGGTCGCCATCACAATTCCAAATTCATCCTGGGAAATATCGGCGGCACCCATTTCGTCAAGTTGCTGGACAAGCAGTTTCCCCATCTCCAGTTGGCCGTCACTGCTGGGGTATTTGCCTGCGTCTTCGACCGCGGTCGTGTCAATTTGGACATACTGGAGGAAACGTTCGAGAAGTCTTTGCTTGTTCATGGTCAAATCGGGCTGGCTGCGATAAAGTTAAGGGTTACATATTTTCAAAAGACTATTCTATGTCTACAACAAACGTTCGCTACCTGGTATTCGATATCGAGAGCGTTGCTGACGGCGATCTCATTTCCAAAGTGAGATATCCGGGCAATGACTACTCGGCTCAAGAAGCAACCGACGCTTATTGTGCAGAACTGATGGAGCAATATGGTACCGAATTCATCCCCTACACTTATCACATTCCAATTGCGATTTCGATTATCAAGATCGATGCACAACTGAAAATCGTCGATGTCGTCACGCTGGATGCTCCCGAATATCGGCCTCATGTGATCGCGAAAAAGTTCTGGGATGGCTGGAAAGTGTATGACATGCCGACCTTGGTCAGCTTCAATGGTCGCACGTTTGATATCCCTCTCATGGAACTCGCCGCCTTTCGTTACGGGATCAGCATTCCCGCGTGGTTCAACGTCCACGAAAAATCATTTGAACAACGCCGCAATCGCTACAACCAAAGGGCTCACCTGGATCTGCAAGAAGTGCTCACCAACTTCGGCGCAACGCGATTGAATGGCGGATTAAATCTTGGGGCGAATTTACTGGGTAAACCCGGCAAAATGGGCATCGCCGGACATATGGTTCAGGAACTTTTTAAAGAAGGCCACATCGAGCGAATCAACGACTATTGCCGCTGCGATGTTTTGGATACGTACTTCGTATTTTTGCGGATTAAACTGCTAACTGGCGATCTTGATTTAGATCGCGAACAGTCGCTTGTGGAACAAGCGCATATGTGGCTGGAAGAAAAATCCGATTCCCATCCAGTCTATGCCGAATATTTGGCGAACTGTCGGCCGTGGGAAAATCCTTGGAGCGAAGCGGAGTAGGTCGGAATTGGGAGGTCGGAGGCGCAATTTGTGGACGAAGACGACGAGCAAGACCAGGACTAAGATCAAAACGACAAATCAAACCTTCGTCGTAGTCTTTCTATTCATTAAACCGTATCCTTGCGTGGCAATTGGCAGTTGTTCACTTCGGAGCCGACGCCAAATCCTGGCACTGATTGATCATGGCCTGAACGCTGGAATAGGTCGAAACACCGTAGGGTACGAAATAAGTTAGGACCATCTGCACAATGCACATTCCTGATACTTCCGCACAAATGAGTCTCGGACCGTGATTAATGACGATCAAAATGGTGCCTACCATTAGCGCGCAAAGTAAAGCCCGGATGACGACCGATCGGGTCATCGCCAATTTTATCCAGCGCCGAATTGTGGTTTTTCCGTTCATTTGGCCCAAAAATAGCCGGTTTTTTGAAAACGCAAAAGATTGACGATTGTGGATGCTATCGCTTACGAACAAACGGCCGAAATTTCAGAAAAAAATAGTAAACGAGCGGGCAAAACCGCGTTGACTATCCGGACACCAGCGGGCCCACATTTGGGCGCTATCGACACCCCATCGGTCGATCTGGAGCATTTTTTTGATCGTCGTTCGCGATTGACGAACAAAAAAACCCAGATTCTCTCGAAACGGCAAACCTATTTCGAAGCACCGACAGCTGCCCGGGCCAATCGTTTTCGATCTGTGGCCTTAAGCAGTCCCTTCCGCAAGCGAATATTGGAGGGTGTCACTTCAACTAATTCGTCTTCTTCAATGTATTCCAAAGCGGCTTCGAGACTGAATTTTTTTGGCGGTTTAAGCAGGATATTCTCGTCGCTTCCAGCCGCGCGGATGTTGGTTAGCTGCTTTTCCTTACAAGGATTGACGGGGAGGTCATTGCCACGAGCGTTTTCGCCAACAATCATCCCCTCGTAAACTTGATCACCTGGAGCAACGAACATTTCCGCCCGCTGTTGCAACCCAAACAACGCAAATCCAACCGCTTTTCCGTTTGCCATCGAAACCATGACTCCGTTAGGACGTTTGGGAATATCACCTTCGACAGGCGCAAACTTTTCGAACCGATGATGAATGACAGCCGTGCCCTGCGTTGCATTGAGCAGGCGAGTTCTCAATCCAATCAGCCCGCGTGCCGGAATTGAAAAACGGGCTTGGGTAAACTCGCCACGAGCAGTCATCTCGATCAGTTCGCCTCGCCGGTTACCGACCAACTCCATGACAGGTCCAAATTTTTCTGTGGGTACTTCAACGACTAAGATCTCAAAGGGTTCGCAATCGACTCCGTCGATTTTCTTGTTGACCACTTGCGGTTTGCCAACGGACAACTCAAATCCTTCGCGGCGCATGGTTTCGATTAAAATCGCCAGATGCAGAATTCCGCGTCCCGAAACGGCAAACGCATCGCCACTCTCGATATTGCGAATCCTCAATGCGACGTTTCGTTCCAGCTCTTTGATCAAGCGTTCGCGAACCTGGCGACTCGTCACATACTTACCTTCCTTGCCGGCCAACGGCGAACTATTGATCGTAAAAACCATTTCCAGGGTCGGTTCATCGACGGAAATCCGAGGCAGCACGACGGGATTTATGTGGTGGCAGATGGTGTCGCCAATCGTAATCATGTCCAAACCAATCAGGGCAACCACTTCACCAGCCTCAGCCGTCTCAACTTCGGTCCGGCCAAGTTTGTCGAAGATGTTAACGCTTGCGACTTTGGCATTGATTTGTCGTCCTCCGGCTTGCATGACGGCCACGGTTTGGCCTTTGGAAACACTTCCGCTGATGATCCGTCCGACCGCAATCCGCCCGACAAACTCGGACCAGTCCATCGTTGTGACCAGCATTTTGAATGGAGCCTTTTCAATCTGCGGCGGAGTTACCTGTTCGAGGACCAGATCCAGAAGTGGATTCATGTTATCCGATGGTTTATCTAGATCCGTCGTCGCGTAACCTTCTTTCGCCGACGCGTAAATGTAATGAAAGTTGTCGAGGAACTCTTCGCCACCCATTTCGCAGATCAGTTCCATGGCCTCATCAACGACCTCGGCCGTGCGGGCGTCGGGACGATCGACTTTGTTAACGACAACGATCGGCTTGAGACCAACTTCAAGCGCCTTGCCAAGCACAAACCGAGTCTGTGGCATCGGGCCTTCGGCGGCGTCAACCAGCAACAGTGCTCCATCCGCCATTTTCAACACTCGCTCGACTTCGCCACCAAAATCAGCGTGGCCCGGTGTGTCGATGATATTGATTTTTACACCCTTGTAAGGCAGAGAAATATTTTTGGCGAGGATCGTGATCCCGCGTTCTCTTTCGAGGTCTCCCGAATCGAGAATCCGTTCGCCCTGCAATTGGGCATCGCGAAACTGTCCACTTTGACGAAGCAGACAATCGACTAAAGTTGTTTTGCCATGATCGACGTGGGCGATGATGACGATGTTGCGGATGTCGGAGCGTTGATTCATTGATTGCCGATATATTAGATTGGTGGTGCGGTTGGTTTGGTGATGCCGTTGGTTTGGTGGTGCCGTTGGTTTGGTGGTAATGTTGGTTTGGTGGTGCTGTTGGTCAGTCCGCCGCGGCAGGCTGACACGAGTCTGGGACAGACTCGCCCCCTGTACGTCAGCCTGTCCCAGGCTGACACGAGTCTGGGACAGACTCGCCTACTGTACGTCAGCCTGTCCCAGGCTGATACGAGTCTGGGACAGACTCGCCTACTGTACGTCAGCCTGTCCCAGGCTGATACGAGTCTGGGACAGACTC
>JAHEJI010000082.1 GCA_024638965.1 Planctomycetaceae bacterium
AAGCACGTTGCTGGTCTGAAAATGTTTGGCACATTCCAAAATTGTCGCCTGGTCATCGACAAGCTTTTTTTGCCCCTGCAGTTGTTCGGCCAATTGTCGGGCCGCGCCTTGACGGACAATACGTGGCACAATGATCGAAACAGCGGCTGCGAAGAGCGCAAACAAGAGGCCAACCAAAGCGAAAATCGAAAGCTGCTGGTTGATGTCCTTCAAAGGGACGATCAACAACGTGATTGCCATCAACGTGACGACGCCGATGATGAGGGCGGACGTTATAATCTTCGAAGTACGGACGTATACCGTCAGCGCCGAAATTTCGTCTTGTTTAAGCATCTTTCATTTCGCAGCCCGCGATCCTAATCCTGGCCAGCCAGTTTTTGAATCAGCTGCGCGGCAAGTTGAGGATCGTCCTGTTCGATCAGGTTATCGATCGTCTGTTGTTTTACGTCAAGTTTTGACAAATGGTTACCGAGACTCTGCCAGTACTTTTGTCGCTTTTTCCCTTCCGAAAGGTACAACTCGGTCACCAGTTCCTGGACGCGTTGTAAGGAGATATTCTCCCGGTTCTCGTAATAATTGCGGATAATATTTTTTTGATAGTTCGTTCGTTCTGCCACGTCGCTTCTACTCTTTAAATTCACAGGATAGAGACTGTTCTTGCCAACTCTTCGGCAACCCAGGTTAGACATTGTTACAAAATTTTGCAGGTCACCAAATATTTCGATTTTAGGACTGAATAACAAGCGACTTTCGGGAGACGGATTGAAATCAGGGCGGCCATTTGTGGCCACTCATGACCGAGGTTTTTGGCGTGAAGTTCAACTGAACCCAATTAGGCCTTTAACAAATTCGCATCTGCCACAGCAATATTTCTGCCCCCATGCTAAATTGGTGTTGGTAGCAAAACTACTTTGTTTTTCTTGATTATCGGACATTTGTGATTCGTCGGTATGGAATTGAATTGCCCCGAGTGCAACGCACCGCTTACCGTGTCCGGCAATACGCCAAAATTCTGCAGCAATTGCGGCGGTTCGCTCACGTCCTTCATCGAATCCAAAACTTCGGGCGGAGACGCCGCCTCGGACGCGACGACACCTCCCAAAGCCTTGACCAAGCGGCTTCATGGGGCATCGGACGAGACGATTACGCGCGATTCCGCCGGCAATTGGATCGCACAGGATTCTGCAGCAACCGATTCGCAGGTCGGCCCCTACGCCTTGATTCGAAAATTAGGTCAAGGCGGAATGGGAACCGTATATGAAGCGGTCAACGAAGAGACCGGTCAAAGAGTCGCACTCAAACTGCTTTCACGTTCCTTGCGAACCACCGAAGAGTCGGTCCAACGATTCCGTCGTGAAAGTCAGATCGCGGCCAGCATCAATCATCCTCGCAGCACGTTCGTTTATGAAGGTGGGCAACACGAAGGCCAGTTTTTCATCACGATGGAGTTGATGTCGGGTGGGACCTTAAAAGAGGTCGTTGAGCAGGGTGGACCTCTCGAAGTTGGCCAGGCCGTCGACTTTGTGCTCGATATGATTGACGGACTTCAAGTTGCTCATGAGGCAGGCATCGTTCATCGCGACCTGAAGCCATCCAACAGTTTTGTGGACAACGATGGTCGAGTCAAAATTGGCGATTTCGGTTTGGCAAAGTCTTTCGTCGCCGACTCTTCGCTGACGCAAACTGGGGCCTTTATGGGCACACCGCAGTTTGCGGCTCCAGAACAGTTGCGGGCCGCGGTTGTGGATGAACGGTCCGACATCTACGCGATTGGCGGAACGTTGTTTTATTTGCTATCTGGAAGCCCCCCTTTTACGGGCGGGGCTGCTCAGGTAATTGCAAGTATCGCCTCCGAAGTTCCAGCACGAGTCAACACGCTAAACAAAAGTGTGCCCCGCGAATTGGCCCGGGTTGTGGCACAAACTCTGGAAAAAGATCCGGCCAAGCGGCCGGAAAACTTGAACATGTTGCGGTCGGCTTTGCTACCGTATTCCACACGTGGCGCTTCATTGGCCGATGTCGGTCGCAGACTCGCAGCTTTTTTTATTGACCTGTTTGTCGCTGGCATGATGGCGGGGCTTTTTTCACAGTTTGCCACTCTTGTCCTGATCTCGGCTGGCGATGTCACGACGTTAATGAGCTTTAAAACCATCACTTTGCTAACGATATGCGCCCAATCCTTCGGCGCTATTTTTTACTTCGCAGTCCTCGAATGGAGATGGGGACGAACGCTCGGCAAATGGATGTTGGGAATGCGGGTGATTGGTTCCAATGGTGAGCCGCCTGGAGTATTCCCCGCGATACTTCGAGCCGTTTTGATTCCCGGTCTGACCTTCTTTTTAGGATCGCTTCCCGGCGTATTTTCAGATTTTACACAAACTACCTCGATTGAACTTAGGGACCTCATCGCGTTTATCACGACCTCCCAGGTCACATCGATCCTGAGTTGGATTCCGGCGTTCCTGTGTCTTTCAACGGCCCGTGCCAGCAACGGCTTTCGAGGAATTCATGACCTTCTCACTGGCACGCGAGTGGTCCGGTTGGCCGGAGCGCTTGAATCGAAACGCCTTGAACGAATTCCGATTACGGCGCCAGTCAAGATTCGAGACTTCGGTCAATTTGGAGCCTACAAAACAGTCGCCCGATATAACAAACCCGACCAACCGCTTTCGGTTTACCTGGGCCGGGATGCGGAACTGGAACGCAACGTTTGGGTTTTTCACCGAGACGGGGCGCTTGGTGAATTCGAGGGTGATCGAAAATCGGTAACTCGTCCCAATCGACTCCGCCTGATTATGGAAGGAACCGACAACGATGGTTGGCAAGTCACGGAAGCGGTTCAAGGTTGCCCGCTGCTGGATATTATTCTTAAACGCAAAAGCTGCTCCTGGGAATCGATCCGCCATGGTTTTCTGGAACTGGCAAACGAACTCGACTATGCCATTGCCGATCAAACGCTGCCCAAGGCGCTCTCGATCGACCAGATTTGGATTGCTCAATCCGGTCACATTAAACTGCTGGATCGTTCCTTCGAACTTTCTGAATCCCAACAATCGAGTGCGCTGCGAGTACATTCGAATTCGGACCCGATGAAACGAGCTTGTGATCTGTTCAAGGATCTGCTTGCCGTTTATTCCGCGAGACATCCTGTTCCCATGCATGTCATCGAATTCCGCAGGGAGCTTGAGCAACGAACCAGCGAGGGAACGACTGAACAATCGGACCACCTCGCCTGGGCAGCTCGTCAGTTGGCCGAGTTTGCTGATCGGCCGTCAAACTGGAAATGGGATGATCGATTGGGGCTCTTGGCAGTCGCGTTTGGTTCTGAATTGCCAATCTATATTGCGTCGGTCTTCCTGGTCGGTTTTTTGGTGACCCGTTTTTCTGAACCATCTCCACTGTGGTTCGGAACCGGCGTGGCCGCCGCAGTTGCTGCGCTAGCCTTTGGGTTGGGTTTCATTTTTAACGGCGGCCCGGCGATTCGATTGTCAGGAATTCAAGTATGTCGGCCCAAGTCACAAGTTCCCGCTTCGAAAATTCGCGGCGGGATGAGGAATCTCATAGTCTGGCTTCCATTCATCTCGCTGTTTGTCATGTTATTGGTCTTGATGCAAGTATCGATTATGAATATCGAACCTGGCGATTCAGTCGTTGTTCAAAACAATAATGTAAGTATATCTCGTAGCGGCCCGGCCGAAGTGGGACTCTTAGTGACTCTTTTATTGTGTTCCCTCCCTGTGATCTTGCTAATCTTGATCGGAGTGATTTGGACACTCATTCGACCCTCACGAGGGTTACCCGATCTTGTTGTGGGAACCGAATTAATTCGCAAGTAAATGAGCAACCCGGAAACACAAATCGAATTCGACCCAAAAAGCGACTCGCAACCATTAGTTTGCCTGGTCTGTGGATCGGAACTGTTTACTGATTTTATTTCGGAAAGTCAGTCTTCCAAGGTATCCCTGCGCTGCGGAGGATGCGGTGATATCGTTGGCAGCGGAATCAAAGCCAATGCGCCAGTCGACAAAAGAGCGTGGTGGAGCCTGTGGCTGGGACTGTCGTCGATCCTGTTACTGTGCTTGACCGGGATCCCGGCGATTTACTTGGGGATTCGAAGTTTGCTCCGAATGAGATATACCAGTGCGCGGCTGGGGGACCGAAGAGCGGCAATTGCCGGAATTCTATTAGGCTCGACATTTGGCGTTATCGGCGGCTGTTGTATTTTGGGCGTCGGGGGGGCGAGCCTATTTGCAATTTGGTCACGTGATTCAACCGACAATTTCGCTCAAACCATGATCGTTTTGGGAGGGATTGCTGAGGTCGACATGCCTGCACAGATCAACCATGGCAGTGCAACCAGCGTGATGAACACGAACCAATTTAATTTTCAAGATGCAAAAGTTTTGGAACGGTCGTGCCGGATCGTGATCGTTTACTATCCACCAGCGATGATCGGTGGGACGGCGTCATTGAAAATGCAACTACGTTCAGAAAAATTGCGCGGCGACGCGGCCCACAAAGTACTTGAAGAGGTCCCGCTAAAATGGGAAATCGCAGGAAAAACAACAACCGTATCCAAGTACATCCTTGAAGAAAAGATTTTCAATGACGAATCCGAAGTCAAAATCAAAAATGAAGTTCTTCAATACGTTGGCTATGTAAGTGTCAAACACGGCATCTATGGTGTCGGCTGCGCTGTGCGACAACCGAACGACGTATTCCCTGATGAAGCGTCCATCCAGGCTTTCTTTAATTCAATCACGCCGGTAGCGGATCCTCGCCCGTCGAAAGCATGGAAAGAGGCCAAAGCATTGGTCGTTGAAGAACCCGACAAAGTCGAACCGGTCGACGCCGAAAACACGAAACCGGACGAGATTGACAAAGCCGATCAAGACGAGGCTGAATAGGCCTGCTGAAGTCAATTTATCAATGTAGTTTGACGATGGTCAACCCTCCGTTTACTCAGTTACCTGCTGTTAAAAAAACGCGGTTCAAGAAGTCATTCTTGGCTCAATCCCAAGTTCGGCATGTGCTAGCAGAATTGCAACGCAAGTTGGCGCGTGAGTGATTTCACCATGCTTGATTTTCTGGACCGCCTCGCGGATCGGGATGACGACTTTCTCGATCAACTCCGTGCCCTCAGGGGATTTGGTACCCTCCGATAGGCGGGTTGCATAGTAAATTCGTGTTGGCGAAACCACGATTGTCGTAAACGGGTCGACCGTGGTAACCAGCTGCAAATCACCGGCGATCAGTCCCAACTCTTCCTCCAACTCGCGCGAGGCCGTCAATTCGGGAGCTTCTCCGTCCTCAATCCCGCCGCTGACGGCTTCAATGGAATCGCGACCGATTCCATAGTGAAACTCCTTCGTCAAATGCAGGTTGAGTTGTTCGTCGATTGCCAGCACACAGACTCCTGGCTTCATGGATACGACAACATGCTGACCATCGGTGCCGTCGGGTCTGGTCACGTGGTCCAACCAAACATGAATAAACGGGTCGCTGTAGACGTTATTCGTTTCTTTTATCTTCCAAGGACCGTGTGTTTTCATCGTTTCTTCCGAAAATTGGACGTGCGCGCATAAACTCGTTAAAATAGAGGAGGAGTTAGCGACTAGAGAGGCACCGCGAAAGAGGTACTGCTACACGAAGCACCTGTTTTCGATGACGAAACATGGGAGTATACGATGAGCGTCTGGTTAAGCGAATCCGAGTATCGCGAAAGTGGCGCGGCCAGCGTTGGGCTGACCCTCAACGTAGCGTTTCTCCAAGAGATCAAGCAAGACAACGTCGAGTTTCGTGAGTTGCTGGCAAGGGTTCGTTTTCATTTCCAAAATGTGGAACTGTCTCAAAAAAACCGCCCTGTCGAAACGGCTCGTCTGTTGTCTGAATTGCGAGACGAATTGGAAACTTATTTCGCGTTAGAAGAATTTTACGGTTATTTCCAAAACGCCGAAGTGAACAATCCCTCAGTCTGTCATCAAGCGGATCAGCTTCGCACGGAACACGAACTCTTGTTTTTGGAGTTAAATCAGCTCGTCGATTCAACCGAGCAAATCGTCTACCACGAATGTTCTGCCGAACTCGCCTTCGATGACGTCGTCGATCAGTTTGAATCTTTCCTGGCCCATTTGCAACGCCACGAGAACAAAGAGATGGAACTCGTAATGCGCCTGTTCAATGAAGAAATCGGGGTCGGCGACTAGGGCGGCCGACCTTCTTGGTTGAACCTCGCTCCAGGCTGTGATATTTGTGGGCCGCAACGAGCATCGCGCTGTTACGACGGCGAATCACTCTCTAAACGCCCGCTTTGCCAGTTCACAATCTAGTTCAACCGATCAAAAAGATAATCGGCCGCTTGCATCAGTTGTCGCCAATGACGAAAGACCTCTTCCGTCTCAAGCGTTCCGGCGTCCTCACGGCCAAAACCGATTTGACTGCATTTGATGGTTTCGTCAAAACGTGCCAGTCCGTCCAGCATCGGCTCATAGATGTCTTCGATCGGATCGTGAACGTCGGACTCGTCGTCGCCAAACTCCTGGTTGGAAATCCGCACGCCTTCGCATTCATCTTCAAATGCCACAACCATTTTTTCAATGGTTCGGTGCATGGCCCAGAGCGCGGCGCCTTCGACGTCGTGTGCACCAATGACAAAAGAAACGGTGCCTGATTGAATGTAATATTTGGCCATGGTTAGGTCTCCAAAAAGTGCTGGTTTGTCTTGCACTTTTCATATCGCAGACGACTTGACACGTTGGGTCAGCCAACAAATTGTTTTTGTAATTTTTTGGATTCCGGCAGCAAAAACAGATCCGTCCGCGATTGGCCAAGAACGCTCTCCAATGATAGCACGTCACTTCTGAATTGCCCGAAATACTGGTTTTTGCAGATCGAAACGCCAAAACGGATTGACGATTGTTCTGCCTGTATCGCGTAGGCAACAGCTGTCGGCGTCATCCAATTCGGTTGTTAAAGGGGTCGGGAGTCAATTGTGCAAAGCGCCCGAAGGGCCGTTCCGGCCATTGACTCCCGGCCCCTTAACAGCGAACCGACCCCTTAACAGTGAACTAAAAATCTTTGAAATGAAAAAGCGTACAGGCAACAAACAGAACCATCACCATGAATCCCAGCCCACTCCACAATGGCCCAAAGGGATGCTTGGTCTCGCTGGTCAAAGCCAGATCGACATCACGATTGTATTTTGTATCACCGGTACTCGATAAATAAGTCACGACCTTGTACAACTCACCCGGTTTGGGAAACACTCGGTAGACAGGACCAAGTGCGTAACGGTAGGCAAACGCAAACCAGTTACTTTCGGGTTCCAATGACTTCAGTTTCTGTTTCGACTCAAGATCATAAAGCGTTGCCCGGTCCGTGCGATCGGCGACCCAAATTCGATTTTGATCATCGAACTTCACACTCGAAATGGAGCCCTGTCCACTGAGCGAGGCTTTTTTGATCTGATCGGGATTCTCATTGTCCAGTAACCACAACGTTTCATTGCGATAAACTACCGCAACCCAACGACCGTCGGGCGAGGCCTCCAGTTGTTTGACGGCTGAACGTGTTTCCGGCAGATAACCGTTTTTCTCAAGAAGCTTGATGGCGTCCACCGTGATGATCTGACCATTACCCAGCACAAGCGTAATGATGTCGCCTTGATATCGAATCCAGCAACTCATCGTCAGCGAAGTGACGCCCGTGTCAATTTCGAGTGTGGCTTTTCGTCGATAGCCCTCGTCGGTTGGTTCGAAAACGCTGATTTCGCCCCGGCGATAGACAACGATTTCCTGATTTTTCTGGTTCAGATCGATGTATTTACCGTTTCTAACCGTTGTTCTTGTCGAGCCAATTCGTTCGA
Source organism: Planctomycetaceae bacterium (assembly GCA_024638965.1). Taxonomy (GTDB): domain Bacteria; phylum Planctomycetota; class Planctomycetia; order Pirellulales; family Pirellulaceae; genus Mariniblastus. Next base: position 7,865 of record JAHEJI010000082.1, read on the forward strand.
ACAACTCAACCTCATTTGTTGTCGTGTTGTTATTCGTTTCCTCACTTGTTTCGATTTCGTCGCTGGCTTCGCTTTCGTCGTTCGTTTTGCTTTCGCCGCCGTTGGGAGAATTGTCCTCCGTCTCGATGTCGTCTGCTGCTGTCGATAAGAGCGATTCTGATTTCAACAAAAAAAGTTCCCCGGAACTGTTAACCGAAATCGGGCCTTGCTTCGACGCCAGCAGTCCCACAGCATTTCGAGGAAATTTGCCCTTTACTTCAAAGTTGATTTTGTTGCCGTCGCTAATAAAACAGTCTTGATGATTCATCGAGCGAGGATCCGCCAAGTTAACGGTTCCGCTAATTAACGTATTCGAAACCGCGTCATAGATCGGACCCAAACCCCCTGGAACCGTACCCAGGGGCGCAATAAAAAGTGCAATGCCAATCGAAATTTCCTGCTCCTGAGCCATGCTGGCTTTAAGTTTCGTTTCCCATTTTTTCTCTTTTTCGTCCCATCCATAGACTTTTTTCAACGGATCGACTTGCAAGACGCTATCGGAAACGGGAACTAAGTCGACGATCTCGCCATTTTGCATTCGATTATCGAGAAGGCTGTACGAATAGCCGACGCCGAAACAGACTGCCCAGAAAATGGCCGTCAAGATGACCGACAGTATCGCACTGCGATACCAGATGCCCACTAAGGTTGAAACCGAATAGTAGATGGCGAAGACGAGGATGTAGACCGGGATCGCAAACAATATTCCTCGATCCCAGATACCCATTCCCAGTCCCAGCCACAGCCAGGTTCCCGCAAACAGATAGGCGCCGCAAAGCGCGACAAAGGCGCAACCTCCAATGAACTTGGAAACCAACAGCCCCCAGCGTGAAACGGGTTTACTCAATAACAAGTTCAGGGAACCTGAGTCAAACGTTTCGGGAATAATGTTGGCAGTTACCAAAATCGCGATAAACAGACCGATCGACATCACAAACTTGTCAAAGAACCAGGGTATCGTCGAGGAAAACGTAGTGGCGAACTGTTGATGGGTCGTATTGGTGGAAAAAATCGACATCTTCCAGAACAAGTAGTAGAAATCGAGTGCGGTCGCTGCTCCGTTTTGAATCGCCGAACCGAGCGCGTCGGCGATCAAAAGTCGGTTCAACCTCCTCGATCGTTCTTCCGACAATGATTCGACACCCGATTCGATCAGTTCCTGGGCTTCTGGCGAAACGGATATCACAAGATCGCTCCAGTCTTCTTCCCGATAAAAATCCCGATCTTGAATAATGTTGTTTAGTTCTTCGACGAGAGAATCATAAACCGGAAAATCCTCTAGTGGGTTGCCTTCCGGTTGGGAGCTAGTGCGGAGACCACCGCTTCCGTGCGGTTGATCGTCGTCCTTAAACTCGATTTGAACGCCCGAGCCTGTTGATGTGAGTGCTTTAGCTTCTTGAGCTTTGGCATCATCTCTTTTGACGATCGCAATCAGTTTTTCGTGGAGGTCTTCCGGAAGTAAATCCCAGATTCGGGCAATGCCCCGACTATCGGGATCGTCTTTACGTTCGACGAGCCGTTCGACCAGTAAGGCCGGGTCGGGGAGGTGTTGATCGCGCTTGATTTTCCAGTCAAGTACTTCTCGATAATGAATTGGTGCAAGGGCGAGCAGCAGCAACGTAATCAATCCGAGCAGCACGTACAAAACCCTCGACGCAAACGCCGCACGAAACGAATCTTTAATGATGGCCAAATACGGTCGCATGACTTGCCCTTATTTTTTCGCTCAGCTCTTTGAAAGTTCAGCATTGGGGTCATCAACAATTTGCAAAAACGCGTCTTCAAGTGAAACGTGTTGTTTGTTGAGACCAACAAGGCTGACGCCGCGGTCCCTCAAGCGGTCGACCAGCGAGTCAACTTCTGGCTGATCTTTCATGTTGACCCGAACCATGAAGTTCTGACTTCCATCCGATGATTTTATCTCGAATTTGGTTTCCTGAAACGCACTGTTAATTCCTTCGGGATCACCCTGAACTTCGACTTCCACGACCATTCCCGTGCCGGAGGCTCCAACTAACGAACTAACGAAATCGCCGATTTCACTGACTGTCCCGCAGTAACGCAGTTGACCTCGATCAAGAATTGCGACCCGTTCGCAGATCATCTCGACTTCCTGGAGGATATGACTATTGAGAAAGATCGTCACGCCACGCTCTTTCAATTCCTTGATAATCTGCCGCATGTCTGCACGAGCCCGAGGGTCCAGGCCATCGGTGGGCTCATCGAGCACAAGCAGTTTTGGATCGTGTAACAGTGACTGAGCAAGCCCCAAGCGTTGCAACATCCCTTTGGAATATTTCTTGACACGATCGGTAGCGCGATCCGCCAGCCCAACCAGCCTCAATAAATCGTCCCGTTTTTGACGGATCACCGAGGATGGAACATTGCTCAGATTTCCGTAGCACTCAAGCGCTGTATAGCCGGTCAGATGCGGCGGAATTCTCAAGTGTTCAGGCAAATAGCCGACCATTTTCCGACCAGATCGACTCCCGGCGGAAAGCCCCAACATAGTTGCCGAGCCGCCTGACTTGCGAATGATGCCCAGCAGGATTTTGACAAGCGTTGTTTTTCCCGCGCCATTGGGGCCGAGCAGGCCAAACACCTCACCCTGGTTTACACTAAATGAGACATCCTTTAGCGCTTCAAGCTTCCGTCGAAAGATAATTCCATCCGAGTAGGTCTTTCCAAGGGATTGAACGTTGATGGCGAATTCTTGTTTCATTAACTGCCGATTTGATTGAAAGCCAGGACCAGGATTTTAGATTGATTATAAAGTTGCTACTTGGATACAACAGGGCCATAAAATAGGTTGTTTTGTATCTTACCCCAGACAGTTTACAACAGTTTCATCTTATCAAGCCAACGAGGTCGCACGTGGGTCACGCCGATCCTGAAAATTTACTGTTTGAAACCTCACCCTACGGCAGTCTTGATGCGATCGTGGAGCACGACAGGAGAGCTGTCTTCTTCTACCTGAGCGGCCAGGGACGATCCGACGATAAGTTCGGAACCCGCGCCTGTTGGGTTCGCAACCTGGTTCCAGGTCCGTTTGTGATTAACGAAGACGAAATGAAAGAAGGTGTGCCCCCTGCTCTGCCCCGCACCCATTGCAAATATTCCGATGGTCGACCGGTTCCCAAATCAGATGAGCTGGAAATCGTCTGGTTTGAAGAAGGTAACGGAGCCGCACTGATCGAGACGCCCGAATCTGGAATCAGGACGACGCTGGCCGTGATTCCACCCTGGAGCGGATTGGAAGGATTTCACGGTTACGCCGATGAGTGTGCGGCCGAAAATGCGATCTGCTGGCCGATGCCAACCAATCCGCAACTATTTAAGCGAATCAACAGGGCTCGCGAATTTTGGGATGCATGTCAGTCCACGGACGAACATCCGTTTACTCGACTTCAAGAGGGAATTCTCGCGAGCTATAAATCCGTGATGGGATGTGAAGCAAATTACTTCGCCATCGACGGAGGCCATTTTCCGCCTCGAGGTTTGGCTACCTATGAAAGTGGCGATGATTTCATGGCCGCCACCGTCGGTATGAGCCTCTGCCCGCAGCCGATCGTCGAAATGCATGTTGGAGATCCCAAGAACTTTCGGCGTGTCGAAATCGCAATCCGCTTGAAGGGCCCAATCGAAACAGATGCCAAAAATCGCATCCTGCAACAGATCAGCGGCCTGGCGGCGATGCCTTGGCGAAACTGGACGTGGCTGGGACCAAAACACACCTGCGGATTTGATTCCCTATCAACCGTACTCGCCAACGATGTCCAGAACGTGAGAATTGAACGGGATGGATGGCAACACGGCGAAAAAATAAATTTCGAAATGCCGAGCTTTCGCGAAGATCCGGTTAACCTCCTTTGGCTTGTCCCGGTTGCTGGACCAATCGCTGACCAAGTGAATGCTGGTCACTGATTGCGTTGACAGCGTATAATAGTTATTCAGTTGCGTGCCGATGGCATGATGAGAATACGATTAAGATTAAGAGTGGGACTAAGACCAGGAGTTTTTTTACTCTCTGCCATTTGGGCAATCCTGTTCCATGAGAAATCGAAATCGGTCAAGTCATCCTGAAGGAGCGTTAGCGACGGAAGGATCTCTCATGCATTTGCGAGAGATTCTTCGGTCGCCTAGGCTCTCTCAAAATGACTACGGCTATTTTCTTGAACTAACGAACGGTATTGTCCGTTTTCCCGTACCAAGTTTCAATTGATTGCAGTTTGACATGGATCCAATTTACTGGTCAATTCTCTTGATTTGCATCGGTTTCGTGGTCGTTTTTCTCGAGCTGTTTTTGCCGTCGGCAGGGACGCTAGGCGTCACGGCAGGAATCCTGCTTGTATCGGGCATCGTGGTTGCTTTTTTTCACAGCCTCCAAGCCGGTGCGATGGTGTTGCTGGTAACCGTGATGGCACTACCACTCCTGCTTGCTTTGATGGTAAAGGTCTGGCCTCATACTCCAATTGGAAGGCGGATTATTCTCGGTCAGATGTCGGCCGACGAAGTCATGCCGATCAGCGAAACAAACACCGAGATCAGAAGCCTGGTGGGACAATTGGGAACCGCCAAAACCAAAATGCTTCCCAGCGGGATCATTATTGTCAATGACAAGAAGTACGATGCGCTTTCTGATGGGTTCGCGATTGAAGCGGGTCAACCGATCAAAGTCTCAGCCGTGAAAGGCAACCACATCATCGTTCAGCCCTTCGACGGAGAAACTGATGATGCCGACGACCTCCCCGTGCGAGACAGAGATGTGCTCTCTCAGCCGATTGAAGAACTCGGGCTCGGAGAGCTGGATATCGAAAATCTTGAATAGCTAATTGCGGGTCGGAGGAAGCCAGGTCGGAATTCGGAAACCTAGCACTCTGCCGACTGACTACTCCCAACTGACGACTGACGACTGATTACTGACCATGAAAACACCCCCCGTCGTTCTGATTGCCGTTTGCGTTTTGTCGCTACCGTCGTTTGCACAAACGAAGTCACTCACTCAACGCTTGAATCGGGAACCACTGGAGATTCTGGCTGCCGACGCAATTACATTTGGAGACGCCACTCGCGGTGCTTTGGCTTTTTATCAACCAACGATGAATTGCGCGAAGTGTCATGAACCGACTCAGGGAAGAAGGTTGGGACCGGATTTATCCGAAAAACGTAAAGTCGAAGTTGAACATCTTGTGGAATCGATCCTGAAGCCGTCGGCTCAAATCAAAGAAGGATTCGAAACGACGCTGGTACAATTGGAGGATGGTCGCTTGATTTCTGGCATCAAAAAGGACGAATCCGACTCAAGCTTAACGATTGATCGCATCGAACAAGCGGTTGTGCCACTTGAGATCGAGAAGTCCGAAATCGACGAATGGAAGTCGACGAAAAAATCGACCATGCCAGAAGACCTGCCCAATCAATTAGCCGATCGGCAACAGTTTCTCGACTTGGTTTGCTACCTCAAAGACATTGCGACAAATGGTCCCGGGCGGGCTTTACAACTTAAACCAGCCTCCGCCATGTTCGCTCAGGTTCCGCTACCTGAATACGAAAATCATGTTGACCACGCAGGTTTGATTCAGGGTTGGAATAATGTCTCCTTCAGTCGGGGCGAAGAAATTTATCAGCTGCGTTGCGCCAGCTGTCATGGGACCTTCGAAAAGGAGGGTTCGATGCCGACGTCATTGCGATTTGCCGAAGGAAAATTTAAGCATGGCAACGATCCGTACACGATGTACAAGACACTCACTCATGGCTACGGGATGATGAACGCCCAGCGATGGATGGTGCCTCAGCAAAAATACTCCGTGATTTACTATCTCCGAAAAAAACTCATCGAGCCGCATAATTCATCGCAGCTGTTTGACGTTACGGAGGAATATCTTGCCGGTCTTCCGACGGGCGATACGTTTGGTCCCAAACCAGTGTTAGCCAAACCTTGGACAAAAATGGACTACGGTCCGAGTTGGTTCAACACGATGGAAGTCACAAACGACGGTTCCAATATCGCTCAAAAAGGAATCACCATTCGGCTGGACGACGGACCGGGAGGAGTTGAATCGGGCAAGTACTGGATGATGTACGACCACGACACGATGCGTGTTGCGGCCGCTTGGAGCGAGCAGTTCATTGACTATCACGGAATCCATTTCAACGGAATGCATAACAGTCACCCGAAACTGACGGGCCAAATTCATTTTCAAAACCCGGTCGGTCCAGGCTGGGCCAATCCCGACACCGACGGATTCGAGGACGAGCGGTTGTTAGGCCGTGATGGGAAGCGATACGGCCCACTCGATCGTAAATGGGCTCAGTACAAAGGCATGTATCGGTTCGGCAAACAATCGATTCTCAAGTACACCGTTGACGGTACCGACATCCTCGAATCGCCCAGTTTGAGCTTTATTGACGATCAACCTGTGTTTGTGCGCACCCTCAATGTCGGCCCACATCGCCGGGACATCACTCTTCAGCTGGCTGAATCCGATGAAACGTACAACGTTGAGTCTTCCGATCATTCCATCTCAGTGCTTCCTCCGAAGCGCGGTTCGAGAAAACCAATGACGCACTCGGGTCTGAATTTCGACGGGACGAATTTTGCCCAAACCGACGCGAGCGGTTTTGACTGGGATGAAAAAGACTTCACCATCGTTGCCAAAATCAAGACCAAAAAAGACGGGTCCATTCTCGCACTCACAAAAGATGAACCCGAATGGGTTGCCGACGGAAAAACGCTGTTCATTCGGGGCGGTCGCCTGACGTTCGATATCGGTTGGGTCGGTGCTGTCCGGTCCAAAACAAGAGTTGCGGACGGAAAATGGCACGAGATCGCCATGACTTGGCGCGCCAAAGACGCGGCAGTGCGGTTCTTTGTCGACGGCAAATTTAGCGGCAAAGGCGAATTGGAGGCCAAAGAAAAATTGTCCGAGAGCGTCATCCGACTTGGCTTCACCAACGACAACTTCCCAGGCACATCCTTTTTCAATGGCCAAATGGAGAACGTTCGATTTTATCAACGGCTGCTCTCGTCTGAAGAACTCAAAGGTCAAGCCAAAATTGCGAACGATAAACTAGTTGCCTCCTGGAATGAGACAAGCGCTGATCAGATTGTTGACTCAAGTGGCAATGATCATTCCACCAAGTTGGTCAGCCAGAATGCAACCAGAGCCGCCGCCACTGGTTTGGTCGCTCACTTTTCGACCGCCGGCAGCGGTGCGGATCTTTTTTCGGAGAATGGCCATGTCCGGCTTAAAATCCCTCCCTCAAAAGAGCCTTGCCAAATCATTGTTCGTCTCGCCAACGCGGTCAACGCCCAAACGGCAACCATGATTCGAGAAAAAATGTCCCAGGTGGTTGGATTGAATGATCTAAAACAATTCACAATTGGCGGACCCCGAAATTATCCTGAAGTTCTGGAATCCGAAACGATCATGGGTGACGAAGACGGTCCGTTTGCAGTTGACGTTTTTGTTCGCCCAACGGACAACCCCTGGAGTTGTCAGTTGAGGCTGACTGGATTGGACTTTAGTCCGGATGGCAACACGGCAGTCGTTTCGACATGGGACGGTGGTGTCTTCCAAGTCTCCGGTTTGCACGAAAAAACAACGAAGTGGAAACGAATTGCCGCCGGACTTTTTCAACCGTTGGGCATCAAATGGATCGACGACAAGATTTATGTTAGTTGTCGTGATCAAATCTGTGTGCTCCACGATCTTAACGGTGATGATGAAGCCGACTTCTATGAATGCTTCAACAATGACCACCAGGTAACCGAACACTTTCACGAGTTTGCCATGGGTTTGCAAACGGACGAAGAAGGCAATTTTTACTATGCAAAATCAGCCCGTCATGCGCTCACCGCCATTGTGCCACATCATGGAACGCTCCTCAAAGTCTCGGCGGATGGGGGAAAAACGGAAATAATAGCGAACGGTTTTCGGGCAGCGAACGGAGTCTGTCTCAACCCTGACGGCAGTTTTGTCGTCACCGATCAAGAAGGGCATTGGAATCCAAAAAATCGAATCAACTGGGTCAAGCCAGGTGGTTTTTATGGAAACATGTTTGGCTATCACGACGTAACGGACGAATCAGACGAGGCGATGGATCCTCCTTTGTGTTGGATTACGAATTCATTTGATCGTTCGCCTGCCGAGTTGATGTGGGTCGACAGTCCGAAATGGGGTGAGTTGAATGGCAAACTTTTGAATTTTTCATACGGCTATGGCAAGGTCTATATCGTCCCGCACGAAAAGGTGGGCGATCAAATGCAAGGCGGCATGTGCGCCTTTGATTTGCCTCAGTTTCCAACCGGCGTGATGCGCGGTCGATTCAATCCGTCTGATGGCCAACTTTATTGTTGCGGAATGTTCGCCTGGTCGAGTTCTCAACAACAGCCCGGTGGTTTCTACCGAATTCGTCGCACCGACCAACCGGTCCATCTGCCGATCGGACTAACAGCTTACGCGGACAAAATTCGAATTCAATTCAGCGGCCCGCTGGATCCAGATTCGACGGTCGAACCGGACCATTGGGCCATCACCAGCTGGGATCTCAAACGTACTGCCAAATATGGCTCGGACCATTACAACGAAAAGCGGCTCGAAATTAACAATATCACGATCAGCGACGACAGAAAATCTGTTGAATTGTTGATTCCCGATCTGAAACCCACCTGGGGGATGGAAATCAACTACTCGATCAAAACCGCGGAAGGCAAACGGTTGCAAAACAAAATTCACAACACGATTCATGACTTGGGTGTTGATAATTAGGGCAACACTGCGTTTATTGAAACCAAGACTGATATCAGCGCATCGTTTAAACGCGTGGGCAACGCCCAATCAATGGCACTTACTTTAGTTCCCACCTCTCCCAAAGTTTGGGAGAGGTCGACGTCTCAGCGTCGGGTGAGGGTCGTTGATTACGCAAGGAATCTTTTAGTTTCGCTCTTCCGGACCTTCACGTGTCGCTGGGAGAGGGTGTCGAGTCGCCGTAAAGCAAGTGCCATTCGGACAACGCCCCGCGCGTTCGGAACACAAAACGCGGCCCGTTGGGCACGCGGTTAAACGAAGGGGTCGTCACCGAAACGCGCTGTCGACTGTTGGCCCTCCCAACTTAATTAACGTCGAAGGCTGGCGCGACGATGTGCGACGAGGCCTTCGAGATCGGCCAGTCGGGCTGTGTCCTCGATCAGTTCCTGAGGCGCTGATTGAAGATTCAACCATGTTCGTATCCGCAAAAATGAAAATACATTCAAACCGGCGCTCCAACGAGCGGTTCCAGCTGTTGGCAAGGTGTGATTGGGGCCAACGCCGTAATCGCCAAAGACTTCAGCCGAATCGTGACCGATAAAAATGCAACCGGCGTGACGAATCTGCTGCGAAATTCTGGTCGCGTCGTGACAATGCAATTCCAGGTGTTCGGGCGCAAGTTGGTTTGCAATTCTGATTCCCTCTTCGATGGATTTCGGGACGATGATTGCACTTTTGGAAAGTGATTGAAGGGCAATTTCCCCGGTTTCCAAATCCATAAGTTGGAGTTCCAGGGCGTCGCACACTTGCTGAGCGAATTTTCCGGATATCGTGATCAATATCGGTCGCGCGTCGGAGTCGTGTTCTGCCTGAGCCAAAAGGTCCGCCGCCACCGTTCCCGGATTCGCTTCGTCGTCGGCGATCACGACCAGTTCCGAAGGTCCGGCAAGCATGTCAATTCCGCAATCGCCGTTGACAATTTTTTTCGCCGCAGTCACCCAGCGGTTTCCCGGTCCGCAAATCAAATCACAGGGCACGTGATGTTCCGTTCCATATGCCATCGTGGCGACCGCGTGTGCGCCGCCGACGGCAAGCACTTGATCCGCCCCGGCAACGTACGCGGCGGCCAGCATCAGGTCGGAAGGATTGGGCGTCGCAACGATAATTTGAGTGCAACCGGCAACTGTCGCCGTGACCGCGGTCATTAACACCGTTGACGGAAGCGGAAACCGGCCCGCCGGCGCATAACACCCGACTCGCTCAATCGGTTCAATCGTATGGCCGGCTGTTCCCCCCGGGACGGCAACGTTTAGCGATTGAAGGCAATTGAGTTGTGCCTGAGCAAAGACTTTGATGCGACCAGCGACCCGTTCCAACAACTGCAAATCGCCTGGCTCGATTCGCTTCATTGCCGATTCAAGATCCGTTCGATTGATCCAGAGCGGCTGATCGTCGGTTCGATCATTAAACTCGCGAGCGTACTTGCGAACGGCTGATTCACCTTCGGCTCGAACATTGTCAACAATGGCTTGAGCAGCCTGTAGAGTCTGTGCGTCAATCGAACGATCGATGGTGTCGACTCGAAAGTCGATCGATTGAATAATCTTGATCGGTGATGTCATTAGATTGAGTGTGATTTGATGTTGATGATTTAACAAGTCATCATGAATGACTAAATGTGAACGCTATTTTATTGCTGCCTCTTGCGAATCGAAGCGTTGACGAACCGCCCACTAGTCCTTCTCTAGTTTGTTTGGTCGGCGAACGACTCGGTTCATGCGTCGAGCCAGTTCGCTATAAACATGTTCAAGCGAAACGCCGTTGTCGAGCATCCGAATCAAGGCAAAGTAAATCAGATCGGCTGCCTCCCAAGCGATCTCTTCGTAACTCTCGGCGTCCGCCAGTTCTTTGGCCTCTTCCAACAGTTTGGCTTCGAGCATCTTGCGATCGTTTGCCAGTTTTCGTGTAAACGATTTTTGATCGGCTCCCTTGATTCGTTCGGTCAACCGCGAAATTACGGCTTGAATGTTCCTTTCGGTACCAAAACAGGTGTAGGTTTCCCGATGACAAAAACCGGGCGGCTGCTGTTGTACGGCAAACTTCAAACAATCTGAGTCACAATCAAGTGCAATGCCAACGATTGCCTGAGTCGCGCCGCTTGATTTGCCTTTGACCCAAAGCTCGTTGCGGGAACGAGACCAATAAGCACCTGCTCGAGTGCTAAAGACCTCCAACAAGCTTTCGCGGTTTGAATAAGCAAGGCCAAGGGCAAACCCTAATTCATCCACGACGATCGTTGGCCAAAGCCCGTCATGCCGATCGCTCTTAAGCATTTCCGAAAACGAATTGGCAAGAAACTCCGGACGATGAAATGAGTTTTCGTCAATCACACAATCGATACCGGCATGATGACTCGCCGCAACTTGTTCGGATGAAATCGTGTTTTCACTTTGAAGCTGTAACGAACCATTGACAAGTCTTTCAATCAACTCCGCCAGACATTGATCGTTTAATTCTGCCAAACGAACGAGAATTTTGGATGCCTGGCTTGTATTTGTAATTGCTTCGACTTCCGACGCAGGCACCACCGCTCGTAATCGATCAATGGGAATGTGAGCAGATAATTCTTCCAGGCGTTCCCTCGGAACGACGATTTCGCTGGCGCCTTGATTCAACAATGACAGCGCCGTTTCGATATCGACACCGTTCAGCTCAACTTGGATGTCGACTTTTCCGGCAAGCTGTTTCACAACTTGCGCTGCATTTTCTGCTTGACCGTGATCCGCGACGATAGCCAGCTTGCCAAACCAACACGATTGCTCGTCCAGCGCCTCGGGCTGCCCGGATTGAAGCCGCAGTTTCGGAACAATCATTGTCGCACCTCGATTCCTCGAATCGCAAGTTCCTGTTTGACTTGAGCCACCGTGTAGTTCCCTTCATGAAAAATCGAGGCCGCCAAAACCGCGTGCGCTCCGTGTTGAAAAGCTTCGACCATGTGTTCCACCGAGTTCGCACCTCCCGAAGCAATCACAGGTAGCCTCGTCGCTTGGGTAACGGCGACCAGCAACTCCAAATCGTATCCGCTTCGCGTCCCGTCGCGATCAAAACTGGTTAACAGTATCTCTCCGGCGCCGCGCAGCTGGGTCTCGGCAGCCCATTCAACAGCGTTCAAAGTTTCGGATTTGGTACCGCTTCGAGTCACAACATGCCAGGCAGCTGGTTCGTGTCGACGCGCATCAATTGCGATAACGGTGCATTGAGCACCAAAATTGGCCGACATGCGATTAATCAGCTCCGGATCCCGCACGGCGGCTGTATTGGTACTGACCTTATCGGCACCGGCCCCCAGCAAACGCCTCGCGTCTTCCACCGAGCCGACTCCTCCACCAACGGTTAGCGGAATCGTCAATCGTTTTCGAACCGACTCGATCGTTTCCAACATGGCGATGCGATCCTCGCGCGTTGCGGACACATCCAGCAACACAATTTCATCGGCGCCCTGCTGTTGGTAATAGTCGGAAAGTTCAACCGGATCCCCAGCGTCTCGCAGGTTCTGAAACTTGACGCCTTTGACGACTCGACCTGCGTTCACGTCCAGGCACGGTATGATTCTTGATTTAAGCATTTGATTCAGTCTGTAAATCGCCTTCAACAGTAGCCGAGTCCATTCCAGACTCGCGTCAGCCTGGGACCGCGTCAGCCTGGGACAGGCTGACCTACAGAATTGTTGATCCAGTCTTCCAACAACGTTTGCCCCCATGCCGCCGAGAGTTCCGGATGAAATTGGCAGGCCAGAATGCGCCCTCGCCAAATCGAACTTATAAAGACGCCGCCGTATTCCGTTTCGGCAAACCCCCAATCATCTGGCGGCGCGACCAGCCGAAACGAGTTGGCAAAATAGGCCAAGCCCAATTCGAAAGGCCCGTTCGGTTGTCGCGGGATAACCTCATTCCAACCAAGCTGCGGGATTTGTACGTCGGTTCCGAAGCGTGATACGTGTTGAGAGATAATTGCGAGCCCCTTGGTGTCCGGACTTTCGTCGCTCCCCGCGCACAACAATTGCATTCCGAGGCAGATGCAGAGTGTTGCCCGATCGGCTTCGATTCGTTGAATTAAGGGCTCCCGCAAGTTGAATTTGTCCAGTTTTCTGGCGGCTGCTGCAAAAGCACCCACGCCGGGCAGGACGACGTGGGTGCCTGATCTGATTTCTTCCGGATCCACAGTCAGCTTCCATGGCTGCCCCAAACGATCAAATGAGGCTTGAAGTGACCGAATATTTGCGACGCCGGTGTCAATGATTTGGATCATAAGTCAGTTGTCAGTTGGCAGTTGTTGTCAGTCGGCAATTGTCAGTCGGCAGCTGGCAGCATTTGAGTTGGCAGTTATTTCGAAGTAAGGCCGTATGTCTTTGAAAGACTTCTTTCCGCATTCCGCATTTGCTAAAGCACTCCTTTAGTGCTTGGCACTTCGCCTGCCGTACGGGACACGGCTTTGCGGAGAGCCAAGGCTAGTGACTTGAACGCTGCTTCGGCTCGATGATGATCATTGGTTCCCCGGATCAAGTCAACGTGGAGTGAACATCGAAGTGCCATGGCAAGCGAATTGAAGACATGCGTGATGTTTTCAGTTGCAATCGTACCTACCATTTCTCGTTCAAGTGAGAGGTGAACTTCGGGCCATGGCCGACCGCTCAGATCGATGACTGTTCGAGCCAGAGCTTCGTCGAGTGGCGCGTAGGCGTACCCAAATCTGACGATGCCTTTTCGTTCGCCAAGTGCCTGGTCAATTGCGCTGCCAAGTGCAAGTGCGCAATCTTCCGCGGTATGATGATCGTCTATGTGAAGGTCTCCTTCGCAAATCAGCTTGAGGTCGAATCGGGCGTGAAACCCTAGTGCGGTCAGCATATGATCCAGGAAGCCGATCCCCGTTTTGATTTGTGTTTTGCCGGTTCCGTCAAGATTGAGTTCAATTCGGATATCCGTTTCTTTGGTTGCCCGCGAAATCTCCGCGTGACGAACGTGTTGATCCTGTTCGACCGGCGACTCAACCGCCAACTCGTTTTCACCAGTTTGCAAAACCGATAGTTTATCGGCGCTAATCTTGGATTCGGTGGCTCGAACCAGGGCTTTGGCCAAATGCAAATCGTCGGCAGGATTGGTCGGGCAAGTAAATCGCAGCTTGTTTTCCATGAAAGGCTCGCCGGGAAACTTCCGTACAGCGACGCCTTGGTCTGCCAGTTTTTGCCAAATATTTTCCGCACCCGCGAATTCGGCCAGGACAAAATTGCCTTGAGACGAAAACGGTCGGCCACCACAATCGCCGATTAACTGGATTAGTTTTTCACGTGCTGCTCGAATGATCGAAACGATCTCGTCTTTGCGACCCCGTTGCTGATAAGCATTAGCCGCCAACGACAGCGAGGGGCCGGCTACCGGGAAGGGGCCCGATTCATCGCGATAGAGTTGAGCCAATTCTGCGGTGGGTGCGATCAGGTAACCAACCCTCAAACCCGCCAACCCATAGGCTTTGGAAAACGTCCGCACCATGATGACGTTGTCAATATCAGCCAATGCAGTCGTTGGATCGACATCGGCAAACTCGACGTAGGCCAAATCAACAAGGAATTTCACCCCTTGCGAAGCGGACGACGTTGCGATCTTTTTCAGATCATCAATTGAAACCGTTTGTCCCGTCGGATTATTGGGAGTCACGACAACAACCAACGCAGTCTGGTCATTGATTTGATTTGTAAATTCATCGACCGGGAATGCTCCGTGCATCCATTCAACCTGCTGCAGTCGTCCGTGGCTGTTGGCCGTGTAAATCTCGATCATTTTGAACGACGGCGCATGAACCAGCACGTTTGCACGATCGCCTGAAATACTTATCC
>JAHEJI010000253.1 GCA_024638965.1 Planctomycetaceae bacterium
GAAGCGTTTCACCACGTTTTGGATGGCGCTTAAACTATGCCAGTTGACCATGGCCTTTTTCTCCAAAATACGTGGCGTCTTCATCCTGACATTTGCATCTTTACTTCCGAACAATACTACGACAGTCGATCGCATAGTCCGGACCCAGGCTCGAACCCAACTGGTCAAAGACGAAGCGTTGACCAACGCCGTTCGTTTTTTGACGTCAAATGCGCCGACAAAATTGTCAACTAAGGCTTGAGGAAAAAGAGTCGCCAGGAAAAAGCGATGGCGGCGAGTGTTGCCGCCATCCGTTCGGCTGTGGCGCCGCACGCTCAGGCGGCAAATCGTCGTTGTGACCGCGGGCGGATGCCGCCGCCATATAGAAGGGCTCCGATTGACCGTCTAGAAGAAGCGAGTCCTGCGGGTCAATCAAAAACCCAAGAACCCCTAGGCGATGTTCCGCGTGCTCCGACAATCTCACACTATTCGTATGCGCACGAGGAACTACGTCCTCTCGTTTCGTCGTGTTTCGGCGATTTCCAGCGATGCTCTGGGTTTTGGCTGAGCCAGCAGTCGGGTAGGAGCTCGGCGAGTTCATCGGGTGATGGTTGGTGGGCAAGGCGGTCGAAGATGGCGCGAAGGTAAGCCCAGGGTTCGACACCATTTTCTTTGCAGCTGGCGATCAGGGAGGCCAACACTGCGGCTCGACGTCCCGCGCGTGGACTTCCGACGAACAGTGGTGTGGGCCCGGGAATTTCACCCAGGCCCCAACCCCAAACCGGACGTGCAAGGTTTCCAAGCATCCGGCTTTCCAGAATGCCTTGATGGCTATCGCGAATGCTTCTCCTTGTGGCATCTCAAACACAGCGTTTGAAGGTTGAACAAGTGTGTGGCCTCCACGTAACTGGCGAAGCTGCCAACGGGTTTAATGTGATCGGTCTCAGATGTGTCCGTGGTGACTTTCGTGCCGCAACTGCGACAACGATTGCCATCTCGGAACAATACCCAAGCCTTGAAGTCCATCCGTTCCGGTCGTTGCCGACTCTCGTATTGGCGAACTTCTTCCTCCCAGTCAACATCGTCAAGGTAACACCCAGTGCCCGGTTCATATTGGTCAGGTGATTGTTGGTACCAAGTCGATTTGACGTCTTGGGCCTTTCTCAACGTATAGCTTCCGCCAATGTTGAGATTGTCACCTTGTCCATACTTGCGGATGCACTTTCTTTTTTTCTTCGTCATCCTGAGTCTCCTTGCCCACGCGGGCCGCTGAGACTCTCATAACACATGGATCAACTTTTGGGGAGCACGCCAGCTTCATTCGTGCCAATGGGCAGGCCGACCAGCGACCGCGAAAAATCGATACGGTTCGGTCAAATGAATCGTACATGCCATGGATAGTCATTTCGGGCGTTAGAGATTCGTCTTCGACAACAACATTCCTAACAGCTCGAAAACGATCCTTCAATTAAAATGCTCGCAATATTTAAAACGTTACGGTCGGATATACTTCGATTTACATCGAATCGATTTTATTGCGTGGGCATGACAGGAATCAAGGATGGCTACATTTGAAGGCACTGATTCACCAATTCTCGTGGAATCCGGTTCGTCCCACACATATTTGCCTGGTAGCCGTCCAATTAATGAACGAACGAAACAGTTGCGGAAAGCTTATCACCTTTTTTGTTGATAAACTCGAAAGTTGCCGGATAGGTTTTTTGTAAATCTGGCACTTTAATCGGATCCCTTGCCTTGTATTCGACGACACCTTTGGGCTGATCACTTTTTTCATTCACGTCAAACAAACACGCAGTCACAATGGCATTGTCCCTCGGCCGTCGTAGCTCAATTTTTAACCAAGGAGGATAGTCCTTGTTTTCTGATGCCGTGAAATCGACAAGGACGTAGAATTCTGCATTTTCGCCCACAGGAAACTCAAGATGTAGTTTTTCCTCGGATGACAATTTCCAAGATTCGCCGTCAACCGATGAAGCCTTTAGCGGCGGTAGCGTTATTTTTTTGGTTACCGGTTGCACAACCTCGGCTGGCTTTTTTTTGCAGCCGAGACATGTGGCAACCAATAAAATTCCGATAATCGCAAATGATCTCATTCGGGAATACATCCTACAAATTCAACATCGATTGAATCTGGTGTTCCACCACTCGGAAGTTCCTTAATGATACATTCCGTATGCGGCCAACCGCCCATGCCCGGAGTAAATTGCACGGCATAGCCCTGAGTGGTTGCGGTTGTTGATTGGGACGCAACAAGATTGTTGTTGTCTTTTCGGCCTATCTCAATCGTTATTGGCCCGACCGTTGCAGTTCCGCTTACACTAAACGATGCGTTATCGCAAATGTTGTCGTTATCCGACGGAGAATTAATCGTGGCGTACAAGGCCGCACAAGAAAAAAGAAAAACGAAAACAAACGTAGGTAACAATCTCCACTTATCAATACTTTTCATATTTCACCTGCCCGGAAATAACTGTGGATAATAAAAAAAACCTCTGCTAATAGTCGCTTACGACCTCACTCCCGTTTCGCGAACCCAACGCGCGCCACGCAATTATGTCGATGCCCGAGGCGATAAACTCAACATGAGCATCACCGAACGAAACGTTGACTCCGGAGGGATGAAAACTGGCAGCGGAATAAGCACCGTATTTCGTGCTACCACCGTTTGTGCAATTGCCGGAGTTCGGCGGAAGTACGTGGTTAAAAAACGTGTAATAATCGCCGCTGATACTCCAACCACGACCTCGCAGCCACGGAGAACCTCCAACACCGTTGGAAATCACTTGCTCACAAGCCTGAACAAATAAGTCGAATTCATTTGGTGCTTGAAACGGTGGAGTATCGAAAACCCTGCGTTGTTTTTTCGTTGAACCAGATCCAACCAAGCATTCTGAAATCATCGTAGTGTTTGACAAGCCGTCTCTGATGTCCGAATTCCCGATTGGTGTATCGTTGTTTTCAAAAAAGCCGTCGTAGCCGTTCACTTGGTATCCCGTGCCCGGATTGCCTAAATAGTTAGTGGCACCATTCCTGCCGCTTAAACTGTCGTTTTCACCATCTGAGGGACAGACAAAATCGCTAATTTGAAGCATTCCCAGTTGAAGATTTGGATCCTGCCATGGAGACAAATCAAAGCGGAATTGTGAATGCAAGTTATTTTCTTCGATATACGGGAGCACGCGTGTCAAAAAACTATGTCCGAAGTTCAATCCTTTCGGATACTGCGAATGAGCCGATTCGTAGCTTTGTACCGCGATCGAAACCTGTCGCATCCTATTAGTACAATCGCTTCGGCGAGCAGTTTCACGGACCATTTGAACCGCGGGAACGAGTAATCCTATCAGAATTGCGATTACGGCAATTACAACAAGTAATTCGACGAGTGTAAAACCCTTTCTCACTGAATTACCCTTTCGTCCAAGAAGATGGCTAACTAATTAAGATGCGACGAGAAAATCGGGCAGCGCGACGTTCAGGGTCTAAGTCTAACATATCGCTACAATTGCCGGTGTCAATATTTTTCGAATTTTTCACAAACAAATTCAAGTTTTTTCCGCCGGCATTAAATTAAACAAAATGCAATATTGTTTGCCGGACTGTTGACACAACGCGCAGAAAATATTTGAGCGGCATCGCTCAAATCCAAAAACAACTTAAAAGCAAACATAAAGATTCATTCCAAATCGACAAGGCAATTGCCACGTACTATAAGTAAGCGCGTTGTGAACTACAGGTAGGCTTTGGTGTTTCGTTCTTCGCGCCGTCGTTCGGCGATTTCCCATCGATGCTCGGGATTCTTTGCTAACCAGCGGTCAGGAAGGAGTTCTTTCAAATGATCGCCGGTCGGCCGAAAGGCCATTTGGCCAAACAAGTCGCGGAGATACGCCCAGGGTTCGACGAGATTGTTCTTGCAGCTGGCAACCAGTGACGTCAAGACGGCGGCCCTTTCACCCGCGATTCGACTTCCAACGAATAACCAATTTTTCCTGCCTATTGCGATTGGCCTCATCGCCCGTTCGGCGAAGTTGTTGTCAATCGACAAGTCACCGTCTTCGACATATCGGTTCAGCGCCTTCCACTGGTTTCGAGTGTAGGTCGCCGCTTTCCCGATCAAGCTCTTGGGCAGGAAGGCTTGGTCGCTGAGCCATTTGCCAAGTTCAGCCAGCAATGGCGCAGCATGTTCGACGCGCATCGCCTGACGAACTTCGGGACTTTCGTCCGCAGTTGCCGTCTCGATTTCGTAAAGACGTGTGACCACTGCCAATACATGGTGGGCTGCAGCAGGCGAAGATTCACGAGCCTTGTGCCAGTAACGCCGGCAATGCGTCCAGCAAGCGACTTCGATAATGCCGCTTCCCGGATCCGCTTGGTCCGAATCAAGATAAATTCCGTCGTAACCGCCGTAAGCATCCGCTTGCAGATAGCCATGGTATTCATCGAGAAAGGCTTCCGGGCCGTCCCGGGAACGATCCTCGGTGAAGTCGTAAACCGCATAGGGATGATGGGCATCGCCCAGATAGCCCCAGAACCGGGCCAGTTTCGTTCCCCGCGATTCCAGGTCGATCAATTTTACCTGGGTATCGTCGGTGTGGATCACCTTCGATCGCAGCACCTCCTGCTTCATCAACTCAACCAGGGGTTGGCAAAGATCGGCCACGCCGGAAAGCCAACCATAAATCGTGCTCCGACGAATCTCGATGCCGTGCCGCGAGAAGATGTCTTCCTGCCGATACGCGGGAAGATGATCTCCAAACTTGCTGACCACAACTTGTGCAAGTAGCCCGGCAGCCGCAAGTCCCTTCTCGATCGGCTGAGGCGGCTTGGGAGCGGTAACGAGTTTCGCTTCGTCATGTTTCTCTGGGCAAGCATAAACGGCTCGACTGTGGATGATGACTTTCATTTGAGCCGGAATGTAATCCAGTTGCTTGCTTTCTTCCCAGCGAATGCGTGGCATCACCTTGCCGTCCAATGGACAATGACGCTCGGCGAGGGGAAGTTCGTGTTCGATGATTTCTTTCGGCAGACCGTCCGGGATCAAGCGGCGACTTCGTTTTCGGCGTTTGCCTGATGGCGACCGGGATTCTTCAAGTTGTTCTTCAATCAGGCTTTCCAACTCACCGATCTCGAACAACACCAACTGGTCCGGATCAATCCGTTCACGCTGTTTCCCGCGGAGCGATTTGAGCAACTCGATGATCTGTTGCTCTTTGGCGATGAGTTTTTGAGCTTGATCGTCAACCGTCGTCGAAAGCGCGTCCACCGTTGAAGAAAGCGTCGCAACTTGTTGTTGCGTTTGTGCCAACGACGATTGCGTTTGAAACAACAGCTTCTTTAACTCTTCCACATCCGTTGGTAAGTCATTGGCATCCATGTCGAGTTAAACCACAACGAACGCAGAAAGTTTCAAACCAAATGAAAATTTTAGCGAGGTTGTTTCGGTCGTTCAAACCGCTTGCGTTGATGGACGCTTCGCAAGTCAATTCCACCCAGTAGCAGTGATAGTTCACTGGCCGTGATCTCGGCGCGGACCGGCGTGTTGTCCGGCGAATTGGAATTCGCGAGTTTCAGGTCCGTTGGGAATTGAAAGGTTCCCTTCTCCAATCGTTTGTACCAAATCGCCATCCCATCCCGGTCCCAATACAAAATCTTCAGCCGGTCCCGGTTGCGATTGCGAAACACGAACAGGTTTCCCGACAACGGGTCCGACTTCATCAGATTCTCAGCCATTCCACCGAGTCCATCGAAGCTTCGTCTCATGTCCGCCGGAGCCGTACAGATAAAAACTTTCAACCCATGAGCCAGGCCAATCATTCAGACCCGCCAAGTTTCAAGAGTACCGCCAGCGCGAGGCTCATTGACGATTCGTCCGAGGGGATTCGAAGGGTTGCTCCGCACGGCAAGTCGATTTCAAAGTGTTTCACGCCCACAACTTCAACCGGAATGAACGACGCACCCGATTGGGCTGGTTTGGGTTCGTTGGCAAGCTTTCGCCGCCAAAGGTAGAATGAATTCTGCGAAACATCGTTGCTGCGGCAAAAGGCCGCGATGTTTTGACCGCTGGCTCGCTGTTCCGAAACCAACTCCTCCCAGCGAACACGTGCAATGCGTCGACGTTTGGACATGAAATCCTCCAGGCAAAAAACCCAAGGATAAAACACCCGTCAACATGCACTTCAATGTGCGCTTACCAATTCCCTGCGTAACTTCGGTCCGCGGAGTGAAACCTGAATCATTTTCGGTAATTCAATTAC
>JAHEJI010000254.1 GCA_024638965.1 Planctomycetaceae bacterium
CTTTTCGAAAACCAAGCCGACTCTGGCGTTTTGGGGATAGCATGCCGAAATAAACTGACGATTTCGTAAACTGTGTCTCCCGCTTGATTCTGATTACGTTCACGGTCAACGTTTGACTTGAGGCAACCTTTGTCAAACTCAAGTCATTTTGATTCGTATTACAACCTGAGATCCAAAAAGCAATTACCAGGATTCCAAGCACCCGTAGGCAGCATCGTTGTGTCAACACTTCTGAAACCCAATTTGAATGAGATTACTTTGGGAACGAGAATGTTGTTGAGTAAAATCTGAATCATCCACTGATTTCTCAACGAGTTCCAATTCTGAGATTGTAAAGGAACTGTTTCATTCGCAAATGCCCAACACGCTTGCAAAAACTCAGCTCACTTCAGATGGCGATGATTTCTGGACCCGCAGAACCGAAAAACAGGCTCAAACAACGCGAAAGCTGGCAAGACCAACAGTTCGCGACCGTGACAACGAGTTGCCGGCCGATTGTTATGGGGTTGATTCACGTACCACGAGAGGCATTAAACTTTGCCCATCTGTCATCACCGCCAATCGAAATTTGTCGACCGTTGGCCGATCCAAACGAACGATTGCATGGGTAAGCGAGACAACGATTCCTCCGTGGACCATTTCCGTCTTGTAGCCTGGGCGTGTCGCTAGACTTCAAAAACAAATAGTGAGTTGTCAAACCGAAGTTGCCGCCCGTAAATTCCGTTAGGTGCCCGCTTGCCGGCGGAAATGACCATACAGACTTCCGCTGCGCGAGGTAGGTTTAACAATATTTGAATCCGTCGAGGGTCGAGACCTTCGATGGGACAGCTGTCGAAACCGAACGCGCGCAAGGACAGCATCAGGTTTTCGCAGGCGAGCGCCGTTGATTTGTGAGCCCACACGCGCATGTCGGGCTTGCTGACCGGTCCACGTGGTAGCGGGCGCGTCAACGCGACGAGTGATCCGATCAGTTTCTTGATCGGCCCCAACAGATAAAACGGTCCTTGACCATAAGCCAATGGAACTACCTTCTTATAGTAGACCATTACGGGTTCTGGAACCGGGATGTTCGATGATTCCAACATTTCGACCATCAATTTGCAATTTCGTTTCCACGTATCCAGTCGAGCCACGCAGACCACCAACTCCTGAGCAGTCGTCGCAGCGGGCTGACCCAAACAGAGTCGGGCGAGTTCGGTTTTTATTTTCACATCCCTGACCCAGTAAAACTCCCACGGTTGCAGGTTGGAGGAGTTTGGTGCAAGTAGCGCAAGCTCCAGACATTTGCGCATCACTTCTTCCGGGATCTTTTCGTCCGTAAAGACGCGGACGCTTCGGCGAGAACGAACGACTCTTTCAAACTCGCCGGCGTTCAAATCAACCGCGGGTTCGTCATGCGTGATGTCGTGTACCTGTTTGAAAATTTCTGTTGTCAACATGAGCTGGTCCAATTGAAAGTCGTTGTTTTTCAGGTTTGCGGTTGATGCGATTCGAACCCTGGCCAAAATCGCCCAAAGCTGAATACTTCCTCGGCCAAGGTCATTGATTGCAAACAGACCAGAGCAAAGAATGTGCCGCCGCAATGATCGCGTCTTTGAGCGGTGCGCACGTGGGCTTCGCTCGCCGATGGGCGAATACGCACGCAAATAGCGTGCAGGATTTGATTTCGCCAATCAGTTTCCATGGTTGCTGACTTGGCATTGCAATTGCACTGTTCGTTGCTGTCTGCCTAGTCAATCAAACCAGGAAAGGATGAGGCCATGGAAACGATAGAACCTCTCTTCAAAACTGCCATTGAAGAAATCGAGCGTATGTTAAACAGCAAAACAGTCGTGGGAGAGCCTATGGCGATCGGAGACAATACGATTATTCCGTTAGTCAGTGTTGGCTTTGGATTTGGTGCCGGTGCAGGCACAGGCAAGGAGTCCAAAAATGGCGAAGGTTCCGGTGGAGGCACCGGCGGCGGTGGCGGTGTCAAACCGGTTGCCGTGCTGGTCATCAACGACGACGGAGTGAGACTGGAATCGGTCAAATCCGGGACAGCATCGGTGATCGAAAAAGTCGCCGAAACGATCGTTAAAACGGCGCAGAAGAAAGACAAAGAAGACTAGGATCGTACCGTGCTTACCACCTTCACCGTCATTGCACTGATTCTGTTGGGTATTGTCATGCTCTTGGCCGTGCCGGTGGAAGTCGCTTTTAACATTGAAAATGACGAGGCAAGCCCGAACGACGTTGCCCTGATTTGGTTATCCGGGATTATTAGAATCCCGTTGACTGCGGACTCCAGCAAAAAGCGGCAGGAGAAAGCCGCCAAAAATCGCAAAAAGAAAACCAGACGTCGTGGTAAAAACAAAGCTTGGGCTCTTATGCGCAACGCCAGTTTTCGCAGACGATTGTTTGGGTATATTCGCGATCTGTTTCGATCCATCAAAATCAAATCACTCGACATAAGACTTCGGCTTGGATTGGACGATCCCGCAGACACCGGTCGACTGTGGGGCGTCCTTGGGCCTTTGGCTTCGCTTTTGGGAGGAATTCGCAAAGCAAACATCCGTGTCGAACCGGAATTTGCCGAAGAAGTATTCTCCCTACAAAGCCAGGGCAGGATCAGCGTCATTCCATTACGGATTCTCTGGATTAGCTCGTGTTTCTTTTTGACGCCTCAGGTGATTCGCGCGCTGGCGGTTAAGTCATGACATCAACAGACAAGATAACAGTCGGGAATCCAATCAAAGCCAGGAATCACGTCCTGCTGCCGATTGAAAGAACGTCAGTGACTCATGACATGAATCGACAAGGTTGTTGGTGCCAATGTTCGAAGCAGCTCATCGCATTGGTCGTGCAAACATCAGCTGGCATTCACGCGTTTGAATTGAAAACCGGCCCGATAACAATCAGTCAACTCAAAAAGACCGTGCCAGAGATCGAAGCGTATTTGAAATTGGCTGACGTTCGCGAGGCGATCGGAGGAGAAGAAGGTGAAACGCTTGCCAGAAAAAACACGCGGCGCATTTAGCGCACAAACATCCTACGTTAACAAAACTGAAGGGTTCGTTGAGAAAGCATGGCGTGTTGAACTGAGTCGCAAAGTTCGTCTCGGTAGAACTGCCTGCCAATAGCGCCAATCAACGCATATAAATTACACTTGCCGGTTTGTTATTCGCGCCAATTCGCGCGATTTTCGGGCAGCAGACTTGCTCCCAAGCATTTTCACAGTTGTTGTTCGTAGTACCGGCTTAAGCGCTTAAGCCGGCGTCGCAGTTCGGTAATTCCGCATAAAGGCGTTACTGCAAACGGCGACTACTAGTTTGAACCTACTCTCATGAAACTGCCTCAACGTGCCCAGGCGTGCATTGCTTCATGGATCAACGATTCAGGCAAAAATTCTTGTTCCAGGCTTACTTTGAAGACACTGGCAGTGACGCGAAAAACGAAAGTTCGAACTTTTTGGGATTGCCAGTCGACATCGTAGGCGACCTGAAACAACTCTTGCAGAATCGCGCCGATGCGAATTTGTTCGTCCGCTAAACCGGACTTCAGAAAGCTGCGTACGTCACGTTCGCTTTTTGAATGTCGTCCTGGTTCAAACGGCATAGTTTCTTGGCCATTACCCAAGCCGGATCGTGCTTGGATTTTTTCGGCTTCGATTTCTTCACTTTCGGCTTCAGTGTTCCAGCGGCGATGGCAGCTCGTCGCTCCGCAAGTTGTTGCTGATGTATTGCGTGAAGTTGATGGATTGCCTGTTGCGTCGTCAGGCTTGCGAATTCGGAATGCGATATTTTTTCCTGAAGTTGGGGCAACGGAAATCCGATCGCGCGAGCAACCGACAAGTCTTCATCGGGGAGATCGTGCTCGGATTGGAAATGCATCCACGCTTGTTTCAAATTCTTACGGCGTTTTCGTTTCATTCCTCCTGCCACAACAAATCCCCTGACCAAGTATCCAAAACCAATGTGAAAGACGCATTTTAGTGAATGACACCTGAGATTGAAACACATTGCATGCAGCTTGTTGACGACTCGACTGGCCTGCGAAAATTGGGCAAAAATCTGTTGGTTGACATTGAACTCAATCAGCAGGATATCCGATGGACAACGAACTCTGCTCAAGCCGCATCGCCGAATCCGACCGCAGTCCATTTTTCCTGCAACCGGTGTTCGGGATAAATGACTTGAAGACGATTGGAATGACTTGCCGTTTTGATGTCAAAACAGTTAAGCCCCTGAAGCGTGTTTTCAGGGCGTGAACGCGACGAGTTACGCGCCAGCGATTCAATTTGGGCAATATCGCCCACCCAGTGGGCGGATCAGACACAGTCGACTCATCAAGCCGCTTCGCCGGAAATGATTTTGCCCGATACGACGCAGGTTAATATTCAAGATTCGCACGACGATTTGATGCCAAGTTCGGGCGCGATTTCAAGGAACCGGTTTGGCTGTCGGCAGTGATGTGATTTCACCAAGTGGCTGCTGGCACGAATCTACAGCAGAACCAAGAATCAGCATCAACTCATGCCTTAACCGGGTGACTATGGCAACAAATTGTGCCTCCTGCAGCAAAAGACGCTTCGATTCCAGGCGTCGGTGGCGCAGTAGTTGCAGAGTCTTCTCGTAGTCGGCTCTGCGTATTGAGAACCATTCCCGCTGTGCCCGGGTTGATCCTCTGGAAAAAATGGTCAATCAGCTCAACTCACAAGGAGAATTGAAATGACACGAATCTTCACGCTCATGATCATTGCGATCTCTGCCGTATCGATCGGAGTTCCGTTATCGGCCCAGACGGATTCCACGTTCACCTACCAGGGTGAACTTCAAGAAAATGGCAATCTGGCCAACGGAATTTACGCCTTTTATGTTCGACCCTGGGACTCGGAATATGGTGGAACCGCAGTCCACATTGGCAACATCGTATTCCCGGAGGTTGTTGACGGAAAATTTTCCATCGATCTCGATTTTGGAGCCGAGGTTTTCGATGGCTCGGACCGCTGGCTGGAACTCTTCGTCAACGGCGAAAGCCTTTGGCCGCGCCAGCTAATTTCTCGCGCTCCCTATGCAGTCCAGACCCGCGGGATGGTTGTTGGAGATGAGGGCAATGTATTGTTCAACAGCCTGAACCAGGCCGAAGGCACAGTGACTGTCAGCAGCCCTGGAGGTATCGATTTGATTCTCGATGCCGACACGAATGACGTGGGCGAGGACCAAAACGCGCGCATCGTCCTGAAGCAGGATGGCGGGCTGGTGGTCGGTCGCGTGGGGTATCGTGAAGGCGCCAACGACCTGGAGATCATGCAGGAATACAACGGCGATCTCGTTCTGGGAACCAACAATGAGTCCCGTGTCACGATTTCTTCTGTGTTGCACGTTAAGCAAGACATTTCAAATCGTGGCATCCGAACGGAACACGAGGCAACGCCCGAATATTGGGACACCGGAATTGGCTTCGTCACCAGAAACTACAAATTTTTTTACAACGACGCGTCGAAAGCAGACATCTCCTCCGTTGATGGTGCATATATCATTCCTTCAGATCGCCGTCTGAAGCGAGACACCCAGCCGATACCGCCCGTGCTGGAAAAGGTGAGTCAACTCATGCCGGCCACATATCTCTACATTGACAATCCTGAAAACACTCCTCGTTCGTATGGTTTTGTGGCCCAAGAAGTCGAACCGCTCTTCCCCAATCTCGTTCGCGAATCTGACGACGGTACCAAGGGACTGGTTTACGACGGTTTCGCTGTGATTTCCATCAGGGCCATCCAGGAACTCCATGACAAAAACTTGCAGCTGGAGCAGTCACAGGCCCTCAGCGAACAAAAACTGGCGGGGCTCGAGCAAGCGAATTCCGAATTACGCACCCGCTTGGAATCATTGGAACAAATTGTGCAGCAACTCGCATCGACCGAACCGGAGAAAACGAAATGAATCAAGATTGCTCTGCTTTGTTTCGGCACTGATCGCAATCGTCTCGGGCAACATGTTTGCCCAAACCAGTGACTTCGGCGTTAATCGATGGGCCTTCGACCGCCACAACTCAGGCAAAATCTCACACCCAGTTGGCGGATCAGACACAGTCGACCTTGTCGGTTCGCGCGGTCTTGCGTTGCCAGTTTTTGATTCGTCTTGGAGCGCTGAGACGTCGAACCGGCTCGTTATTTGTGCGCGGGCCAATACTTGACATAGTCCAGAGTTGGGCGTAAGTTGGCAGCATGTCAAACGATCCAGCCAAATTCCTTCGCGAACATGG
>JAHEJI010000083.1 GCA_024638965.1 Planctomycetaceae bacterium
ATGTTTCCGCTTGTAACGGCTCAACATGATGGATTCACAACGCGTTTGTTGGTATTGGGTGGACGGCGGTTTCTTGACGGCTCAGACAAAAACAATTTGTACAATTTGAAATTCTCGTCCGATTGTTGGTCGTTTGATCCGACAGCCTTTGATGCGGCAAAATTCAACGCCGAAACGGGAGAATACGACGGCGACACTCCCTGGAAACGTTTAGCCGATGCGCCCGTGCCGATCACGGCGGGCACCGCGGTACCATACGGGCCGGCCCATGTGATTATTCCAGCTTACGCAACAGGGCAAGCCCTCAAGGATTGGCTCGATTCAAAGATTGCACAGAAAGACTACAACCATCCGGGTTTTCCTCGTGTGGCACTCGCCTATCACACGGTGACCGATACGTGGACGGAAATGGGCGCGATGCCAGCCGCACAAGTTACGACGCCCTCGGTTCGGTGGGGCAATGACATCATTTTGATCAGCGGCGAAGTCAGTCCTCGAGTTCGAACCAACAAGGCTTGGCGAATTCGTGTTCGGGAACAGAAATCAAAATTCGGCTCGATCAACATGAGTATTGTCGTTTTGTACTTGCTGGCGATGTTGGCGTTTGGTGCTTACTTTACATTTCGCAACAAGACGACCGATGACTTTTTTCGGGGAGGCAAACACATGCCCTGGTGGGCGGCCGGTTGTTCAATTTTTGCAACGATGCTGAGCTCGATCACGTACATGGCCATTCCCGCTAAAGCGTTCGCGCAAGACTGGGTTTATGCGATGGGTAACGTGCTAATTCTCTGCGTGGCACCAATTGCCGTGTTTGTCGCGTTACCGTTTTTTCGCAGAATCGATGCGACCAGCGCTTACGAATATTTGGAGAAACGCTTTAATCGCGCCGTGCGTCTGATCGGTTCCGGCAGCTTCAGCCTGTTTCACGTCTTTCGAATGGGTGTCGTATTGGCGTTAGCCGCGTTGGCCCTCGCGAGCGTGACGCCGTTGACGCCGGCTCAATGCGTTATCGTGATGGGTGTCCTTTCAATCATTTACTGTACGCTCGGCGGAATTGAAGCTGTAATCTGGACCGACACAGTGCAAACCGTGATCCTGATGTTTGGCGCAATTCTTTGTTTGGCATTTGCCTGGCTAGGATCGCAAACCGGTAGCTTGGACGCGGCAGTCGATTCGGGGAAGTTTCATTTGCTCAACCTGGATTTCGGACCGACGTCGTTTACGACCATGGCGATTTGGGTGGTGGTGATTGGCGGTTTTGGCCAGAATCTTGCCAGCTATACCGCCGACCAAGCCGTCGTTCAACGTTATATGACGACGCCTGATCAAAAACTTGCGGCGAAATCAATCTGGTTGAATGGGCTGATGGCGATTCCTGCTGCCGTGGTCTTTTTTGGATTGGGGACGTGTTTCTGGATGTTCTATCGTTCCCATCCGGAAAAACTCGATCCGACGATTGCGGCCGATCGCATCTTGCCGCTCTTCATCAGCCAGGAACTTCCCATCGGTTTGGCGGGACTGGTCGTCGCGGGGATTTTTGCGGCGGCCCAGTCAACGGTGTCCACAAGTATGAATTCGGGCGCGACGACGATTGTGACTGACTTCATGCGGCCCTTCAACGTTTGTAAATCCGAAATCGCCTACCTCTGGTCGGCTCGCGCGATCACGTTGTTGATGGGCGTATTGGGTACGATGACCGGGTTGTTATTTGTTGATCCAAGTATCAAAAGCCTGTTTGATGAATTCATTGGAATTCTGGGAATGTTTCTGGGCGTATTGGCCGGTCTGTTTGCCCTGGGAGCGACGACGCGACGTGCCAGTGGGCCGGGAAGTTTGATTGGCGCTGGCGTTGCAATCCTGTTCATGATGTTGATCGTGTTTGCAAGCAAGAACAAAACACTCTTTGGAATCCACCTTCGGGAAATGTTCGAATCCGTTTTAGGTTTCGACCTTTATCGAGTGAACGGTTATCTTTATGCGTTTATCGGAATCGCGGTGTGCTACATCGTCGGGTATTTTGCCAGCCTGGTCATTCCTTCAAAAGCAAAATCGCTCACCGGATTGACTTTGTTTGATTAAAGGTAGAGCATCCGAAGAGTATTGAACCAAATCGCGAGTTTAGGAAACTTGCCGGAACATCTATTGCAAGAATCGGGCAACAGGCGAGAATTCAACTTGTTGGTTTTTCCAAAATCATCAAACGCGTATGTTTCGATATGAAAGCCGACAAGGAAACAAGATCTTTCGATGCCTGAATCTACGACCAAAACGAAATCGAAAATCAAACGCCCGAACCTGGATGCGCTTAAGACAGGTGAGGTGACAATAGCAGACGTACCATCAGATTGGGTGATTGAAAAATCGAAGGACCTTTACGGCATTGATCGGTGGAGCAACGGGTACTTTGGAATCGCACCAAACGGCAATTTGACGATTACGGCGCCGGGATTGGCGGAGCATCCGATTGAGCTGTTGGAAGTCGTGGGAGGGCTCAAACAACGCGGGTTGGAGATGCCCGTGATGCTGCGAATTGAGAACCTCTTGGTGGATCGAGTCGAGCAACTGAATGGCGCATTTTCCAAAGCAATTTCGGAGTCCAACTACCAAGGCGATTATCGGAGTGTTTTTCCGATCAAAGTCAATCAGCAAAACCACGTCGTCGCGGAGATCGCCCGTTTTGGGGAAAAATTTGCCCATGGACTGGAAGTAGGTAGTAAGGCTGAACTGCTGATCGCGATGTCGACGTTGCGTTCCAAAGATAGCCTGATTGTCTGCAACGGTTACAAAGACGAGGAGTTTGTTGATTTGGGCCTGCAGGCAAGTCGAATTGGTTACCAATGCTTCTTTGTCATCGAAACGCCGTCAGAACTGGGCCTGATTCTGGAACGCGCCGATCACTGGAAGATCAAACCGCTGCTTGGAGTTCGTTTAAAGTTATCAACGGAAGTGGATGGCCACTGGTCGAACGATAGCGGTGATCGGAGTCTGTTTGGCCTTTCAACTACCCAATTGATGGATGTCGTCGATCATCTTCGCCAACGTGAGCTGCTAGATTGCCTGCAACTATTGCACTTCCACTTGGGCAGCCAGATTCCCAATATTCGTAACATTCGCGATGCAGTCAGCGAAGCTTGTCGTTTTTACATTGACCTGGTTGAAGAGGGCGCTCCCCTCGGTTACCTGGACCTTGGCGGCGGACTTGCCGTGGACTACGACGGCTCCAGTAGCACTGCAACTCACAGTCGCAACTATGATCTTGATGAGTACTGCATCGATATTGTCGAAACAGTGATGGCCTCACTTGATCCACCCGGCGTGCCCCATCCTACGCTCGTGACTGAATCGGGAAGATGGACGGTCGCCCCGACGTCGATACTGTTGTTTAATGTGTTGTCGGTTTCAACTTTTGATCCAACGCCATTTCCAGAACTCAAGAACGAAGAGTTAAGCGAGAGTACACTTAGCCTGTTAGAAACGCTGTCGGCATTGAAGGAGCGGCGGCTACAGGAGAATTACAATGACGCGATTTATTTTCGAGATCAAATGCGGATGGCGTTCCGCGTGGGCGAGATCTCTCTTCGCGAGCGAGCATTAGCCGAAAATATTTGTCTAACGATCCTGAATAAGATCGCGGAGTTGGTCCCAAAATTGAAAAAACCGACAGCCGACCTCGTGAAAATGTGTGAGTCGTTGT
The DNA here is from genome assembly GCA_024638965.1 of Planctomycetaceae bacterium. Classification (GTDB taxonomy): domain Bacteria; phylum Planctomycetota; class Planctomycetia; order Pirellulales; family Pirellulaceae; genus Mariniblastus. The sequence goes on from JAHEJI010000083.1 coordinate 3,698, forward strand.
CAGATATCTATTACGGGAATTTTAGTGTATTTCAATCGCTTCCGGATGCTTGGGCGATCGAGCAGGTGTTCCCCGTGATGCCTTTGCAGCGATTGAATGAAAAACCGACTCGCAGTGCGATCATTGCTGACTTGACCTGCGACTGCGACGGAAAACTCAGTCGTTTTGCGAACGAAGATGGTCCGGCTTCGACGGTTCCACTGCATCCACTCCACCCCGACGAAGACTATCTCATCGGAGTTTTTCTGGTTGGTTCCTACCAGGAAACTCTTGGCGATCTTCACAACCTGTTTGGCGATACCAACGTCGCAAGTATCCGGATCACTCAAGAAGCCAGCATCGAGTTCATTCACGAGTTGGAAGGTGACAGGATTTCTGACGTTTTGAGTTATGTCGAATATCAGCCCCAGGAAATGTCCAATCGTTTCCGTACGATGGCGGAAACGGCCGTTCGCGACGGTGCGATCACCGTCGCTCAACGACAGGAAATGCTACGGCTCTTTAACGAGAGCCTCCGCGGCTACACGTACTTTGAAAATTAGAACCCGTTGCGACAAGAGCTTTTCCGCCGCGGCAGATAGAATCTTGCGTTGTTTCCTGTTGATCCATCACCTCATGCCTCGGCTCAGGATGACACAAGGTGGGGGATGCATATCACTTTCAGAATGCTCTAATTGCCCAATTGGTTCGCCAGATCTTCCGCGTTGTAAACGTACTTAAGCGCGTCACGAATTACACTTGAGTGAACGCTCGTCGCTCGACCTTGCCGATCGGTATACAAATAATCAGCGCTTAACGACTGGATATTTCCATCGAAAATCAAGCCGACCAATTCCAGGTCCTTGTTGACCACCGGGCTGCCTGAATTGCCCCCAATAATGTCCGCGGTGCAAACAAAATTGAACGGTGTTGAGCCGGGAAGTTTGCCACGTGCGGTGTGCCAGCTCTCGGGAAGACTGAAATCCTTCTGGCCTTTGTGAGCGTCCTCGTGAGCGAAAGCTCCGTCGACATTCGTCCAGGCGGGAATCGTTTCGCCCTTTTCTTGATAGGATTTGACGGGCCCAAATGCCAATCGCAAAGTGAAAGTCGCATCAGGATAGGCCGAAGTTCCTTGAGTCGCAAAAATGGCTTCGGCGATTTGAGCATACGCCTGTTTTTCGATTTCGGCCATTTCTTCCTCAACTTTTCGATCTTCGCGAACAACATCATCTAGCGCTAACGCAAGTTTGATCATTGGGTCGTCGCTGGATTCAATAGCTTGCGCCCCGCCAGTCGCCAGCTCTTTGCGAAAATCGACTTCATCCAGGCGAGTCGACATCAATTCTGCTGCACGTTCGGTCGGACTCTTGCCAGCCAGAATTGTTTGGCAAAGTTCTGAATCCGCACCGTTCAATTCGACCGTTCTTGCGATTGAGTCGGCCAACAACGCCAGCTCCAGATCTTTGTAAATCGGAGCTCCAGAAAATAGTTGGCGTTCCAACGATTCCCGTGCTGAGTCCCGGAATTCGGCCAGCCGATCCGCCGACGGCTTCTTGTCTTCCTCGGCCATCTGGACCAGCGTTTGCGCGATATTGAAAAGACGTGTCGAAAGTCGAGGCCCTTTTCCGAGGCGTTTTGCTTTTCGTTTTTGGATTTCTGCGATAGTACTCCAAGCGCTCGCGTACTCCTGGAGTTTCGGGTCCGCCTTAATCTTGGCCAGCAACGCTTGTTCGGAAGCCAATTTGTCGGCCATCACGGCTGGATCCTGAAGCGCTGCCAACTCGCCGAGGTAGGCTTTACGACTATTCTGCATCCCGAACAAGTCATCTTTCGCTCGTCGTTCGGCTTCTGGACCCTGAAGTGAAAACTGTTGCAAAAGGATTTCACGACGTCGTAGAAAGTCCAAAACGTAGGGTACTCGGTGATCTCGCGCGAATTTCATCGCGTCGTAGGTGAAAATCCGACTGGTACGGCCAGGGTTGCCGGCCACGAATACAAGTTCGTTTTCCGCAGCTCCATTTTCCGACCATTTGAAAAAATGTTCAATCTTGGCAGGCTTATCGTCTTCGTAGACCCGAAAGATACACGCATCGAGACAATAACGAGGGTATTCAAAGTTATCGGCATCGCCTCCGAAGAACGCACTCGCGGCCTCCGGTGACCAAACCAGGCGAACATCGGTGTATTTTTTGTACTGGTAGAGGTGATACCTTCCACCGCCATATAGCGTTACAACATCTGAACGTAATCCACTTTCATCCAAAGCCGCTTTTTCGATCGTCGCAATGGCCGCTCGTCGAGCCTTCGCTGCATCGGACGCGGACAAGCCGTCGCTTACGGCCCGGTTCACTTCGTCGGTAACGTCTTTGATATTGATCAGTTGATTCAATTCAAGATCAGGTGCCTTGAGTTCCTGGTCAAGCGATCGGGCATAGAATCCATTTGTGTATAAATCGTTGTCCTCGCTTGAAAGCTTGTGAAGCGTGTCGCTGCCCACGTGGTGGTTGGTCAGCACCAGGCCGTTTGAAGAGATGAAGGAGGCTGAACCACCCACGTTGAAGCGAACACAGGCCTTCATCAAATGATTGGTCCATTCGGATGTCGGCTCGAAATCATAAGTTGACTTCAGATGTTCGACGGGCAAATCGTTGAACAGCCACATGCCTTCGTCGGCATGTGAAAAACTGGCTGTAATCAACAGGACTGCCGCCAGAAAAGAGGAGCATTGCATTTTCATGATAGGTATTCCAGCAAATGGTCGGTTCCAATTCGTAAGTTCAAACTGAGTTTATCGGGACGGAGTTATACTCGCAACCGTCACTGCACTTTACGACTGATGTCCGTTAGAATCGAGACATCAAGTTTTCAGGATAGAGAAATGTCTCAGCAACCCAATTTCATTCCGCTGCCGGATTTCCAGAAGTTTTCTTCCGAGGAAATGTTGAGCCGAGCCACGTCGTATTATCAGAATATCCGTCGACGCCGAACGGTTCGTGAGTTTTCTAACCAGCCATTTGATCGGCGAATTATTGAGCAATGTATTCTTGCGGCTGGGACGGCTCCCAGCGGAGCCAATCTTCAGCCGTGGCATTTTGCGGTTGTCGAAAGCCCCGAAATCAAAAGCAAAATTCGTGAAGCGGCCGAAATCGAAGAACGCGAATTCTACCACCATAAAGCACCACAAGAATGGCTTAACGCTCTCGCCCCGTTAGGCACGGACGAATACAAGCCGTTTCTCGAAATCGCACCGTATCTAATCGTCGTGTTCGCGAAAGCCTATGAGTCATTACCCGATGGAAGAAAAGTCAAACACTACTACGCAACAGAATCCGTTGGCATTGCGACCGGGTTATTAATAAACGGCTTGCACGACGCCGGTTTGGCGACCTTAACTCATACCCCAAGCCCAATGAAGTTTTTAAATTCGATTCTCGATCGACCGTCTAACGAGCGTCCATTTGTTTTGTTGGTGACGGGCTTTCCCGCCGACGATGCCAGGGTTCCAGACATTGCAAGAAAGCCGCTGGAGGAAATTTCGACATTTCACTAGCCGGGGACAGGAGTGGCTGGAACGAACCCAGTGCTGTTCCGGCGTGCCGAGTTCAGGCGATGCGTTGCCGGAACTGCGCGGAGCTTGTTTCGGCCTACAAAATCTTCGAACCTGAATTGCGTCGTTCGATGTTCGACATCTCATTCAACAGTGTGGGATACCGAGTCGGCTACGGACAATAGGTTGTCATCTCGCAATCATTCAGATAGCAATTTCCGGGTCCGTGAATGGATTCCATCCTCGATCCGGATAAAAACCTTCTCCAGCTTCCCAGACCGGAAGGCTCTGTGCGGCGTTCGACACCGCAAAGATGCTAGCGGGAAAGATCCGGTTGAGTCAAAGCAACAGCTGGTCGATAGGAATTGTAACGGTCGTGCGAACGAATCGGATTATTCGGATGCGCGCCGTGGGATGTTATGCGATTTGCTATCGATCCATCGCCTCCTTTTTCGCCTTTTCCTCGTTGAATTGGCGTTGGAACTTTAACGGGAGAATTAACTCTCTCGTGCCCAAAACTGGACGAGTCATGATTCGACCCAAGACGTTTTGCCCATTAATGTTTTTTAGTTTGGCGATTGCGGCCGTAACCTCTTCGGTTTCGCCAGTCGACGCGCAAGTTGCGCAAGACGAATATAACATGGCGAGCGGGTATTATGCGCGTGGGCAGTGGCTGGAGAGCATAGAAGCATTCAAAAGTGTGATTGCCCGTTTTCCCAATACCGAGCAGGCGGCTGCGTCGCACTTCTTCCTTGGAGAAGCGATGATGCAGCAGGGCGATTTTGCCGGTGCTTATCAAGCGTTTCAAGTATTTTTGACGAAACTGCCGAGTCACCAGTTTGCACCGCGCGCAATGTTTCGACTTGGAGAGACGGCCTATCGATTGCGGCAGTACGATCGAGCGATTCGGCTTTTGGAGTTGTTCGTGCTTGAACATCCCACAGACCGACTGAATGAATTTGCTTTGCCGTATTTGGGCGAGCTGCGTATCAAGCGAAATGAACCTCAGCTCGCTCAAAAGGCTTATGAAACGGCGATTCTCGCATATCCCGAGAGTCAGCTTCACAACAAGTGCCGATTGGGTCTTGCCAGGGTCTATCAAATGCAGGGCTCGATTGAACTGGCCACCCGTTTATACAAATCAATCGTCTCCGAGGGTGACAAACTGCTCGCAGGAGAAGCCAGATTACAATGGGGAATACTGTGCTACGGTCAGCGCGATTATGAAATGGCCCGCCAATTGCTTGATGAAGCGTTTGTCGCCTGCACCGATTTGGAATCTAAAACGGAAGCTACGTACTGGTTGGCTAGAAGTGAAACAGCGCTACAAAATACCGAGCGTGCCGTTGAACTGTTCAGTGCAGCAGTTGGGCAATCGGAAAACGAAACTTTGGCTGCTGCCGTCTACTTTGACGGTGCCCTAACGGCGATCCAGGCTCAGCAACCCACAACGGCCGAAGCATGGTTGACTCAACTTCGAGATAGATGGCCAAACGGACAATGGGCGGATGATGCGTTGCAACTTCAAATCGATATCGCTCAAAAAGAATCCCGTTTTGATGACGCCTTGTTGATGATCGGTCAGTTTCATGAAAATTACAGCGATAGTCCTCTCCGCACCAAAGTGCTTGAGTCCGAAGGGCGAGTCTATTACCAGCGTGAGGAGTTTCAAAAATCCATCGATGCGTTCCAGTCTCTTCTCAACGGAGTGATTAACGGCGGCGTAGGCATTCACTCTGGCGGCAAACAGCGCGAAACGTGGAAATACCTGCAGAGTCTTGGGTTGATTGGCATGGACCGACTTGCAGAAGCCGAGACGGTGTTGGGCTCCATTGATCTGGATGGCCAGAGCGAGAAACTTCGCTCGCTGGTTGAGTTGGCTCGCGCAACAACTTACTCGGGGCGAGAAAAATATGAGCACTCCGTTGCCGGATATCGGAATTATCTCGCCCTGGAACCCAATGGTACCGAAGCGTTTCGAGCTCGGGCTGAGTTGACAATCGCGTACGCGCGGCTGAAGCAATGGGATCTGGCCAGCGATGCATTTGACGACCTCAGCCAAAACCACGAGGGTCAACAGCTTGTCCTCGAAACGGCGAAGTTCCTGGCGGAAACTGCGTTTGCAAACGAACAAAACGGATACGCCGCCAGATGGTACGAATACCTGGTTCGGCCCGGTAATCCGCGCGAACTGATTGCTCGTGGACTATCGGGTTTGGCCTGGATTCAGATGCGAACCAATGAGTCGAATCACGCGCTGGCAACGTTTGAACGATTGGTGAATGAATATCCAGACACAAAATTTGCGGCCGAAGCTGCGATGGCACGAGCCAAGTTTCTCGATGACTCGGAACAGTACGAAGAAGCATCCAAAATGTACGGGTTTTTGATTGACAAATTCCCAGATTCAAAGTTGAAACAGGCGGCCATGCTTCGTTGTGCATATTCATTACAAAAAGTCGGCGGAAAAACCAACCTGCTGCAAGCTCAAAATCTGTTGGCGGATTATATACAATTGCCAGGAAATCCACCTGCAATGGACGAAGCACTCTATCAACTTGGTTGGGTCTATCACGATTTGAGTCTTGCTCCACATGGAATCGAAACATTCAAACAGCTGGTGAAGGAACATCCAAATAGCAAATATTGGCCCGATGCCGCGTTTCGGCTTGTCCAAAACTATATCCAGAAGACAGACCTTGATGCCGCTCAACCCTTGATTGAGAAACTTCTGAACCCGAAAACACCAACCGAAATTTTGAGTCGTGTAGTTTTCTTAAATGGCCAGATCGCAGCCGAAAATAACGAGTGGGAATCCGTCACCCTATCGATGAGAACCCTCGTAGCGCAAGCCACCGATCGAGGTTTGCAGGCAACAGGAAACTACTGGTTGGCTGAATCACTTTATCGTCAAGGCGAATTTGCTGAGGCAGGTGACCTGTTTGGTGGCCTTGTGGAAGAAACAGACGAATTGGACGAATCACTCACGCCTTGGATCTATTTGCGGGCAGCCCAGTGTCGGGGGAAGCTGGACGACTGGACCGAGGCAAAATCGATCGCCAAAACCGCAAGTAAAATTTACCCCGATTTCAAAACCGCCTACGAATACGACTTCATTATCGGACGCGCGTTGGCGGCAAAAGGGAAATTCAACAACGCCATTGTCGCCCTCAGACGCGTTGTCGATTCGCCAACTGGCGGTTCGACGGAAACGGCGGCCATCGCTCAGTGGAGAATTGGGGAAGCCTACTTCCATCAGGAAAAATACGAAAAAGCCATTCGAGCCTACTATCGAGTCGATGCTTTATTCGGCTACCAGAAATGGCGAGCCGCGGCTTTGATGCAGGCTGGCAAATGCCAAGAGCATCTAGGGAACTGGAAACATGCTGCCAGATTGTATCAACAACTGTTGACGAATTTTCCAGACAGCGAATTCCGCCAAGCGGCCGAAGAACGGTTGAGGTTGGCCTCGCGTCAAGCCCATCACGAGACAAACTCGATTAAACGAAAAATACCCTGATCGGTTGAACGCAATGCCATGTATAGAAGTAGGAAATGAGCCAAAGTCATTCTGAGAGAGCCTTAGCGACCGAAAAATCTAGCCTAAAAACACGAGAGATCCTTCACCTCGCTCCACTCGGTTCAGGATGACGACATCGTAACGAACAATAAACACGAAAAGTATGAACGGTATTGGATTAAACGATCGACTTCACCAATCAAACAAAAACCCAACCAGACAGATAGTGAGAACTTAGATGAACAATCAAATTGTTCGCCGGCCCCTGCCAATGCAGATTTGCGCAATCATCTTAGCCAGCATGGCCACCTTGGCCGTGCCAACGATCATCGTTGCTCAGCAAGGCAATGATGCGATTCCAGAAAATGGTTGGGAGATCCCAATCGAAACGAGTGGCGACCAAGCCGTCCAAACTCAAACGTCTTCGCCACTCATTGCTCAACCGGCACAGCAGATAGTCGCCTCGAAACGGCTGATCCAGGTGATTCGAAACGGCGGCCCGTTGATGATCCCGATTGGAATCTGTTCTTTAATCTTGATGGTATTTATTTTTGAGCGACTGATTAGTCTTCGCAAAGGACGGATTATCCCTTCCGCATTCGGAAAACGGTTCCTTGATCAACTTCGGGAAGGCGAATTGAATCGCGAATCTGCGATCACGTTATGCGATCGCAACACCAGTCCCCTGGCCCAGGTTTTTCGGGCAGGAGTTTCGAAGTGGGGCCGACCCGCGGTTGAAGTCGAGCAAGCCGTGTTGGATGAAGGCGAACGAAATTCGAATCACCTCCGCCGATACCTGCGCCTGATCAACGGCATCGCAACCGTATGTCCGTTACTGGGTCTATTGGGAACAGTGTTGGGAATGATTCACGCTTTTGATGCGATTGCGACTGTCAATCCAAACGTCGTCGATCCAAAAACGTTGATTGCGACCGGGATTAGTCAAGCGCTGTTGACAACCGCAGCAGGCATGACCGTGGCGATTCCCGCACTCATTGCCTACCTGTTCTTTACCAGCCGCGTCGATCAGCATGTGATGGAGATCGATGCCTTGGGACAAAAGGTCGTGAATCTCGTTTCGGCCGATGCACTTGAGGAACGCGAAAATACCAAAACCAAATCTCGATCGAAGAAAGCTGCTTAGAAAAACGTAGCTGGATTGGGGACAATTCAGTCGGAATTCTTACGGTTTCGCTTACACGATTGATCAGTTGACAAAAAATCGAGCCATGTTTGCAATAGAAATTAAAACGCTGACGGAACGAAATTATGGCGATCAAAACAAATCGTGATGATGAAACGTCAATCAACTTGACACCCCTCATCGATATTGTGTTTTTACTGATTATCTTTTTTATGGTGGGATCGCGATTCAGCGAACTCAACGAAGCGGAACGAAATATTCCTTTGAAAGTACCGCAAGTCGCCAATGCCCGTGCCTTGACCGCGGCGCCGTCAAAGCGCGTCATCAACGTGATGGAAGACGGACAAATTCTGCTTGACAGGGATCAGGTGACCCTGGAAGAGTTGTACGCTGAGCTTTGCGACGCTCGCCAACAATATAAGAAGACAGGTGTCATCGTTCGCGGTGATGCAAACAGTCCATATCAAAACGTGGCGGACGTAATTGCGACCTGCCGCCGAGCAGACGTGCTGGACCTCAACATTTCGGTTCGAGTTGCACAGGAGCCAAGTCAAATTCGATGACGCACCGCATGAGATGTCAGCCGTCCCTCGCTTGGAGAAAGTCCACATTACGTTGGAAAAGGAACAACCAATTGTGAAATGGTGAATTTTGAATTGTTAATGAAGTTTAGGGCAATGAATTATTCACCAATCACAATTCCCCATTAATTATTGGATTGGAAATTTGCCCTTCCTCGGTCATCGAGTTGGTGGGACAAAGCAAACAACGACAAGGAAAAGCCGGTCAAAACTGTCCTGGCATCGAATCAAGATGTCATCCCGAATTCGCCACATGCAATCACCCTATCCATCCGGTCGACCCATGAATCAAACTAGCTTACTTCTGGCTACCAACGGGAATCTGTTTTCCGGTCTGACTGAATCCATCAATCTTCAGTTGTTATTGCTGATTGGGTCTGGATTGCTTGCAATCGCGCTGTTGGTCCTGTCGTTAACAAAGTGGGGACAAGCCCGACCGGTTTGGAAATGCATCGTTCTTTCCGTTGTGGCCCATATCCTGCTGATGGGCTACGCCTACGGTACTCATTTGATTTTCAAAGCCCCGGCTGTCGCCGAGACGGAACCGGTTCGGATTAACCTGGTCGAGGACGACGGCGATGTATCCGAAGACTTGAATCTGGAATCCGAACCTGCGAAGCCCTGGAATGAGTTTACCAATCAACAACTTTTGCCCGCGGTCGATGAGCTTGATCGGCCACTGATCGACAGCGAAGTTGTGGTTGAACGCACAGCTGAGAAACCCGAAACAGAATCCGCCCCGGGAAGTCTCGCGGATTTGGCGATTCCCGAGACGCCCCAACCCGCTTTGCCGCCAGCCGCGGTCGATGATAGTTCTTTCGAAGTGAACGCAGCCATCGTGGATGCACTGGAAATCGAGGTTCAACGTCGGGAAATCGAAAACCAACCCGCCGATGAAATTCCCGATATTGACCTGGTCAAAGACATCGTACGTCCCCATATCAACGTCGAACCCGCGTTGATCGGCAATAACAACTTCGGACCGCCCGAATCAAGTGACCAAGTCGCTGAACCCTTTACGGGTGAATTGGTTGACGAGGCGGCGCGATTGCCGATGACCGAAGAGCCGTTGCCGATGCCGCCACCTGCGACCCAAATGATGAGCGTTTCCGAAAGGCACAGAATCGATGTGCCAAAAACGGAGATGAAACTTATCAGCAGCCATCATCGACTGGGCGACGGCAAACCATTGCCCGATCTCTACAAACTTCGAGCGGCAGAAAACCGACTGATGGTTGCCCAACGGCGGGGTGGTTCGATGCAAACCGAAGCTGCCGTTCAAGCTGCTTTGAAATGGCTGGCTGCCAATCAGGCTGCTGATGGTCGCTGGGATCCGAGAAAAACGCAGGCTGGGAAAGAGACAAAAGTCTTTGGCCACGATCGGCAGGGAGCGGGAGCCGACGCGGATACTGGAATCACCGCCCTTGCAGTCATGGCCTTCATGGCAGGTGGCCACACTCATCTCGATGGAACGTACCAACTCAACGTGCAAAAAGGACTGGAGTTTTTGCTTCGTAATCAGGCAGTTGATGGCAACCTCTCCGGGAACGCAAGACTATTTGCAAGAACTTACTGCCATAGCATGGCCCTATTAGCATTGTCTGAGGCTCTGGCCTTGACGGGTGATTCACGACTAATTGCTCCCGTCCAACGCGGCGTCGATTTTTCCGTGTATGCTCAGAACAAGACCGACGGCGGATGGCGTTACCAGCCCGGTGATCGGGGAGATATGAGTCAGTTTGGATGGCAGGTTCTCGCCATGCACAGTGCTGCCAACGGGGGCATTCACGTGCCCATGGATACGATCAATCGAATGAAAGCCTTTCTCAACGCATGTTGCAGCGGTGTCGGCAACGGACTTGCAGCCTACCGCCCCAATCAGGGTGTGAGTACGACGATGACTGCAGAAGCTTTGGTATGCCGCTATTTTCTCGAAGATCAGGTAGCGCTCAGCACGAAACAACAGGCGACATCGAGACTGTTACGAGAACTTCCCAGTCAGCACCATATAAATCTTTACTATTGGTATTACGGCACCATGGCCATGTATCAAACGGGGGGTGAGCCGTGGGAGCAATGGAATCAACGATTGAAATCGGCCTTGGTAACGACCCAAATACTCAAGGGCGACGAGGCGGGCAGTTGGGAGCCCAACGGGCTGTGGGCCGGTTATGGTGGCCGCGTCTATTCCACCGCCATGTCGACGCTGTGCCTGGAAGTTTATTATCGGTATCTACCGATGTACGAGATCGCAGAAGCGGAAGCCAAAGCCGCACTCGACGAGCGCCAGGCGGGCCGAATCATTACGCTTCGCTAATGAAATCCAGGCCGAATTAGACACTTGGCCACGATGGAGGCCGATATTCCCTGACCGTCCTTCACCGAACTTGGTACGAGTTGGGTTTGACACTGAAAGACCCCAATCTAGAATGAAAGCATTGGTGTTTCGGGAGAAACACACGGGTGTTGAGTTTTTGCTTCATCCGCACCCTTTCACTGACCTTAGCTGGTCGTAATTGATCGAGAACTCTAATGTTTGGTATTGGAACTCAAGAGTTAATTATTCTTGCCGTAATACTGGTCGTGCTTTTTGGAGGAGCCCGACTGCCCAGTTTGATGCGTAACATGGGCCGCAGTATCAACGAATTTAAAGCTGGAATGAAAGATAAACCTAACGAGGCGATCGAAGATTCCGGCGAAAGCGAATAAGTCTCAAAGTGGCTTTTTCGTTTCGATCGTATCGCGCGTGATAGAATAAGTAATTCAAATGTTTCCCGGCAGCATCGGTTATCAGGAACTTGTTATCATCGGTGTCGTCGCTGTCATCCTGTTCGGCGGTCGACTGCCGGAAGTTGCCAGAAACCTCGGCCAGACGTATCAGCAATTCCGGCGCGGATTGTCTGACCTTCAGTCGACTTTCAATGTTGATGATTCGGACAACCAATCGACTCCGTCAGGACTGCCTGATTACAGCGATATTCAGGACGAATATTCGGAACCGATAGGGCCTCGCTTCGAACCACCCGAAGATGAGGATGACACGACGTCATAGAATATGTTAACCAACAAGCGGAATGAAATTCGCATCTGCCAACAGACTTGATCTAACAGGTGTTTGAGGGATTTTAATTCGTAATTTAAATTTATCGCTTTCCGCTTGATCCATACATTGGAACGAACTCCATGTCAGCAAATTGGCTTTTTGTCGTTCGTGGTAAAGATCAGGGGCGGCGTTTTGAAATTACCCGCTCACGGAAAATCACGATTGGTCGTGAAAAGTCGAATTTAATTCGGCTCATCGACGATGAAGCCTCCCGCGCTCACGCCGAAATCGTTTTGACGGATGGCGGAATCAACATTCGCGATCTTGGAAGCTCCAATGGTACATTCGTCAATGGAGAAAGGATTAGCTCTCAGGCTCTTAAGCGGGGCGATCAGATTGACATAGGGAAAACGTCCCTTCTCGTGTCGCATTCGCCTCCGGCGGAAGGCAAAACGATTCCAGCCGGTTCGTCGGGCTCGAAATTGTCAGTTCATAATTCTGATTCAAGCGATAATCTAACTCCGATTCTCGATTCCGAAACCCTCGTTGGTTCGGTTAAAAGTGATTTGAGGTTTATGTACCACGCCGCGATGGCAACCAGCCATGCATCGGAGGTGGACCAGATGCTTGAAGAGATTCTAAATCTCGTATTTGACTGGTTGGATGTTCAACGCGGTTGTATTCTTCTGTGGAACGCGGAACGGAAAAAATATGAGCCCCGTGCAACTCGATACCGGACGCGTGAATCGAAATTCATCAAATTGAAAATCAGCAAGTCGATTATCAAGTACGTGGTCGAAAGCAAAGAAGGTATCCTGACAGCCGACGCAGGAATTGACGAACGTCTCGATGGCCAGGGAAGTATCAAAACATCTGGGGTCAAGGAAGCGATTTGCGTCCCGATCCTGGGACGCTCTTTTATCCACGGGTTTATCTACGCCGACACAACCGCAAAAATGTCGACCGACCCAACGGCACCTGAAAACCGAAGTCTTAATGAGGATCATTTGAAACTGATGGTGGCGATTGGTCACCAGGTGGCGGTCTTCATTGAAAACACCGAGTACTATTCGGCTCTCGTGGAAAGCGAACGGCTGACGGCAGTTGGCCAAACACTTGCCACACTGTCTCATCACGTAAAAAACATCTTGCAGAGTATTAATGGCGGCACGCACTTGATCGAAGATGGATTAGGCAAAAATGATGTCAATGTGATCAAACAGGGTTGGAGCATTGTCAAGCGAAATCAGCGTAACATGTCCAACCTCGTAATGGATATGGTTTCGTTCAGCAAACCCAACCTGCCTCATCTCAAGCCAGACAATCTTAATCGCACCATTGAAAACGCAATCCGCGGAGCGATCGAAACTTCCGGCAAATCAAATGTGAAAATTCACCGGGAACCAAACACTGAAGTAGAGAAACTATTGTACGATGATGCGCTGCTTAGCCGGGCAATTGAAAACGTCTTTAATCACATCCTGGATAACAGCAGATCCAACACCGCGGGAGAGATATTCGTCAAGGCACTGATCGAAAATCGCGAGGGCGACAATCAATTCGTGAGCATCGAAATCAAAGACAATTTCCAGGCCCTGTCAAAAGCACGGATTGACGCGATTTTTGAGCCCTTTGCATTTGAAGATGAAAACGAGGTTCACGGGATCGGTCTCGCTGTCACTCGCAAGATACTTAACGAACACGATGGCGACATCGAGGTCACACGACGAAGTGCAAAAGGTCTAAGATTCCGATTGTTTTTTCCCTGTCCAACATCGGCTGGAAGCCGTCCCACACGCGTGTTGCCCGCAGATCAAGTCAACGGTGTAACTGATACAATGTGAAATTATTGACGACCGCGATCAAATCCTATCGTTGTTGCCTGCACGGCATCATTCACGCGAAAAATAAATTATTGAATTTTTGATCCAGTTCTTACGGTTCTTTGGCCTGCGCTTTCGAATTTGACGGTTGTTGGTGGAAGACCTTTCGGTTCGCGTAGAATCTTCGTTTTGATCAATTGATGCGGCTACCGAAGTGACTTTCAAAATGGCGATACCTTCTTTCGATGCAAAATCCCGCAAGAATTGCGTTGCTAGCATTCTTGCTGTTTCAAAGGACGTCAATTGCCGGAATTGCTACACCTGAGTAAACTGCCGTCGGCTCCAACTGTACCGCTAAACCCGGTCAGGCTGAAGTGTCGAAATTGGAAGTCGCAGTTTTCAAAAGGAATGCCTGAATTTCGGTCGACTAATTGTACAACCGCAGGGTCACGGAGGATCGCATGCGACAAACCAGAATGCAACCATTTTTTCTTATCTACCTCGTCGTCTTCACCACACTCATCAGCGGCAACAAATCGACTTCGTTGGCCTTCCAAACCGATCAGGAACAAGACGTAGAGGAAACCCAAAAACGAACGGTCGAACCGGTTTTTCGTGTTTCCAAATTGACCGATGCAGAATCATCGCCGAACGGATCGGCGGTTGTTCCCGAAACGCTGCCGCCGGTTTCGAGCGGGGTCAATTCATCAAAGCCGAGTCCGGCCCTTGTCCCGACACCGACTCCGACCGTCGTCCCGACTCCGATCGCAGCGGCGCCGACACGGACTCCTCATCCTCTCGACGATGCGATTCAAATCGCCAATGACACGTTGGAGAACATACGAGCCAACTTGGTTGACTATACCGCCGTATTGGTGAAACGTGAGCGAGTCAATGACGTGCTTGGAGAACAAGTATATATGCAAATAAAGGTACGCAACGAGCGTGATACGCCGCAAGGTCGTAAGCCTTTCAGTGTTTACATGAAATTTTTGAAGCCACGTGACCAAGCCGGTCGTGAAGTGATTTGGGTGAAGGGTCAAAACAACAACAGTTTGATCGCTCACGAAGGTGGAGGAGTGTTGAAGTTCAAGCGGTTTACGCTTGATCCAGACGGATGGTTGGCGATGAAGGGTAACAAGTATCCAATCTACGAGGCTGGTTTGCAACGGCTCGTTGAGCAACTCATCGAAAAAGCTGAACGTGATCGTTCGGCTGGGATGTGTGAGGTCGAATATCGGCCCAACACCACTATCAATAAGCGATCTTGTTCAATGATCCAGGTGATCCACGAGGATCGACGTCCTCCCTACGAATTCTACAAGGCCCAAGTGTTCATTGACGACGAACTCCAACTTCCTGTCCGTTATGTCAGCTATGACTGGCCAAAAGGCGGTCAGCAACCTGAGGTGTTGGAAGAGTACACTTACATCAACGTCCGACCTAACGTGGGCTTGAGCGATATTGACTTCAGCCCAGAAAATCCTCTTTACCGTTTTCCAAAATAAGCACTTGCGACTATAGACATCTTACAGCCACGCTCGTCTGCGTGGCTGTTTTTATGCGCAATCTGCGTGTTTGACCAAGCTCGGATAAAGTGTAGTCACCCTGAACCGAGTGGAGCGAGGTGAAGTCAGTACAAATAAAGTATGAGTTTTCAATTCAGGCCTGCCGGAGTAGGATAGGGATAGTTCCCGTGACGACTTGGAGATGAAATGCCACTTAGAAACTTGGTCGTTATTGCCCTGATCGCAATTGTCGCGTTAGCCTGTTATTCGGTCGCGTCGAAGAATCGGTACGCCAATCTGTTTGCCGAAGCAATGGATGTGATCGACCGTGATGCCTTGCAGGATGTTCCTCGCAAGGATTTATTCACATCTGCGATGCAGGGCATGATGAAACAATTGGACGAACACTCGATGTACCTCTCGGGTGATGTGTTCACTGCCATCGATGAAGACATGAATCAGGAGTTTGGCGGGGTTGGCATGTACATTGAAAACGATCCCAGTACCAAACAACTGGTAGTTCTTGCTCCCATACCCGATACACCGGCGTACAGGGCAGGAGTTCAGATTGGTGATCAACTTAAAGAAATTGACGGAACCTCCACTGAAGGCATGGAACGATCGCAAGCGATCGATATGTTGAGAGGACCGAAAGGCGAGCCGGTAAACGTTGTCTTTCAAAGAAAAGACCAGCGGTTGCCCGTCAATCTCGTTCGTGCAGCGATACAGATGCCTTCTGTGACGGGAGACCAGCGAAATCCCGACGGAAGTTGGAATTTCATTCTTAAGGGCACACCCAAAATCGGCTACATTCGCCTCCAACAATTCGGCAGACTCTCTGTGGAAGAAATGGCGGCGGCTCTCGAAGAGATGAACGGCAAAGTCAGCGGGCTGATTCTCGATTTGCGTAATAACACGGGTGGGCTGCTTTCTGCCGCATTGACCATCAGTGACATGTTTCTCGATGACGAAGTTGCGATCGTTCGTACACGTGGTCGACACCGAAAACTCCTTGAAGAGCACTTCGCGCATTCCCAGACGTTGCTGAATCCCAAGACGCCGCTGGTTATCCTGGTTAATCGAAATTCAGCCAGCGCCAGCGAGATCGTTGCGGGCTGTCTTCAAGACCACAATCGCGCCGTCGTCGTCGGTGAACAATCCTGGGGAAAAGGCACCGTTCAAAATCTGATCCCAGTGGAGCGGGGCAAGAGCGCTTTGAAACTCACGATCGCAAGTTTTTGGCGTCCCAGCGATCGCCAGATCGATCGTTACGATCCAGCCGCAAAAGAGTCCGGGGTTTGGGGTGTCCAGCCGAACAACGGGTTGGAAATTCAACTGACAGAGGAAGATGTATTTGAGAATATTCGCTATCGGAGCTTCAAAGACTTGGAAGGCTTAAACCCAACCGGAGCAAAAATGTGGTTGAAGAATGTCGAGGAAGCGATTTCGTCATCCAGGCCGGAGTTAAGTGTGGTAACGCCTGACGCTGAAACTGATGAGCCCCAACCTGAAGACGGTGAATTCAACGTTGAGACTCATATCGATGCACCGCTTCAACGTGCCCGCGAATATCTAAAATCGATTCTTAATAAGCCCATTGCCGCTTAGTTCGTCTTGTCCGTGAAGGGATTTTTGGATCAGATGGATTTATTGAAACTCAGATTGCCAATCGTTGTTACTGGCATAGCCCAGTTTTATGATCAAGTCGCCAAGTTCTGCTTTGACCAGCTCGCAGTGACTGTTGGTCAATTCTGATTTCCATTGCCCCGGCATGCCGCTACGCAGGTGCATCTTCTGTTGTTTAGGAGCCGTGGCTGATTTTGACACGATTTTGAAGCTTTGCTGTTGGACGATCTTCAAGCATTTTAATATCGCCACTTCATGGAATCCGTAGTGTTGGAACAGTCTGTGGAATTCCTTTGTTTCATCTGCCCACAAATTTTCATAGCGAAGTTCACAGATTCTCGCGTCGCTGAAATCCCATTTTCGCAAGATTCGAATATCGAAAGTGGAGGCAAGTCGTCGAATTTCATGAGCCAATCCTGACTCTTTATCTTCGGATTGAAGCAATTCCTGATAACTTTTTCCGCCGAATTGATCGGAAGTCTCTCGGGCCCATGACTCATTCGTCCAAAGATGATAATGGTAGCCGCTGACAACAACATCACGGAGGTCACGAATCATGTGCGACCCGACCAGATTCTCCATTGAGTCAGGTTCAAATTGACTGTGATTGGCGAACAGGATGTCGGTATCGTCGGCAGCCAGCTCCTTTCGCGAATTTGATTTGGTCATTTTCAGCCCAAACTTATTCGCAACACTTTCTAAAACTCGCATTAACCAGACAGTCCCCATCTTGTGATGGGCTGCGTGATAGATGAGTTTTTTCTCGTTCAAAAACGGCGACATAACTACGTTTCAGCTTATTTCGCTTGACAGATCAACCGAAGGCCTGTTTCAAAAGGAACTTGAGAAACGATCAACTCCTGGGGGACTGCGCGGTATGGTTCGTCAATAATCGGTGATTATAAATGGGTCGCAGCCCAAATGTTGAGTAACGAAGCGGTGTCCCTAAGCCGTGGGCCGCGAGGATGCTGAAATCAGTCTCGTTCGGTGGATTAACGCTGGTACGACTGCTGGCTGATATGAACGATAGAATCGATGTTCACGCGTTGACTTGCAATCGCAGGATTACACTTGATAGTTGTTACGGGCGTGAACGCGTTGCCCTATCAAAATGCAAGCACGCTTCAAGTGTCAACTGAAATATAGCGAATTTGTAAATCGCAACAGACAACGACTTTATCGCGCGCGACGACGTGGCGCTACCAATGATGCGATGGCCAGTCCGCAGAACAAACACATCGACGGTTCGGGGATCGGCGTAAACTCGATCGTGAGCGTTGGTCGAAAGGCCTGGTTGGGAATTTCCCGCGTGTCAAACCGTTTCGCAAGCTCAAAACCCGATTCGTCCCCAACGACAACCCAACCAAAATTGCTCGAAGCGTCGTCAAGCCATCCTTGAATATCATCTACCATGGCTGGCGAATTCCAACTGTAGGAACCCACTCCACCAACGATCTGAGTGGCGCTCGCAACCGCGCTAAAATCTCCCCCCGGGTTAGTCCAAAGACTGCCGGGAAAGAACGTGTGAATCCATGTTGCGTCGCCCGCGGTGGCCGACGTTCCTCCGCCCTCTTGGCCCGGCGCGTCGGATGTACCTTCGCCCCAATCGGCCAGCGCTAGATGCAGATTAACATCTTGATCTCCCCCAATCGCACGCGACATATTCAGCGTCAATGTCACGTTGTTAATCGTCGAGCCGATGGGAATCGCCCCGGCCACGTCGAAATGCAATAGGCCGCGGCGAATCTCGCCAATTGCGGTCTGACTCGCAAAAAAGTGGTCGCCCGCACCA
>JAHEJI010000003.1 GCA_024638965.1 Planctomycetaceae bacterium
GAAAACGAGACACGCGTGGAAGATCTTGACGATGGGTTGATGTTGGGAATTTCGACGAAGTTTTGAGATTGGATTCCGAAACTAAATTCTCAAACCCTCGCTCAATTTGGTCGTATCTCAACATCAAAAAATCTCTGACTTTAGCCTCGCAAACCTTAAATTTCGCCAGTTGCCGCGTCCTCGCCAGCTGATTTCATGCCCTCGAGCCAAAGGAAGATTTTTTCTTCTAATTGTTTTAATAAATTCTGCTTTTCCTGCTCATACTAAATACCGTATAAGTTAAAAGTAGGATTACCGTTTGGAAAGACGTTTGCCGCAAACTGGGTTTCTTCAAATTTGAATTATCGGGGGCTGGTGATGATTGCTAAGTCAGATCAAGGCATTATTGTTGTGCCATGGGATTTTTCCGCGCTCTCTCGTGCGGGATTGGATCATGCATTGAACATGACGGACAACTCGAAACTAATTCATGTCGTACATGTTGCCCCCCCATTGTCCGGACCCGATAACGGAGTCCTGTATACGGCCGCTGAAAAGCAAAAAAGCCGGGAATTGGAACGTCGTTTTCGAGATCAAATCTCGGAAAATTCCGATCTGAACGACGTCTGCTTTCATGTCGTCTATGGATATGTCGGATTCGAAATCGCGCGGTTCGCTGATCTCTACCAAGCCGAGTTGATTGTCGTTCCGTCCCGGAAAAAACGGACAATTTTGGATATTTTGTTCGGTGGATTGGCGAAACCAGTTATCAGACAAGCTCGGCGACCGGTTCTTGAAGTCCAAGTGGATGAATCGTCCGCGAATTTAAAACCTCAGCCGCACATTTTTTCGGCAACATTGAATCGAGTCTTTGCTCGTCGACCCGACGTGGCAAAGGCCGGAAAGCTTAAATAAAAACAGGTTTAGGGACTAGGTCGGTTCCGGCCCGAAAGTCCCAACACTCAACCAACGTTATCGGCGAAAATGAAACACTTGACTGAGAAATTTTGGTTCCTAACCGCAGCATTATGCGTGCTGGCGACGGCGTCGACATTTGTCGTTGTCACGGGGAATCACCAAATCTCGGAAGAATCATCGACTGAGTTGGTGGACGTCGTCGAAGAGACGGAGGCGATCGCTCATCGAAACCGGCGACGAGTGGAACGGACATATGCTTCGGCGAAGGGTTTGAAATCCTCGTCAGTTATCAACACCAAGCTCCGTGCTTGTTGCAGGTTTTTCAAACCAGCAAAAGAGCGCGAAAATCTCAATGGTTTGGGCGGCTATCTGCTGACTTAGCAAGTTCTCTGGCGAACGCTTCGCGTTAGCGACGCGAACTGCCTGTCACCCCACTTTGCCGCCCGCATTAACTTGCTCAGGCATCTTTCGAAGCCTGTGGAAGGCTGAAGCTAAATCGTTTTACGAAATGTTGTTTGTGGAACCGGCTTTAGACGGCAACATTCGGACCAATTCCGCCTGAAGGCGGGACCACAAACGGCGAACTCCAACACAACAAGGGCTTCCGAGTTCAAGATCCGTTTGTTGAAACCTTAATTCCAGCGCGACTCTGGCATGTTTTGCACTGAACGATTCCAAATACAGAACCAACCTAAAGGAAATACCAAGAAACTTGTTCACGGGCTCCTCCAGAATCACATTGGCCCGAGTGAAAAAATTTGAACGGTATTCGGTTTTACAGCAGAGGTTCATTTCAAATTCTCGATTTTTTCCAAATCAAATTCCAACTCAAAAATAAACGGATGCATTAATCATGATTCGAGCAGCAAATACTAAAGTCAATAAAGGTTTTTCAGTTGGCGAACGGACGACCGGAATGTTCTCGCATTTTCGCGAAGACTTTTTGGCGTCCATCGTCGTGTTCCTGGTTGCCTTGCCACTTTGCATCGGGATCGCGGTGGCGGTTGGCGTCAGCCCCGCGCGGGCTTTGTTAACCGGCATCATCGGCGGGCTCGTGGTTGGCTTCTTTGCCGGTTCACCCCTGCAAGTTAGCGGACCGGCAGCGGGTCTTTTTGTAATCGTTGCCGACTTGTTGGCGAAAGGACGGGAGAGTTTTTTGGCCAAAGCAAGTGTTGGCGAGAGTGTGACCGAGGGAGAAGCCGTCGCTTATTCGTTGATGGTTTTGGGAACCGCGGTCTTCTTGGCCGGTTTGCTGCAAATCATTGCCGGCAAATTACGGCTTGGTCAGTGGTTTCGCGCCGTATCTCCAGCGGTCATCAAAGGCATGTTAGCCGGAATTGGCGTGCTGATCCTCCTTAGCCAATTTCACGTAATGCTGGACCACGTCGCACTTTGGCACGGCGAAAAAGCGCACGGTGGTTTGCAGTATCTGGCAACGATTCCCGAAGCGATCATGAAATGTTTTTCGTCGGACACGACCAAGAATCACCATTTGGCAGCCTTAACCGGTTTGATTACGATCGCGTGCATTGTTATCTGGCCAACGATTGCACCGAAAAAGTTGAAGTTGATGCCTGCGGCCCTCGTCGGAATTTCTGCCGCGACGATTTTTGCGGCTGTCACCGGGTTGGATATCCAGATGCTCAACGTCTCGGCCAATATGTTCGAGGAAACCACGCTGCCGACATCGGCAACCTGGTTTCAGTTGCTGTTTGACCCGATCGTGATCACCGGAGCGATCGTGATCGCGCTGGTTGCGAGCGCGGAAACACTGCTGTGTGCAACAGCGGTTGACCAACTCCACACAGGCGAGCGTACCAACTATGACAAAGAACTGACGGCTCAGGGAATCGGAAACGTGTTGTGTGGGTTGATTGGTGCCCTGCCAATGACGGGCGTCATTGTTCGAAGTTCTGCCAATGTTAATTCAGGAGCCAAAACGCGATTGTCAACGATCCTGCATGGTGGCTGGTTGCTATTGTTTGTGGCGGCACTTCCGTTTGTACTAGCCTACATTCCCCGCGCAGCACTGGGCGCTTTGCTTGTGCACATCGGGATCAAACTGGTGAATCTAAAACAGATTAAAGCGTTGTGGGCAACCAGTAAAAGCGAAGTCGCCATTTATGCAGTGACTTTGACGGTCATCGTTTGTCAAGACCTGTTGGTCGGTGTCGTTGTGGGTATCATGCTTTCGTCAGCCAAACTTCTCTACCGGTTCTCGCACCTGGAAATGGACTTGCAAACCGAAAACGGCTTAACTCACTTGCAGATGCACGGAGCCGCGACGTTTCTCCGTTTGCCATCATTGGCTCAAAAGCTCGATGAAGTTCCCGATTCGGCTGAACTTCATGTGGACTTTGAGCACCTGAGTTACATCGACCACGCCTGCCTCGATTTGTTAATGAACTGGGCGAAGCAACATGAACGAACCGGAGGCAAATTGGTGCTTGACTGGGAAAGTCTGCACGGGCGATTTTCGGCCGACCCTGCCGTCGAGGCAAAAGTCGCAATGGCAAGGACGGCTCCCATTCGTTTGCCGGTTTCCGAACTGCCAACCGATGTGCCCAAGATATCGGCTTAGCGAAAACAAAACCTGCTTGGAGTTGGTTTTGATTTGGATGCGGCGGCAAGTCGGTTTCGGCTTGTCGCCGTTTTATCAACGAATTGGCCCTGAACAGGGAGATTGAATGCCGACAGTGGAAGCGAGAGCTGCGAACCGATTGCTGTGCTACGCCATGTTGCTTGCCGCGTCATACACGATGATGCGGACCGTCGGAGACAGTCTGTTCCTCTCGCGCGTCGGCAGCGATTCTCTGGCACTTGTTTTTGTGTTTTCGGGGATCGCAACGGCGGTTATTGCCTCGATCTGGTACGCCGCGACCCGCAGGCTGAGCCTGACCGTTTCGATCAAAGCCTCGTCCGTAGTCTTCTTTAGTTTGACACTAACTGCTTGGTTGTTGTTGCCGCATCTACATCATTCATGGTGGTTGTTGGCGGCGATCTACTTGTTGACGGAGATCAAAGGCTGTGTCAACACGATCAATGTCGTCAGTGCAATGAATGAGTTGCTCGGCGGACATTCGAGCCGACGAGCTTGGGCAAGAATCGGTCTTGGGGCACCGTTGGCCGGGATTATTGTTGGAGCCTCGATTGGAATTGAAGCAAGTTTTCTTGATCTGCGCAGCTGGCTGTTGTTGTCCGCTATCCTCGATGCAATTGCCATTTTCCCAATAGTAAACGCGTCGAAAGTTAAAATTCAACAAGGAAAATCATGGGCGAAGTCCGAAACTTCGCTGAGGTCGTCGATGGAGAATTTGGCGAAGCGTTTCAAAGTCTACGCATGCTCCCGCCAGTTTCGGTTCTGGATTGGTCTATTGATTATGGCCAAAGTCATTGTGTTGACCTTGATAACTTTCTTCTGGAAAGTTTCGGTCAATGATTACTTTGCCGGAAACGAAGCCTCACTGACCCGCTACTTCGCGGTCTACTACGCCTGCATCGGGATGCTGACTCTATTGATTCAGTTATTCGTTACGGGTCGGCTAATCTCCCGCAAAAGTCTGTATGTGCCGATCCTGTTCATGCCGGTGGCACTCTCCATCTTGTGTATGATTGCAGTCTTCAGTTTGGGCGCGTTTTTAATGTTGGTCGTCCTTACGCTTGCCAAGTCACTTGAAGTCTGGAGGCGAAGCGTTCACGACACGACCTTGAACCTGCTGTATACCAACATTGATCGAAGGAAGCGACGAACCGCGATTGCCATCAATACCGCCGCGTTAAAGCCTCTTGCCGAAGTTGGAGCATCGTTGGCATTGCTGTTGGGAACCACGGCCTGGCAAAGGTCACTGGTTGTGATCGCCCTCGTGCTGTGGATTATCGCTACGCTCGCCCTGCTGCGTTTGATCGCCAAAAAGACGACCTCAACTACAGCGTCCGATCGCGAATCGCCCAAGGAACTGGGCTTCACCTCAAACTTCAAACAACTTGTTCCGGGCTTGTTTCACCACTAACAATGTCGCTTCATGATGAACTCGTTTCTCGGCGGAAATCGCATAGAACTTGTCGAGCACCTCCGGGATTCGCCCAACCAGATGCACCCCGTATTGCTTCTTGATTAACCCTTCGATTGCCGTTGGAATCGGGAAAAGCCCCTCGCCAGCCTGGCCAAAGACTTTCAATAGAGCACTATCCTCAAACTCGGCAACAATGTCGGGGTAAATATCATTGTCGTCCATCCAGATGTCGAGAGACCTGCGCACCGCAGTATGATCGGTTGGCAGCAAACAAGGAGCATCGGTCAGGGATTGAGGAAACCCCTTTTTGTACTGCTTGGCTAAGCCGGGTGTCGCCAACATCGACATCCCACATTCGCCTAATTTGTGGTTGTAAACTTTGAACTCCAGCGTCGGTGGCGCTGGAGCATCGGAAATAACGAGGTCTAGTTTATGAAGCGCCAAATCGGACAGCAGTTGATCCAGCTTGCCCTCGTAACAAACGGCGCGCGGGCGATCTTTCATATGCAGCGCCGGTTTGAGCAACTCGAACGCGACATGCTTGGGAACGACATCGGGAAGACCTACCACGAAACGTTTCCGGTTCCCCTGATGGCCAGTTTTGATGAAC
Organism: Planctomycetaceae bacterium; assembly: GCA_024638965.1. Taxonomy (GTDB): domain Bacteria; phylum Planctomycetota; class Planctomycetia; order Pirellulales; family Pirellulaceae; genus Mariniblastus. Next base: position 5,521 of record JAHEJI010000003.1, read on the forward strand.
TCGCGAAGTTCATGGCCGAGTGCAAATATTTCTTCGGCGTAGCCGTGCACTTGTTTTCCGAATTCGGTCAGCACCAATCCGCGACCTTGTTTTTCGAACAGCGGTTTGCCAACCGATTTTTCCAAGTCTTTGATTTGAGCTGCCACGGTCGGGCGGGCTAAATGCAGTGATTCGGCGGCTGCAGATACAGTTCCTGTTTTGACGGTTAGCCAGAAATAAAATAAATGGTGGTAGTTCAGCCATTCCATGATTGTGCTTTCACACGAGCAAACGCTATAAATGCATCACGAAGGAAAAACCTACTAGCTGATTTCATTATTGCTTGTTTTTCTTCTTATGCAGAGTGACGTAAAATGAATTAGTAAAAGGCAAAGGGCTTAGTTGGCCACCATCGGGAGCGAAAAAATGTTATTGATGAAGAAAAAAACGACGAAGAACACCATTCGCTGCCCCAAGTGCGGCATGGCAACCGATGTTATATATCGTAGCAAAATACCGGTCAATGAATGCAAAATCGGTTGTAGGATCTGGATCAACCAGGCCGATTTGGACTCGCGACAAAACTCAAATCAACGCGCCTTAGTCAGACGCTGATCGGCCGCTCGGATGATGGTTTTCGAGGATTTTTGGACGATGTTAATCCGGGACGTCAACTAAAATGTTTCAAATTCATATTATCATCATAAGAGCATCGATCTATTCAATCGTGAATAGGGCTTTCTGAAGTAACACGCCAAATGGTGCGGGATTCGGAAATCGTATTTAGTAATTCAGCATCATTTCGTTCCTTTCATGACCACCAATCTCCGCAAACGCGTACGCAATTCCGAAATCCTCGAGCTTGCTCGCAAAGTATGTGAAGCAAACTCAATCGCGTTTTCGGTTAACGATGCTAATCAATCGCTGGCTGACATTGGCCATGCAGACTTGGAACTCGAGGACAGTCAATTATTGGACGCCGTCGGCCAACGGCTTGGAGTTCGGTTTCGCGAAGTGGAAGGCACAGCGCGAGACTTAATTCTGGCTGCGATCGAAGTCAGCCCACTTATCGTCGCGCGGAAAGAAACTACAGAATCAGGTGACGAGGAGGATTCGTACTTCGTCATTGTCCGTAAGAAATCCCGGATGCGTTTCGTCGTATACCTCCACGGGCAAGAAAAAGCGGTTTCGCAGCGCTGGTTACGCAAGAATTCGGCGCGAAATGAAAATGGAAATTGTCGCTGGTTCCTGGCTCAACCAATGTTCGCGGCGGAAGCTGCGTCTTCATACAACTACCAATCAGGAACACAATCCAAATCCATTTCGCCGATGAAACGATTGTTCGCGATCCTTCGTCCAGAAGCACGTGATATGAGAACCGTTTTCATCTTCGCGGTGGTCGTCGGGATTCTGAGCCTCACAATTCCATTGTCAGTGGAAGCCCTGGTCAACACGATCGCGTTTGGCCGGTACCTTCAACCGCTGATTGTGTTGTCATTAATCGTATTTGTTTTCCTTTCGTTCCGCGCGGGTCTGGGCGTTCTGATGACGGTCGTTGTCGAAATTATGCAGCGCCGCCTGTTCGTCCGCGTCGTCGATGACCTGGCATTGCGTCTGACGCGAGTGCCGGTGTCTTACCTGAAGAACCATCATGGGCCCGAATTGGTCAACCGATTCTTTGATATCGTCAACGTTCAAAAGATTACGACTAAATTGCTGCTCGAATCGCTGATGCTGATCTTGCAGACCGCCATCGGTCTGACGGTCCTGGCGTTCTACCACCCATTCCTACTCGGCTACGACGTGGGTTTGATTGCTTTGATGACCGTTGTCTTGTTAATCATTGGACGGGGCGCAGTGAAAACAGCCAAGCAGGAATCGACATTCAAATACGAATCAGCCGCCTGGCTGCAGGAAATCGTCCGACATCCAACGACTTTCAAATTTAACGGGGGACTTGGATTTGCCATCAATCGCGCCGATGAACTCGCGGCACAGTACATTCAAAGTCGTCGAGATCATTTTCGAATCCTAATTCGGCAAGTCACGTTCTCGATGCTGATGCAGGCAGTCGCGGCAACCGTTTTGTTAGGTTTGGGAGGCTACTTGGTGATTGACCGCCAAATGTCGCTCGGTCAATTGGTAGCGGCCGAACTGATCGTGACCGTTATTCTGGGGTCGTTTGCAAAAATCGGCAAAGACCTTGAAAGTTTCTATGACCTACTCGCATCCGTGGACAAACTGGGCAAGCTGTTTGATCTGCCCGCCGAACCGGCCGATAAGCTAATGCTGGCACATCACACCGGCCCGTCAGAAATCAGCTTGAACAATCTTCAGTTCTTGAAGGGTTCAGGAACCTCGGTGAACGCCGACATCCCAGCAGGTTCAACCGTTGCCATCGTCGGTAAATCGGGTTCGGGAAAAACGAAAGTCATCGAAACGATCGCGGGACTGCACTCGCCCGTCGCCGGTTACGTTTTGGTAAATAGGGCACGAGTCGACCTGATTGGCGCTGAATCGCTTCAGTCGAGAATCGGATTCATTAACGATATCGAAATTTTCAATGGAACAATCGACGATAATCTCAGGTTGGGACGGTCGGAAATTGACTCCAATTCGATTAACCAAATGATCGAAAGGATGGGGCTTCATGACGTCATCACAAATCTGGAAGACGGATTCAAAACTCGCCTGAGTGTTTCCGGATTCCCTTTGTCATCAGGACAGGCAATTCGATTGGTGCTAGCGAGAGCTTTGATCGCTACGCCTGGTGCATTGCTAATTGATGGCTTACTGGATCGACTAACTGATGCCGACCTCGATGACATTTTGGGCCGTCTTACGGATTGCCGGATCACGACCACCATTGTGATAGCAACGGGTCGGAAAGCGATCTCCGATTGGGCCGAAATGAAACTGAAGCTATAGCGATGTCAAACAAGAAACATTGACGCTGTTAAACAATGGCGATTAGGCAACTTGCAACTGACTTACTTCATTCTCTGATCGAGTCTGACGAAAAAAACGATGATAAGAAATAAGAGTATTCGAACGACCAGGGCTTTTGTGCCAACCAAGAGCAATACGGCCATCCATTTGGTCCAATCGTCTCGAATTGCGCAGCGCCTGGCGCGACTGCTGTTGATCGGATTGGTGCTATCGGTGCTGGCCATGGCGTTCCTGCCTTGGCAACAGTCGTCACGCGGATCCGGGGAAGTCATTGCCTACGTTCCACAAGAGCGGCAGCAGACGATCCAGGCGCAAGTTAAAGGTGTTGTCGCCCGGATTGCTGACGGACTCGTGGAAGGTTCGGAGGTAAAAAAGGGGGACTTCATTCTCGAAATTCAACCGTTTGCCGCAAACCTTAAGGAACAACTTCAATCGCAGATTCGCGATTTGAACACGAAACTAGAATCGGCCTATGTGAAAACAGAGGCGTACAAACAAAATGTGAAAGGCTTCACGGAGGCAGGTGAGTTCGCCGTCAAAGCAGCGATCGAGTTAGTTGAATCGGCGGAGGCGAAACTCGATGGCAAACGACGTTTGGTAACGGGCTATGAAGCCAAAGAGCTGCAAGCCCGTTTGAACTACGAGCGACAAAAATCGCTTTTCGACTCAGGCATCAAACCGGCGAAAGAAATTGAGAAACTGAAAAAAGAATGGGACGTTGCGAAATCGGATCTTGAGTCCGTGCATCAGGATGTGGAGTCATTGGAAAACGAACTTTCGGCCAAAGAAAACGAACTGGAGGAGAAACGACGAATCGCACAAACGAAAATCGACTACGCACGGGCGATGCAACAAGACGCCATCGGCAGTGCCGCGACGATTCGAAAAGAAAAACGAGAAATCGAAGTCAAACTTGCTGAGCTCAGTCGACTGACCATTACTGCGCCACGCGACGGAACGATATTCCGAATGCCCGCCTACGAACGAGGACAGGCGGTCAAAGAAGGCGACGCCATCGTAACCATCGTGCCGGAAATTTCACAAAAAGCGGTGGAGCTGATGGTGCCCGGTAATGACATGCCGCTAGTTCAGATTGGACAGGAAGTGCGACTTCAATTTGAGGGTTGGCCAGCGGTGCAGTTTCCCGGCTGGCCGTCGGTTGCAATCGGTACTTTCAGCGGCATCGTTGCCAATGTCGATGCCACGGACAACGGCAAAGGCCAATTTCGAATCCTGATTCTCCCCAACGAAAAAGACGAAACACAATGGCCATCCGACCGTTACCTGAGACAAGGCGTCCGTGCAAACGGCTGGGTGATGCTGCGCAACGTTGCACTGGGTTACGAGATCTGGAGGCAACTCAACGGGTTCCCGGTAATCCTCTCGGAAGAGAAACCGTCCGACTCGTCAAGCAAGCCTCCCAAACTTCCAAAATGATTCTTTTTCTGCTGACTTTTAGTTTATTGGGGGGGTGTCAATCGACCAAAGCCACCAAATTCAGCAAACCATCAATTGAGCCCTCGGTCCAAACTACAGAGTGGAAAGTTTTGACTTCCCAGGTATCGCGCTCAACCTCGAGTTCAACAGGAAGTCTGAGGGAAGTGAGCACCGACGGCCAACACACGCAGCCAGAAACGGAATCGGATATTGACCTTGAGTTGTCCCAATCGGCGGACGCTAAACCTTCCAATTCTACAACTCTTCAAGTCAGCCTGATAACGCTTGCCGAACCGACTCGCGAAACAGCCAGCACGACGCCGCTTACTCTCGAACAGGTTCTGACCTCGGTGACAAATTATTATCCAGACATCGAAGTCGCGATCGCGGAGATTGAAGCTGCCGAGGGTAAGCTGCTCGCCAGCTGGGGCGAATTTGACACCACGTTCGCCGGCTACAGTATCTCAGAGCCCCTTGGGTTCTACCAAACCTATCGCAATGAGGCGGGCGCTGCACGTCCGTTGTGGAACGGCGGCAAAATATACGGCTCGTATAAAATTGGACGCGGAAATTTTGAACCCTGGTACGGCGAACGCGAGACAAATGACGGAGGCGAATTCAAGGCCGGTTTCGCCTTGCCGTTGCTGAAAGACCGCGCAATCGACGACCGACGTGCAGCAGTTAAATCAGCGGAAGCGGGCGTCGCGCAGACCGAGGCTGGCGTGAATTCCCGTTTGCTGCAATTGCAGCGCGTGGCAACCCAGGCTTATTGGGATTGGGTTGCTACCGGACGGGCGGTCCAAGTTCAGCAACAACTGCTAGAATTAGCTGCGCAACGGGTCAGGCAAATCAACGAGCGCGTCGAAAAGGGTGATTTGGCGACGCTCGCTAAACTTGACAATCAGCGATTTATTGCCAAGCGGCAAAACAGTTTAATCAAGGCACGTAGAGCGCTTCAAAAGGCCGCGATAAAACTTTCACTGTTTTATCGTAACGAAGATTGCTTTCCCATAATTGTCGCGAGCAAACAACTGCCACTCGAATTTCCGGACTCACAACGAATTAGCGACGAAGAGCGGGAATCAGATATTGCGACCGCCATCGCCGTTCGTCCCGAATTACAAGAATTACAAGCGGCTCGACGGCAGGCCAATATTGATTTGCAATATGCGCGCAACTTGATGATGCCCAAATTGAACATGGTCGGATATGCGGCAAAGGATGTCGGGGCTCCAACCGAAAAGAATGACAAGACTCCATTCCAGCTGCAACTGGGAGTTCTCACCGAAGTGCCAATTCAACGAAGGAAGGCCTTCGGGAAGATCCAGGCCGCCCAAAGTAAGCTCGTTCAGATTGACGCCAAGTCTCGATTTGTAACGGACAAGATTCGCGCCGAAATTCAGGATGCCGCTTCTGCGGTGAACGCGGCACTGGAACAAATTGAACAATCGCAACTGAATGTGAATCTGACCCAACAATCCCTTGAACTTGGTCGCAAGTCGTTCGAAGTCGGCGACATCGACTTGATCGCACTCAACATTTATGAAACTGCCGTCGCAGACGCAGAACTACAACTGCTCGACGCCCAGTTCAAATACTTGAGCTATCGCACGATCTACGAGACCGCAAAATCCGCCGAAGCATTTAGATAATAGCTCGCGATGCAATGCGCGAACTAAAGAAAGCAGTTGCGTGCCGGGCTCGGTCGAATAAAACAATCAAGCATTTCGGCTTGATCGAGACGAGGCATCGGTTCGGTTGCCCCACATGCCGCCATGCTTTTTTAATTTCAGATCACCCAAGACTTTGCATTGGCAGGCCAATCGCAAACCGGAATCGGATTTGTGTGGCGGAAAACTGAGTCGCCATTTTTCGACACTTGTGATTTCAGAAACCGAGCCTTCGACATCAATCGCACACGTTCCACACGTCCCCATGCCGCGGCAATGAATGGCTGCGGCGATTCCGTTGTAAAGCGGCAATTTGGCTTTCAGCAAAACGTGGCGAAGGTTCTCACCCTGCTCGCACTCGATGACTTGCTCGCCAAAAATGATGGTTGGCATGGTTATCTTCATGGCATGGAAAAGGCTCCTGCACGCCCATGAATCAATTGTGACGGCAGGAGTCAGATTCGCTGTTGGTAAAACGCAGATGTGAGCGTCGAACCAAAACCTACTTCGGATTTCTAAAGGCTAGCGGATCTTCGAGAAATCCGCGTATTTGTTAATGTTCTTGGTGATTTCGGCACCTGTGTCGACGTAACGGAGTTTAGCCCCTCCGTTCGCAGAGGCTTTCAGAGTCTCTGTTGCGTTGACCTCGGCGGAACCGCCGCCGTTAACGTGGACCGTCGTACTTTTGCTAACCAGATCTTTGGCTCGCAAAACCGCGCCGCCGCCGACGCTGGCATTGTGCTCAACTACTGTTCCCTCAATTGAAACTGAACCGCCGCCACCAATGCTGGTCACGATCTCTGTGGCCATCACATTGGTTAGCTTGACCCTGCCTGCTCCGCCGACCCGGATGGTGATTTTGTCAGCAGCGATTCCGTCCCGTGTCACCGGGCTGTCCCAATCCGAAGTGATCGTAACTTCCTTTTGAAAGATCGGAGTAGAGCTCGCGGCGTGACTGTCTTTTTTCTGTTTCGCACTTGTTTTTGTTTGATGATTTTCAGACGCTGGCAAAAGAACTTTGTCGATCACATGAATGATACCGTTACTCGTCTCCAAATCGTTGGCGATGACTTGCGCATCGTCGATCAAGAGTTGACCGTCCTTGATCGAGACCTGAACCGCTTGACCCGCAACGGTTTTTGCCTTTCCAGCTTTGACCGCATCTTGAGCGGTGATTTTTCCAGCAACGACGTGGTACTTCAAAATCGTGGCAAGCTGGTCTTTGTTTTCGGATTTTAAAAGTGATGCCAACGTGCCTTTGGGAAGTGCTTTGAAGGCCTTGTCGGTCGGTGCAAAAACGGTGAGTGGTCCTTTACTCGAAAGCGTTTCAACCAGCCCTGCAGCTTTGGCGGCGGCGAGCAGCGTTTTGAAATTGCCTGCTTTTTTAGCTGTACCGACGATTGTGTTATCGTCTTCGGAAGGAAGCAGCACGGTGTCGATAACGTGGATCAGCCCGTTGGAGCATTTGATGTTACGAGTGATTATCTTGGCGCCGTTAATCCTGACTTCACTACCCTTGCGGTCAAAGTTGACTTTCTTGCCAAGCAAAGTTTTAGCTGATTTGAGCGGATGGGAGTTTCTTTTCGGGACAGAGATTTCGGTGGGCAGGACGTGGTATTTGAGAATGTTGGCCAGCGTTTCGCGGTTCTCCGATTTCAAAAGATTCTCCAATGTTCCCTTGGGGAGTTTGGCGAACGCTTCATCGGTTGGAGCAAACACAGTCAACTCGTCTTTGCTTTGCAAAGCTTCGTCGAGATTGGCGGCAACAACCAGGCTGGTCAGCGTCTTAAAGGATCCGTTGGCAGCCGCCGTGGTGAGAATGTTATCTTCGGCAGAAACCAAAGTGGGCAACAAAAGTAGCAGGGCAAGTGTCGTTGTAATGCGTTTCATTTCAGCTCCTTTGGGAAGTTCGGTAGGGTGATAAACCGTATGGCACTTGCCGATGCCGATTATACGAGGCATTTGCCAGATTGGATTCAGCTAAATTGGCGTTCAGCGTGCACTCATAAACGGTGAAATTCGCTTCACTTTGCCCTAAAGTCCCCAGATCCGTAGCACAAAAAGGTTCTCGCACAAACCGTGCCCACGTAATCTCTGTCCGTACCTCTCAGATTTTTTGAGATCATATGGCAACGACTGAATCTGATTTAGACCGGGTTTCGTAGCCATATCTGGTCGAATCAAAGATTGATTTCGCAAGCGAAAAAACTGACGCTCTACGTGCAAACTCTTAGCCAAACTCTCACCCCAGTTTCGCTGGTCATGTTGAACCGACGTCAATTCCAGCTGAGCAGCCTGGCGACGATCGTTGCTGGCGGTTTCATCGATGCCGCTTCAAACGGGGCATTCGTGAGCGGCGTTCAGCCTTCAGAAGAATGGGCTCAATGGGGTGGCCCTAACCGAGACTTCAAGGCGTCGCAGATTGATGGCGACAGACTCTTACCGAAACCCGTCCTCAGCTGGAAACGGGACCTTGGGAAGGGCCATGCGGCGGTCGTTGCAAGTGGCGAATTTGGATACAGCCTGCACCTGGATGGCGACGAAGAAGTATTGGAAAAATGGCGACTCGATAACGGCCAGCAAAGTTGGAGCTGTCGATACAAGGTTGGGTATCACGCCTCGTATCCAAAATACGATGGTCCGCACGCGACACCCGTGATTCAGAAGGACCGAATTATCGTGGCCAGCATCGACGCCCAGATCCGTGCAATCGACCTTTCCAACGGTAGGGTTATTTGGAATCGAGACCTGCGAGCGGACTACGGCACCAAGTTGCCCCAATCAGGCTATGCGTGTAGTCCGATCGTTTGGCAAGATCGCGTTATCCTTCCGACGTTGGGAGAATCCCAACCTGTAGAAACCGAAAGTTTCAATCCTCGGCCGAAAATACCCGGTGGGCGAATAGCAATCCCCGGCGCGGTTGCCATGGACGGGCAAACCGGTGACGAAGTTTGGCGAACGGAAACGTTTCGCTCAAGTCACAGCTCACCAGTCAAGATTGAAATCGACGACCAGCCGCAATTAGTGTTTCACGGCATGTTTGAACTCATTGGAGTTGATCCGAAAAATGGCAAGGTATTGTGGAAGCAACTTTTGCGGAGAGAAGCAGCCGATAACGTATCGTTCACACCGATCTGGGACGCAGACCGTAGTCAGTTCCTGATTTCACACGGCTACTGCAACTTCGGCACGCAGGCGATCAAGCTGAAAAACGCTGCCGGCCGATGGCGAACCAGCATCAACTGGACGAATTCGCGTCTGCAAATCGTGCACACCAATGCGGTGCTTTTGGGCAATATCTTAGTGGGAACGAAACGACCTGCGGCGACATTGATCGTGGCCATCGACGTCCGGGATGGTCGCACGATTTTTCGAAAACGTGGATTTGGAAAATCCAATTTATTAGCGGTTGGTTTGCAGCTTGTCATATTGGATGAAAGTGGCGATCTAGTTGGCGGCCAGCTTAACGAAGAGGGTGTTTCGGAACTCTGGAGAATTCCTGCATTGTCCAAGACTGCCTGGACCGTGCCCGCGCTGGCTGGCAGGCGATTGCTGTTGCGTAACGGTAGTGAACTCAAGGTTTATCGATTCCCGTGACTTGGCATGCATCGTTTCGTTTTACGACGCAAATATTCAATTCAACGACCAGATCGCGAAATTCAGAAACGTGGCGAAACTTACCCACAGAATGTAAGGAACTAGCAAACCGGCGGCCAGTTGGGAATGCCGGTAGAACAGCGCAATTGAAACCGCAATCGAAAGCCATAAAGCTACGATTTCAACGGCTGCCCAACCAAGTTGCTGCAATCCAAAAAAGAGAACGGACCACAGGATGTTTAAAAGCAAATGAAACGCAAACCACCCCAAGGCGAGTCTGGACTTCGCAAATCCTGATTGCTTCCAAACCAGCCACGCAGCCACCGCCATCATCAGATACAAAACCGACCACACCGGTCCAAAAATCCAGTTGGGCGGGTTCCATGACGGCTTGTTCAACTCGACAAACCAATCACTGCCGACGCTCGATGAGGTCGCAAATCCGCCGATTGACGCAGCCAGAAAACAAATGGCAATTGAAACGACGAGCCCCATTGCAAGAATGGTCTTTGATGGGGGTTCCCGTTTTTCATTCATCAAGGAAGGTCTCTGGGGGCAGTTGGCTGCTGTTCGAACGATCCGTTCCGAGGTGAAAGTGTTGAAGTTGCGCTTCGGGTTGCCAATTCCAAGCGAAAACGACGCTAGGGCAACTTCAAAAGTTGAAAGCCTGGTTCGCAATCAGGAGAGCTTGTTGAGCCAGACACCGTGAACTTTGAACTCTAACTTCCTGCCGATTCGGGGCGCTGCGGGCGGTCGGGACGGGTATCCTTGGCTCGGTTGCCGTAGTTGCCGCCACCTCCTCCACCTCGGCTGAAAAGAGACCCGATGCCGCTGCTGAATTCATCTTTGGAAATCGCTTTGTCGCCATCTTTGTCCAAGGTCTTCAGGCGGTCGGCCATCCGGTTGCCTTCGAGTTCGTCTTCCGTCACCTTGCCGTCTTTGTTTGCGTCCATCCCGTTGAACATGTTCATTGGGTCGAACCGTCGGTTGCCTCCCCCTCGTTCACCGCCCGCTCGACCACCGGTTTGCGGTTCCGCTTCGTCCGTTTTGGCAAGGAGGCTTGCATCCGGCTCTACCGTTTCGCCGTTGTCGGCAACACAATACAGATGGTTGGAGCTCCGGAGGATCATCCGGCCGTTGCTCACGGCGGGTGTGCCCCAGAAGATTTCCTTGTCAGCCGTAACCCGGTTAATGGCGACCTGCTTCAGTTCTTCACCCAAGTCGAATACAAACATTTGTCCGCTGCCATTGAGGTAAAACATTCGGTCGCCAACAACGATCGGCGAAGGGTAATCTAGCGAACCCATACGACCGCCAGTTTGTTGCGCACCCTTCAAGCGAACCTGCTGGACTCGTTCCCCGCTCTCAGCATCAACGACCGTCACAACCCCGCGCGATACGAGGTAAAGTTTCGACTTGTGACGAACCGGCGAGGCGAAGCTGGCGTTGTCCCGACCGGTCCAGACCGTATTGGTTTCGCTGACGTCACCGCTGCCACCGGCCTCGAGGGCGATACTCCCGCCACCGCGACCAGTGAACGCGTAAACGCGGTTGCCATCCAGAACCACACTGGAATAGGCATGCTCGGCACCTGTCGCGTCGGCAAACCATCGCAGCTTGCCGTTATTCGGATCGAGTCCCCAAAGTTCTTTGGCAACACACATCACGAGGTCAGTTCGAGTGTCGTCGATTTTGACCAGAGCCGGCGTACCCCACATTCCATCTAGGCCTTCGGCTTCTTGCCGCCAAAGTTCCTCACCGGTTTCTTTGTCGAAACCGATGATCGCCTGGCTTTCCGCAGAGGCAGTAACGATGACTGTGTTGTTGTAAACGATAGGGCTGGATGACGATCCCCATTTAGTCGGATCGGATTCTTTACCGACTTCTGCTTGCCACAGTTCATTCCCATCCATGTCGAAAGCATGCACTCCGCTCTTGCCGAAAAACGCATACACATTCTTGCCGTCCGAAACTGGAGTGTGCGAAGCGTAACCGTGAGCCGGAATTCCTGCGCCCGCATATGGGTCTTCCGGCAACGATGCCTTTACGTCTTTCTGCCACAACTTATCGCCGGTTTTCATGTCGACGCAAACAAGATGACGAACGAGGTTCTCGATGTCGCCCACGTTGTCTCGGCTCACGCCATATCCGGAGTAGCACGTGACGAACGCTTTACCATCGACGATGATCGGGCTTGACGCTCCCGGTCCCGGCAGCGGAGTCTTCCAAGCGAGGTTGGCGTTGGGCGACCAGGCGGTCGGCAACGAGTCCGATTCACTTGCAACCCCGGAGCCGGCTGGTCCACGAAACCGAGGCCAGTCATCGGCGTATCCGGTCAAGTTACTACAAGCCAAAAAAGCTAACGCCAACGAAAATGCTAAGTATCGAACCATTGTCTTTATCTCGATTTGAATGGAGTTCAAAGAATGGACAGAGTGTACCACATGCGGCACGACGCTGCCGAGTCCGGTTGGACAACGCCGCGGTAAAAAGTAGGCGAATAACCGAACTGGGTCTTCCATCGCACTACGCCGAGCTGTCGCGATTTTCGAAGGGCACGCACTCGCATGCGGGATTTTTTGCCGATTCGTCCGCTCGCATCCGCTTTCCATTTATTGCATCGGGTTTTACCTTGCTTTTCTTGTTTGGTAACAAGTAAGCGGAATCAAGAAAATAACGGAAGTAAAACAAGCGAGCCGTTACAAATGGCATGGCGACCAGGCGCTTGGGTATTGGACGGCGAATTGGATAATACGACGCTCAGGTGGACGACCGGCTGGATCAGGCTTCAGGGTCGGGACGAGCCGTTGCGATTGAAACTTGCCGGAAACTGCCATCCAGATTTGGCGGGCTGGAAAATCAAAGTTATTCGAACTCGCCGTTGTCACGCATGAGCGCAAGGCGTGGATCGAACACGTGTTGTCACGGCCTTTGACTCCCGAGTACGACACGTATTTGTTAGATACGATCAGAATTGACCCGGATTGAATGTCAGAGCATTTCAAAAATTGACATTCAGCCTCTGTCATTCTGAAGGAGCTTGCGACTGAAGAATCCCTCGCTAGTTCACGAAGTTAAAGACGATCTTCCGTTTCCAGTTGGCGGATCAGACCGAAGTCAGCCAGGACGGTGTACAGGCAAGGTATCACCAGCAGCACGAGGACGGTTGACGCCATCATCCCAAATGCAATGCTGACCGCCAGCGGGATGATAATCTGTGCTTGCAGGCTCCGTTCAAACAACAACGGCAGCAGGCCGGCAATCGTTGTCAATGAAGTCAGGAGAATGGCACGGAATCGTTTTCGACTGGCCTGTGCCGCAGCGACTTCGATCCCCGCACCTTGCTGCAGCTGCATTTTTAAAAACAAAACCAACAAAATCGAATCGTTAACGACCACGCCTGATAATGAAATGAACCCCAGAATGCTGGGCATGCTGACATCGACACCAACAATCACATGCCCCCAAATCACACCGATCAGCGCCAGTGGGATCGCGAGCATCACAATCAGTGGTTCAACATAGCTGCGAAATTGAAAACTGAGCAAAATGAAAACACCCACCAAACCTACAACCATGGCGGTCATCATCGACGCAGAAGTCGTGTTGCCTTCTTTGACTTCTCCTTCGAACGAGACCGAAATCTCCGGATATTTCTGATTCAATTGCGGCAAGAATTCTTTTTGCAAAACGGACGCCAATGGATTCGCCTTTAAGACTCGCGAATTCAAATCGCCGCGTACTGTAACCGTTCGCCTTCCATCGACATGGGCGATTCGGGACCAGCCACGGTCCGATTCGATGGTCGTGACCGCACCGATCGGAATGAATTGTCCGCTTGGCAACTTGAACTGAAAATAGTCCAGATCGGCCAGTGAGTCTTGTTCACCCGGACTCAAGCGAACATCGATTTCATAGGATTCCGGACCGACCTGAATCTCGTCGGCAGTGAAACCGCTATAGGCTGTCCGGAGTTGATTGGCGAGATTCGCCGCGTCTAAACCGAGTCCCAGCGAACCCTCTTTCAGCCGCAAACGCATTTCGGGTTTTCCAGGCCGCAGATCGTCCGTGAGGTTGCGCACACCCTGGAAACGGCTTAACCAGGAAGTAAGTTCTGTGCTGGCGGACTTCAATTGGTCGAGATCATTGCCTTGCAAACGGACTTCGATCGGCCGGCCCGCCGGCCCAAATCCTGGTTCGGTGATTGACAGGTTGATCACTTCAGGAAGATCGCCGACTTCCTCGGTCCAAGCTGTAATGATATCGTCAATTCGTGTGTTTCGAATTTCTGCACTTAACAAATCGACATTTACCATTGCCACGTGTGGGCCCGATTCGAACGCATCGGGATTTTTGTTGAACTGAACCGTAACGGTTTTGACCAAATCCTGGCCATCGGGCTGTTGTAACGCATAGGTTTGATTGACCCGGTCCAAACCTCGAGTGACCCGTTCAATCAATTCCTCGGTGCGGTTCAACGGTGTGCCAGCCGGCAGCAACATGCGCGCGGACAAGACATCGCCATCGAGATCCGGAAAAGCCTGAAACTTGATCACGCCACCGGCCAACATTCCGACGGAAACCATGAATACCGCGAGGACACAGCCCAGCCACAAGTATCGCCAACGCAACAGGAAATCGAGCGGTCTCCCAAATAGCACCTCGCGCGTCCAAGCGATCACTGAATCAAAAAAACGCCGAAAGCGACCTGACTTTTCTGGATCTTCCCCGTGGATCGCATGACCGAGGTGGGCTGGCAGGATGGCAAACGCCTCGATCAGGCTGACGCTCATGACCAGGATCAGAATCATCGGTACGACTTTCAAGACCTTGCCGATGTCACCGCTAATCAAAGTCAGCGGACCGAGTACACAAATCGTGGTAATGAACGAAGAAAAAACACCGGCGCGAACTTCGATCGTGCCGTCAATCGCGGCTTGCATTGCCGATTTTCCAGCAGCCCGATGAGTTGCAATGTTTTCCGCAATCACGATCCCGTCGTCCATCAACAATCCAAGCGCCAACAACATCCCCACCATCGTCAACATGTTGACCGTCAAACCGATCATGGGCATGAAGTAAAAGGCCCCGAAAAAAGAGACTGGCAGGCTCATTGCGACCCAGAACGAGAGTCGGGCGTTGAAAAACAACCACAAAGTCAAAAAGACCAGCAGCATCCCCTGGGTGCCGTTTTTGATTAACATTTGCAATCGATCGACGACCAAAGTCGAACCGTCCTGGGTCACGACCAAATTGACTTGCGGGTGCCTTTCCCGTTCGCGCTGCACAAAATCTTTGATCGTATCGGCGACACGGATGATATCCTGATTTTTTGTTTTATTGATTTGCAACAACCCAGCCCGTTCGGTGCCGAGCAGGACTTTGTTCTCTTCATACTCGAACAAATCGACGACGCGAGCCACGTCGCGCAACTGCACCTCGGCGCCGCCGGCCCCTCCTTTGATGATCAGGTTTTCCAGCTCCAGCGGCGAGCGCCGTTCCTCGACAAAGCGGATCAAGATATCCATTTCGCGAGTCTCAATTCCGCCAGCGGGTGTGCTGACACTTTGACGCGCGACGACGTTGGCAACATCGCTGGCGGTCAGTCCATACCTGGTCAGTGCTTCGGAGGAAAGTTCAATTCGCAGTTGGTGGTCGGAAAAGCCGATGACGTCGACCAGTGACACCTCGGGAAGTTGTTGAATTCGATCTTTGAGGTCCTCGCACCAGGCCTTCAGGTCCGTCGGCGTCATTGGCCCGGAGACCAGTAACGCAATGACATTGTCGGTCGTTCCCAACTGCCTGATCACAGGATCTTCGGCATCCTCAGGAAACCCATCGATCGCTTCGACTTCCGTGCTGATATCGTCTTTGAAGGTAATAAAGTCACCGCCTTCTTCCATTTCGATCGTGATCGTCCCCAGTCCTTCGCGGGCATCAGAGCGAACTTCTTTGACGAATTTTACGCCATCGACGGCATCTTCGACTCGTTGACAAACCGCCTCTTCCACTTCTTCTGCGGTGCCACCCGGATAAACGACCCTGACTTCGACTTCCCATGGCGTGATGTCGGGGAATGTTTCCCGGCGCATCTGGGGAAGACTCATGACTCCCATCACCAGGAAAATGATCATCAAAAGATTGGCCGCGGTTGGATGACGCACGAAATAGGCGATCATTTCACCGTCCCTTTTCCAGCGGCTGCGTCGATCAAGCGTTGCCTGAGGTCATCGTCGTGGACGCCTTTGACGAGCATCCCTTCGACGGCTGGTGTTGGATCGGAAACAACAACGATGTCGTTTTCGTTCAAGCCCGCTTTGATGGCCACAAAACCCGATTGGGCGAATGAAACTTCCACGGCCCGCCGCAACAATCGCTGGTCGCCATCGACCAGATAAACGTGACCGTCCCTCAATGCCGTGCGCGGAATAATGACTTGTTCAATCTGTTTCTGCGATCGTAACTCAACCTCGCAAAACGTGCCGCGAACCGGCGGCGGTCGCTGACCCGGGATCGCTCGGGTGTACGGATCGTCGATGGCAAACACGATACCCAACGTTCGCGTCTCGGGATCGATGTTTTCGCGAACACGTTCAAAACGGGCCGGCCATTCGATTTCCCGATCACCGTATTTGTATCGGACAATCGCGTCGATCTTGAACACTTCGCGCATGGTTCGCATGTTCAGATCGAGCGGTTGACCGTTGTTCGGGTTTTGCAAAAGTTTACGAACGTATTGGGGGGCGACGTGCGCTTCGACTTCAATTGAATCGACATTGTGCGCTTCAAAGAGGGTCTGTCCGGTAGCCAGGAACTGATCGACTTCGATAAATACCGGCCCGATGCGGCAATCGAAAGGAGCCCGGAGTACCGTTTTTTGCTGATCCAATTTGGCCTGCTGAAGCTTGGCCTGCTGGACCGCAAGGTTGGCTTCGATGGATTTCGTTGTCGACGGAAACAGGTTTAGCGAGTTCGTCAACGACTGGACTTTCTGACGCTGCAAAAGAACATTACGCTGCTGTTGTTCGATTTCGGAAGTCGAGATGGCGTTCCTTTCAAATAATCCGCGCAAGCGCTCCAGTTCGCTTTCGGCAAGGCTCAGAGAGTCGCGTTCGATTGTCAAAGATGCCTGATCATTGGTCTTTTTGACTGCCAACTCGTCCAGTTGCGCAACTGTCTGGCTGATGGTTGCGTTCAATTGGGCTACGGCCAATTCATATTCAGCGGGGTCAATTTTCAGGACAACCGAATCCTTCTTGATAATTGATCCAGCACTTAAGTCTGGATGGACTTCGATGACCCTGCCTTTTACTTCCGCGACGGCTTGCCAGATATTGCCCGGTTCGGCTGTGCCATAACCGATCGCGCGGGGAACAATCGCTTGCAACGGAGCCTTAATAACACGTAACACGCGGGCAACTTCCTGTTCGGGTTCGCGCTGAGGCGGTAATCGATTCTGGATTAATATCGCCAGAATCACAGCACCCACAACAACCGGGGGAATAAAAAGTAACTTAGGGAGATGTTTTCGGATGACTGGCGGAATGTTTTTTTTCATGCACTCGAATTTTGGTTGGCATCAAATTGAATCTGAACCTGATATCTTAGTCAAAAACTATCGATGTCGGCTGCACGACGGCGTGCGATTCTGCGGAAGCTGGCCGCAGTTGTACTGTTCCTGCGAACTTTATGGATAAACGAAGCGCGGGGGCGGGAAAAGAGGGGCGGGAAAAAGGTACGGGAAAAAGGGACACCCAAACTCTGCTATGGAGCCGGGAAAAAGGGAGGAGCTGAAGGAAAGGGGAAAAGGGAAAGGGGAAATCGGACACCCAAACACAGCTGTCAAGGGCTTGAACAATCAGTGTAATCATGTACACGTGCATGCGATTTGGGAGGATTGTTTGCCGAAGGAGTGAGCTTTTTTGGGCGAACGAAGCGAGCGCGGACGATCTAAAAGGAGAACGCGACGACGGAACTCGAACCTGTTTGAGCGGTAATCATCGACTAGGACGATTGTCGGCTGGGCTCGTTGAATGAAGACATCGCCACGACCCTGATTGCCGTGGCATCAGAAGTTCCGGCAGATTCCGAACTTGCGAATCACATGATCTGGCTCGTGCGGGACAGAGGTTAGCGGAGACTCTTGAGTTGGCTGCCCGCCAATTTCCAGAGCTAACTTCGCGCGTCGCCGACTTCCAAAGCCGAATCGCAGAACGGCTCCGCGCTCCCGTTTTCAGCAGCGACGATGACCCGGATGATTTCCCATTTTGAGTGATGGGCCGGTGCGCGGAAGGAGGGTGTCTACCGGCCGCAGATTGCTTGTGGATGTAGGCAGTGGCTGCAGTTTTTATTGTCGCGATTTCTCATTTTTTTTCAAAACTGCCCGCTCAGCGTAAGTCTCGACCTTGGTGAAGAGTTCGTCAGCACGAATGGGCTTGGAAAGATAATCGTCCATCCCGGCTTCGAGGCAGAGTTCGCGATCCCCTTTGATGGCGCTGGCAGTCATGGCCACGATCGGAAAGTGTCCACCACTGACTTCTTCACGCGCGCGGATTTCGCGTGTCGCCTCCAGTCCGTCCATGACCGGCATCTGCACGTCCATCAACACCACATCGAACTTCGCGGGATCGGGGGTAAACAGGGCTTCGACTGCTTCACGTCCGTTGTGAGCCACATGGACCGAATGACCACGTCGATTAAGCAGCGCGACGGCGACTTTTTGATTCACGACTCCATCCTCGGCAAGCAGGATGTGGAGGGGAGTCTTGGCCGGGACGATCATCGATTCTTTTGAACGAACAGGCTCGCCTGAACCGGGCTCTGCCAGTGCTTGAGTGATCGCCTCAAGTAGCACAGACTGTTTTACCGGCTTGGGTAAGCAACGGGCCACGTTTAACTGCTTTGCAAGCTGGCCGTCATCTGCACCGATCACCGAGGTCAGGAGCATCACTTTCATCGCGGCTAGATCCTGATCCGAGTGTTGGCGGAGTTGTTCGGTAATCTCCAAACCGTCCGTGCCCGGCATCACCGAGTCAACGAGGAGCAATTGATACGGATTGCCAGCTTTTTTGCCGCGCTCGAGTTCCGCAATCGCTTCGGCACCGTCAGAATGTATCGTCGTTGCCAGCCCCCACTGATCCAGTATTTCCTTGAGGATCCGCAGGCTGGTGGTGTTGTCATCGATCACCAGGACTCGTTGATTCTTGAGTTCCGGTGCGATGGCGAGCGGTTGTTGTGCAGCGGTATTGCCCAACTGAATGATGAACTGGAAAGCGCTGCCTTGCCCTTCGTCGCTTTCGACCCAGATCTTTCCGTTCATCATCTCGACCAAGCGCCGTGAAATCGCCAGTCCTAATCCTGTTCCACCGAACTTCCGGCTGGTCGCACTGTCTGCCTGGCTGAACATTTCGAAAACCCGTGCTTGCTTTTCCAAGGGAATACCGATGCCTGTGTCACGCACCACGACGTGTAGCATCACGTGATCGTCGCTTTGGGAGTGGACCTTGACTTCCACAACGACTTCCCCTTGGTCGGTAAACTTGATCGCGTTGCCCGTCAGGTTCAAAACGATTTGACGCAATCGTATTGGGTCACCGACAAGCAAGTCGGGAATCGCGGGGGAAATATCGCAGGCCAGTTCAAGGCCCTGTTGTGCAGAACGGTTGGCGATTGTCAGCAAGGTGTCGCCAAGTGTTTCTCGCAGACTGAATTCGATCGATTCCAATTCCAGCTTGCCTGCTTCGATCTTGGAGAAATCCAGGATATCGTTCAGCAGTTGCATGAGGGCGTCGGCGGACTGTTTGACAATATGCTGGTAGTCGCGCTGTTCGTTCGAAAGCTCGGTGTCCAATAGCACCTCGGTCATCCCGATGATGCCATTCATCGGCGTGCGGATCTCGTGACTTATGGAGGCGAGGAATTCGCTTTTGGCTTGGTTGGCCGCTTCGGCCCGCTCTTCCTCTCGGAGGGCAATGTTTCTAAGCTGTCGCAATGGCCGATAAACGAATAGCCGTGTGACCACAATGGACGTAGCGGACACCGCCAGGCACATCACAAGTCCGAGCAGGGCGGTCAACCGCATGTCATTCGAGATCTGCTCGATAATCGCCCGGCGAGACATCACTAAATTCACCTCGCCGATCAATTCGCCATTGTCCGCGAAAACATTAGCATTGGCCATGGCATAATTCGAAGACTGTGAGTAAAAGGCGAGTTCGCGCTCGGGCTCGTCTTCCCGGCGGACTTCGACCAAGATCAATTTTTCGCCGCGTACATCCAGATCGTCTGTGACCCGAACGTAGACGATTTCTGAATTCGCGAGGCTCGCTTCCAACAGTTGTTTTACCGTTCTATCATCGATGTTCCACATGGCGCTCGCGGCACTCGTGGCGATGGAGGACGCGCTCTGATCAGCCTCGGTCCGAATTCTATTCTGGAACTGGATATAAGCGATCAGCGCGACCACAACACCGAAAACCGCGAGGGTGATGAGGATCGTTGTCACCAATGCGACGATATAGCGTACCGTGATTCCGCGCTCGTCCGTGCTGAATCCTGGCCCCGGTTCAACTTGTGATTCTGCAGTCATTGGTTACGTCCATCGTCTTCCTTGGAAGCATCACCGACGTTGGATGGAGTGAACGGCACATCCCTTGGAATGTTTTCGGTCGACAGGGCCTGCGCGCCAAAACCATAGTCCTTCAGCTCCGGCGAGTAGACGCGAGAGAGCTGACGAAAGTCCATGCGTTCCCACATGGACTCGTCGAGTTCAGCTTGGTAGATCGCCAGATTGTCTTTGGTGACCAGTGTCATCGGCGATTCGAAGCGAGTCGGTATCTGAGCCAGGTCGACACCCTGGAAAAAATCGTGCAACAGCACAGCGACCCATCCTCCTTCCTTAAAATGTCCGCCCACCGTTGCGCACATCGTTCCCTGCTCGATTAATCTCATCGCTTCGGGAGTGGCGTCCACGCCACCGACGATCACATCTTTACCTGCGGTTTGTTGCACGCCCTCCTTGATGCGATCCTGCATGGCCGCGATCGCGCCGACGGCCATATGATCACTGGCCGACCAAATCACCGAAACGTGATCGTACCGCCGAAGAAGGAAACGGCACCGCTTACGAGCAAATTTCTGGTCCCAATCGGCTGCCACGACCTGATCCAACACGGCCTCGTCGGAGCGTTCGTCGATGGCTTTCCTCAATCCTTTTTCGCGCGCGAGCGCGGCCTCATGTGAGACGACTCCATTCAAACCGATCACGTGGACTCGGCCGTCGGGTCCTAGTCGTCGCGGATCTTTTTTGGCCTCGTCAATTAGCGCGTTGGCCAGCTGATAACCGGCGCCGTAATCATCGGGCAGCATTTCTCCGATCCAGAATCGCAGTGGCGTCCGCGGCTCGCCGACCTGCTCCTTTTCTTCGACGTTGAGTCCCGAGTTGACCAGAAATACCGGAACTTGATATTGCTCGGCGAGTCTCAAGATGTTCGTTCCCGTTCGCTTGAAACTTTGAACGACAATACCGTCGGGCTTGTCAGCGCGTTCGCAGACCTCGCGAACCTGCGAAACCATTCGGTTGCGGCTATTGTCAGCGTAAAAAACTTCGAGTTTGATTTCCAGGTCCTGCGCCGCCTCGCGCATGAAATCAATGAACAGATCCCAGAAGGGGTTTTGTTCGCCGCTGCCGGTGAACAAGACCACACAGCGCTGTTCGTCGGTGTGGGCCGGTTCCTCACCGTTAAGTGTTCCGCAAAGAAGTCCGAACACCATCAGGCAGACGGGTACCATCCGCCGTAACATGCAAGGCGCGGCAAACGGGAGCGTGCAGATCAACGTGAATTTTAACCTGAACGTCCTAACGGAGAACAACAATCAGAGCCCCCTTCCTTACTGGAATGTGCCCAGTCCGTTGCGTTATGTACGATGATTATCATCGCGAAACAATAACACGCGGTCAAGCGAGTGGGATGGCCGGTCCAAATCATTCGAGGATATCGGTTCGCTTGGAACTGCACTTATTTGGGCGTAAACTTGCTCAGATTACGGCTTGTTGTCGCACGCGTGTTTCGTCGAATTGTTGATCTCATCTTCGGAACGACCAGCTTGGCAGCGAAACATCCGAGCGTCAGGGGATGATGTTTCAAGGTTGATCGGGTTGCTCGGTGAGGCGGCTGATTTCGGCTACTTGAAACTCAGTGGGCGTTAGGCCAATGGCACTTGCTTCAGAAAGGAATAGAGCCGTACTTGTAGGCCCGAAGGGTCGGCCATATGTCAGCCCAGGGCAGCGTCCTGGGGAAATGTTAGAGTTACGACATCAGCCCTGAAAGGGGCGGCCCTAAGCAGCGTTTAGGAACGACGCGTTGGGCCTTGAAGTGGTGATGGTAATTTGGTTTCTCAGGCCGCTGGCCTGGGCTGACATAGGATCGCTCGGTTGGAGCTGAAGTAAAACATGCTAAAGTAAGTGCCATTCGGCGTTAGCGATCTGCTGGGGCGTTTGCTAAAGCAGGCTTCCGAATAGAATTCACAGTATTCAAAATATCTTTCAACCAGCAAGGCGTCAAAAGTCGTCGTCACGATAGCATTTTCAAAAAATGTGTAAGCAATTCTGTTTTATTTCGTCGCTAATTGATTAATTGCTCGACAAACTAGCAACCGCTAACCAAAAACATACTCGTTCACCCAGAATGGATTGCAATATGAATACGCGGCCTTCAACAAAAAATTTGCTCACACCGCTTGATCTTCACGGACTGAAACTCGCAAACCGCGTGGTGATGGCGCCGTTGACTCGATCCAGAGCGGGTGAGAACCGTATCCCGAACGACTTGATGGCGGAGTATTACGCGCAGCGCTCATCGGCGGGCTTGATCATCACCGAAGCAACATCCATCTCGCTCCAAGCAATCGGATGGAGACAGTCTCCCGGTATCTATACGGATGAAATGGTTGAAGGCTGGAGACGGGTTGTCGATGCGGTCCATGAAAACGGTGGCCGCGTGTTCCTGCAGCTATGGCACACCGGCAGAGCATCGCATAGCGACTTTCACAACGGCCAACGCCCGGTCGCGCCGTCTGCAATTCCCATTAGCGAGGACCACATTCACACGCCTCTCGGCAAGAAACCGTATGAAACCCCGCGAGCGCTGGAAACCGACGAAATTCCAAACATCGTCACGGATTATCGGCGGGCGGCTGAGCGTGCCAAGGCGGCAGGATTCGATGGTGTTGAAATCCACTCTGCCAACGGCTACTTGTTGGACCAATTTTTGCAATCGAAAACGAATCACCGCACTGATGTCTACGGAGGAAGCATTGAAAACCGATACCGCTTGCTTGGTGAGGTAGTTGATGCTGTCACCAACGTTTTCCCGGCCAATCGAGTTGGCGTGCGTATTTCTCCCAATGGTTCTTTTAACGATATGGGTTCGCCAGACTATCGCGAGCAATTCAGTTTTGTCGCGAAGCAACTGGACAATTATGGTTTGGCCTATCTGCATGTTCTGGATGGCCTCGGGTTCGGATTCCACGAACTGGGCGAGCCGATGACGTTGCGTGAATTCCGCAATTTCTTTCACGGGCCCTTGATGGGCAACGTTGGATACACTGCAGAATCAGCGGAGGCTGCGATCGCAAGTGGAGACGCTGAGTTGATTGCTTTTGGCCGCCCATTTATCAGCAATCCCGATCTCGTTGAGCGGTTTGCGAACGATTGGCCGCTTGCCGAACCCGCTGATATGTCGACTTGGTATTCGTTTGACGAAAAGGGTTACGCCGACTACCCCAAATACCGGGACGAACAACTTGCTTGACCTTAGTCGCGGGTGCCGCGTCAATATTTGACTTTTGGACCAGCCGCTTCCGCGCCAGGTAGCG
Source organism: Planctomycetaceae bacterium (assembly GCA_024638965.1). Lineage (GTDB taxonomy): Bacteria > Planctomycetota > Planctomycetia > Pirellulales > Pirellulaceae > Mariniblastus. The sequence goes on from JAHEJI010000003.1 coordinate 29,028, forward strand.
TTTGTCAAATCAGTAGGCGAGTCTGTCCCAGACTCGCACCGGCCGAAACGGCGGTCTCTGTCCGTTTGGACAAACGAACCTACTGTTTTTGCGGCGAATGTTGCTAACCCCTTTTTTCTATATTCGACAAGGTACAAAAAGAAATTCAGTCCCGGAAAGGATTTCATGACACTCAAAGACAAATTGCAGAACATCGCCGCAGCCTCGGCCAAACAGATTCCTGCGGAAGCGCGGGCGATTATGAAACGGTCGACTCAGGCCGTCGCCGACTCAATTCCAAATCGCATGATTCCAGGTGTGGGCGATCCGCTTCCTGCGTTTGAGTTGCCCGATACCAACGGCAAGCGGGTCAACTCGGTGGCACTTGCTCAGCAAGGTCCGTTTGTCTTGACATTTTTTCGCGGTAAGTGGTGACCGTATTGCAATGCAGAGCTGGCAGCTCTGAATGGAATTGTCGACAAATTGAGCGAAAATGGAGTTAAGCTTTTTGCGGTTTCACCGCAAACATCAGATAACAACCGTGAGTTGGTGGAAAAGCACCGCTTGAAATTTGAGATTCTTCACGACTCGAAAAACGAATACGCCGCCAAGCTCGATTTAGTGCATGGTTTCGAACCGGACCTTAAGGAAGTTTATCTGCAACTGGGCGCTAATCTCGAAGAAGTGAATGGTGAATCTTCCTGGACTTTACCGATCCCGACGCGTGTGGTCGCCGGAAGCGAACATAAGATTCTTGCCATTCAATATGACGCCGACTACAAGCTGCGTCCTGAACCAGAAGATGTTCTGTCCGTTTTGCCTTAACTCCCACGCAGGCGACTTTAGTTCAAAAGCGGATCGAGATACAGAAAAGTTTGCTCCGGCAATTGACTAACCCAGCGCCACCAGTTGCTGGCGAACGTTCTCCAATGCCTCTAGCGCGATCTCCAAATACTCGGGGCCGTCTTCCTGGAGTAATTGTTCGAAGTGAGTTTCAGGATCGTCCAGCCAACGGTTGTATGCCGCCGTAAACAAACCCACAAATTCATAGTCGCAAGCTTGCAGAGCGCGAACAAATCCGCGATTGGCGAGCGGCATGACTTGTTCGGGGACTGAGTCGAGTGACCCAAGCGCAAACACTCCGGCAAAGATGACAAACCTGGCATTACTATCCAGCATCTTCACGGCCACGTTGACCGTCGACTCATCCAGTTTTCCTGATCTTGTCAGCGAACACATCGCCTTCGCTCGGATTTCGTCATCGCGATCCTGGACCAACAAACGAAGTTCCTCAGCCATCGGTTCGTCGACGATTTTCATCCGCTCAGTTGCGGCAATCGAATGAAGGACGATTGCGCGATTGCCAGACTGTAGTTTCTCTAATAACAGTGCTTCTCGCTGATGATCCCGTTGATCTTCGAAATCCAACTGGCGAATTGCAACCACTTGTTGCGACGCTGATTTGCTCGACGCCAACTGTAGCCAATCGTCCTGTGATTGACCCAGCTTTAATGGATTGGGGGCCATCGGTTGAATGAACGAGTCGTTGGTCTTGATTAAATATTTAAGCGATTTACGCATCGGATTTTTGACTTCGCTTGGCAGTTCATTGGCCCACTCGGGATCTTTCTCGCCGCGGGCCCAAGCTGCGATCGAACTCGCATAGGCCAGTGAGTGGCTGTCGAGAAACGGTCGAGGAAAAATCCCCCACTGCGTTGAATCCCAAAACGAACCGCTATTGTTGACAAAACCAATATTGCTTTGGAGCATTCCCAGTCCCGTACTGACGACCGCTAGATCGACGATTTCAGGAAAGTGTGCATAGCCGAACTTATGTTGATACAACAAATCACAAACGACCTGATTAATCAAGGTTGCCGTTGTGAGCAGTGGCTCTTGTTTCATCTCTGTATTGAGAGTAATCAATCGCTCATCAACATCGTAACTGCCTGGCAGACCGCCAAGACCCTCACATGATCCGCCGCCTCAGCCGCCTCCGCCGCATTTCTCGAGCTGTTCAGGGACGACGGTCAATCGGAGACCGTTGACGTCATGATCAAGGTGCTCGCCGACGAAACCGATCATCTGGTCCAGGGTTAGTTTGGATTCATATAAGCCGAACAACGATTTCATGCTCAGCACGGGGAGCTTGAACCGATCGAAACCGATGCATTCGGCGATCTGTTGCAAATGAAACTCGACTCTCGCTTTGTCGTTGTCGGGCAAGTTGGGTTCTGATCTAAAAAATGCCATGGACCATCAATGGATGTACGGAGTGACTGAATGGGTGCAGCATACAAGAATTGGCTGTGCAAAACAGCGCCGAGTTTGCCGAATCCTCGAATACAGGATCTGCCGGAGGGATAGGGAAGGCTGATCGTGCAATTTCTGGATCAGGCGACCGCTGGATTTACCGAAATAATCAACTAACATTTTGAGTGGATTACGAAGCTGGAGCTCCATCATGACGAAAACGACATCGATTCTGAGCCTGATCATCTTGTCTTTCGTTTCATTGGCGCCTGCGGGTTTGGTCCTTCAGGACAGCAAATCCAAGAAAGCCAAAAACCAGGTCGCCGAGCAGACAGATGGCGACAAAATGACTCAGGCAAAACCCGATCCCCCAGCCTGGGGCGGATTGACCGTTTACCGCTTGGGGACGGAAGTTTCCAAGGCGTCTCATGTCGTAATTCTGATGCATGGGTTGGGAGGGACCGGGAAAGATCTGGTGCCATTAGGCCAAGTCCTCACCGTCAGCGACAGCACCTGTATCATTTTTCCAGAAGCACCAATGGGTTTGGCACGCGGGGGACGAGCGTGGGTGAGACAGCCAGCAGACATTCAAACATCGCGAGACAAAGTCGTCGCGCTGCTTACCTACATCAAACAAAAAAACCCTAAGGCTGAAATCATTTTAGGTGGATTCTCCCAAGGCGCAACTTTGGCCAGTATGTTTTTGGAACAGGATTCGCAACTGGTAAACGCCCTAATCCTTTTGTCACCGTCCGGACATTTACCCGCCGAATTAACCGGTGCAGCGAAGGACAAACCGTTGGTTTTTCTTGCCCATGGCCGTAACGATGCGGTGTTGCCATTTAAGGGGAGTGACACACTTCAAAAAAAGCTCGTCGAGCATGAATTTGAAGTCGATTGGTTGCCGTTTGAAGGAGGGCACACGATTCCACAAAATGTCGCGATTGGAATCAATCAGTTCTTGGTGCGTCTCCAAGGCAATGAAGTTGCCAACGACAAGTAATCACCGAGATCTGCAGCCAGCAAAGGAACGAATACCGCCGGGGCAGGTCTCCCGATCCAAACCACTTTGACAACCGCTTGCAGAATGCAGAACAAGGATTTGAGAATGCGGTTTGGACTTTGACAACGTTAAATACCAAAAACGATTACCTCAATTTCGAACCCGTTGACGCTTTCATGTTTCCGTCCTCTTCATTCTTCATTCAAAACCTTACTCACGCATCTCTGCGGACGGCATGACGGAGCCCGCGTTGGGCGCATCTTCGAACTGCAACGGCTTTATTTCCGTTTGCCTTTTCCTCTGGCGGACTTGTCATCCTTCGACTTGCTGAAATCAAACGCGTCACCCAACATCTCTTTGACTTCGGCTTTCTGATTTGGCTTCAACTTTGAGAGCAAACGATCTCGCGCCTTCTCGCGAAGTTTGGCAATTTCTCTGGCCAAGTCTTCTTCGATTTCCTGTTCTTCTTGTCGAAGCTCAGCTGTCTGACGATCTGTGATGTCCAGTTCCGTTTTGAGCGGGTCACTGGTAAGAATGTCGACGAGACTGCGACGGCGTAATTGTGATTGCATGCGAATCTGTCTTAGTCGAGTCACCTGATGAGGTAGCAATACCGAATTCAGGTCGTTTTGCGATTGTTCACTCATTGCCCGAATTCGACTTGTCAGGTTTCCGGTGTCCCTAAAATCCAAACCTCGTATTTGGTCCGCCATGCGGTTTTGAATCTCTGAGTTCAGACGTTTTAGTTCTTCGTATTGGTCATCCACCATTTCAAGATCGGCGCGAATGTTCTTGTCAGACAGCAATCCAAGCGTACTTGTTTCGGTGTTGTATTGATTAGCGGTTGATCCGATTGGCTGATTAAGCGCGATGTCGTTGAGCATCGGGATCATGGCCCTTAATTCTGCACTGCCATTAGGCCCGTAAGCGGTTCTTTTCGCGCCCCGCATGAACTGATCGTATTCCGCTCGCGATTGGAAAATCCCAACCGGCCCGGCATCCTCTTCTTTTTGCCCTAAGGCCAAGGTTGCAGGTACAAGGACTAACATTGCCCATGATGATATTTGTTTTAGCCTCATGTCCTCTCCCAAAGTAGACGGACTGCTTATGATCTCTCGTGGCGTTTGACGTTCGCAATTTTCAGGGCGCGAGAATCCAAACCTCGATGCGTTGTTGACGACGGTGTCCTGCCAAATTATCGCCAGAATTGAATACGAGATCTACCAATACAGCGTTGATTATTGTAATCGAAGGTCACTTTTCAGGGCCATGATGTATTTCGGAACTGAAGGAAACGAGAATTTTCGTCAGCTCTGCTCTTCAAATGCGTCTTTGACGATAAGTGAATTATTTGAAAGACACCGCAGTAGGCTGTGGTGGATGCAACTCGAGGGTGCTGTTCAAATATCCAGCAGCAACTCCGCTTGTAATTTGTGACGATTGTTGTTGGAACTTCTTTTGTATCCTGTTACAATTTGGTGGACTCGTCGCCGTTTGTTTCGGCGACGACAATAAGGAGGTCAGGAATCGATGATCGAAGTCGGATCTCGAGTCATTTATCGAAAAACGAAACACAGCCGCAAACCGGGTCCGCGGGCGGGTGCGATCTCTCCATCAAAACATGGAGACTCTTACGGCTATTTCGTGGACAAGTATTGGGTGGTCGTCGAGCGGAAAGCACCGAATAAATTTGTCGTGCTGACTCGGCGCGGTAAGCGGTTAACGCTAGATGCCGACGATCCTAATCTCAGACCTGCCAATCTCTTGGACCGATTGTTGCACGGCAAGCGTTTTCCGAGAATCAAAGCGGGCTGCAACGATTCTAGCCCGGAAAAAGAAGCTCTTCTTCAATGAGAAATCGCAGCTCCAAATCCGGATCATAGATACCGCGAATGCGCGCGACCGAAATATCACATCGAATCAACTCCCGAGAGCTCACAAGCATATTGCAGTACTCGGATCGATCAATAAAGCGGACGTTTTTATCAGTTCGCAACCCGGCTCGATAGCTCGATGTACTGACAAGTTCGCGACTCGAAGAAACTGACATAGTCACTTTCAATTGGCGATGGTTGGTAAATTGCCAGAAATCCATAAGGCCGGCAAACGGGTGTTCACGGGCAATGGATCTTGTGCCGTAACATAGATGTTGGACCAGCGATCGTCAACAATTTTGGGCGATATTAATTCTGCAATTCGATTCACCGAAGCTAACCATAAGTTATCCCCCAAATTCGCGACAACCCCTTGGAACTTCGCTATCTTCGCCAGTCTTATTTTGCGGAAAACCGGTCCAAGACATGGATTTGCCAAATCGACATGTGGATCGTTTTTGGAACCCGTCAACATTCTATCTGCCTCAATTCCAAACTGCTCTCGGACGCTGTGCGAGGCGGCATGCTCTGGCTTTCGCCGATGATAAACCAGGCTTCACAAGATGTTATCGTTTTGTGATATTTCGTTTAACAATTGGTTAAGCCCCGCACCTGGTTTTCAGCACTAACTCGAACTCATTTTTCAATAGAAAACCTTAATCTACGCATCTGTCCGTCTGCGCCGCCAGCCACCAGGCTTCCATCGGACGGGTGAACGGCAATCGCGTAGGCCCAACCTTTGATACCCGGTTGCTCTTGCATCACTTTCACCTTATTGGCATCGACCACACGAACGTGCCCATCCACACAAGCCGCCGCGATCAGTGTCTCGTTGAGCCAGGCGATGTTTAAGGGTTCGGATTGCAGTCGGACGTAACGCACCATCCGGCCAATGGTCGGTTGCCAGAATCGAATGGTACGGTCACCCGCCGCCGATGCGACCATCCGCAAACCGCCCTCGGAGGGACGCAAGGCGAGGGCATGAACGGGCTTAGTGTGTTGATTCAGGCTGCGAACAAGCTCGCCCGACTCAATGTTCCAAACGCGCACTGATTGATCATTTCCGGCACTGACCAACGTCTTTCCATCCTTCAAAAGACGTAGGGTTGTGACACCGCGCGAATGCCCGCTGTAGGTGCGCAAGACCTTTTTTTTGTGCACGTCCCAAAGCTTGATTTCACAATCCAGACTTGATGAAAGCAATTTGGAATTATCGCGCCAGACGAGCGACAATACCGAATCTTCGTGTTCGCTTAACGTGATTAATGATTTTGCCTCTGGCCAGGAAAAGATTTCGACGATTCCTTCTTCCGACGGGTTCCCGCCGCCAATTGCCAATTGCTTTCCGTCGGGTGAAACGGCCAGGCAGTGCAGATTGGCGGCCGCGGCCTTGATTGTTTTTTGCTTTGTGAGTTCTGGGTAGCTGAGGATATGAAGTCCGGCCTGGCTGGTAGCAACAACGTATTTTCCGTCAGGGCTAAACGCCACCGCAGTAATCGGCGGGTCGCTGGCAAACGCACCCGAGGCCAACAAACTGCAGGCCAGCAAGGTCCGAGCGAAGACGACACGGTCACATCGTTTTGCAAATTTCAAATTGTGTTCTTTCGATTTACTAGAAATACCAATGCACACCTAAAGACACGAATTCCATGCTTGTTATCAGAGTTTCATTAGTCTACCGAGGATCCGTGTAATTGTCTGGTACGTTGAGAAAATCCGTGACATCCGTGGTTTCAAACTGGCGCTTTAGTATTAGACTGTCAAAAGCAACCTACCGCTCTTGCTGCAAATGAGTTACATGCATCTGCACGTCAGGTTTGGGAAGTTGATATCCGCAAAAAAAATTCAGGCAGGTCGATAATGATGAATAAAGGTAATTCAATAGCGGCAGAATTACTTGCGGTGAGCGCTTCTGCCTACGCCGCATGTGCAAGCGATTGTTTTCTTGAAAAGCATCCGGACGTAAAAATTCAATTTGGCGAGTCCGCGTTTGTTCACTGGAAAGATCATTTTTGCCAACGCATTCGTGAACTATCTGCCGCAATGAACGAAAAACAACCTGCGTTGTTCTTGTCTCGAGTCCGTTGGTCTCGAGCTGCATTTCTCGCTCGGGAGGTTCCCGAGAATCTGCTTCGCGAAAGCCTGGTTTGTCTGGCCGAAGTGCTGGAGGAAGAATTACCAGAGGTCTGTTGCAAGGCTCCAACCGAGTACATCACAGCAGCTGTGAAATCATTCGAATTGTTAGAAGACAAGGCCGCCGAACTCGACACAAATGATCCCATTTCCAAACTGGCGATGCAATATTTGCTGCAAATCCTTGAGGGGAACAGCGCAGGTGCGATCGAGCTGATTATCGATGCGCATGACAAGGGAATGTCATTCGAAAACACATATCAGGTGTTGATAACAGCGCAACGTGAGATCGGCAGGATGTGGCACGAGGCCGAGGTCAATATTGCCGAGGAACATATTGTTACCTCGACAACTGAACGCACCATGGCCGTATTAAGCTACAAGGGCCAAAGGCAAACTTCAAACGGCTTAACGGTGGTTGCCGCGGCCGTTGCAGGTAACGCACATGATATCGGAGTCCGTGTCGTGTCCGACTTTTTCGAACTCGCAGGTTGGCGAGTTGTTTGCCTTGGTGCCGATTTACCGGCAATCGACATTGCTCAGGCCGTCAATTACTTCGACGCCTCGCTCCTCCTGTTGTCGGCCGCCCTCAGCACGCAACTAAAGGCGGTTCGCCAAACCGTGCAAGCCGTGCGTCAATCGGACACAAAATGCAAAATCATGGTTGGTGGTTCTGCGCTACAAGACGCTCCGGATATTTGGCGACAATTGGGAGCTGATGCTTTTGCGTCCACTCCCTCCGACGCCGTGCTGACCGGTTTAGGTTTGATCGAGAATTGAGCCTCAAGTAGTCGCCCATTCGTAGTCGCCCATTCGTAGTCGCCCTTCTGGATTGAGTTTGTTTGAGCGTTGTGGCGTTTTTGAGTTCTCGGGGAGGAAGCACCAGAGTATGTCGCTCCTCTTACAGGGAAAACTGGTGAATTGTCAAAGATGCCTTCGCGGCCGATGCCCGCGCTCCCCGAATTGTCAACGTGATTGATACAGCCCGTATGACGACTGGTTTGCTCCCCCAAAATCAAGGGATTGGTCATTGTGAATTCGGGATCGCGTTGGTAGGCTATTGGCTTCCCGCACGGTCATGCTGTGTTTATTCCCGACGGAGCGCTAAACTATTTTTCACGCGCGTTGAGACGGCTAAATCTTTGCAAATCAAGATACGACGCCTGTGCAGTTCTCATTCGCAATTGTGGTTGAACTCAATTGGACGTTTTGACTCCGAGAAAACGAAGATTTTAGACGTTCGCCAAACGGGAACCGAATCAGGTGAATCTCAATCATAGCCATAAACCCTATGCGCCTCCCGATACTAACCTGGTTGATCGTCTGCGCTATTGGAGCAAACAACAGCCGTCTCAGCCCGCGTTCTATTACTTGGGTCAACAAGAGCAGGTAACGCAGCTAACCTACTCAGAACTCTACCGGGAAGCGCGAGCGATCGCTGTTCAGTTGACCGAGATGGGGCTTAACGGCGAACGTGCTTTGTTGTTGTATCCGCCAGGGCTGGATTTCGTTGCGGCGTTTTTCGGATGCCTTTTCGCGGGAACGACTGCCGTTCCAGCTTTGCCACCGCGGCGGAATCGAAACATGGCGCGTGTCGAAGCAATCAGCGAAAACGCGCAGGCAGCTGTCGTACTATCTGTTCAGGAGATCGTCGAACGGTCAGCGATTGTGTTGGATAATGCGCCCCACCTGAAGCAAGTTGACTGGCTGGCGACGGACCAGATTTCTGGTGAGCTGGCCAACGAGTGGTTTGGTGCGGATTTGTATGACGACACGCTTGCGGTTCTGCAATACACGTCAGGCTCGACGGGTCAGCCCAAAGGCGTGATGCTGACGCACGCGAATCTGATGCACAACTGTTCGTTGATCACGTACGGATTCGCAGCCGATCGAACGAGTTTGGGACTTTCCTGGTTGCCCACTTATCACGACATGGGGTTGATTGGCGGAGTCCTCAATCCGCTCTACGTCGGCCGGCCAAATGTTCTCATGTCGCCCATGTCGTTTTTACAAAAACCGATCCGTTGGTTGCGCGGGATCAGCAAATTCAACGTGACGATCAGCGGCGGTCCAAATTTCGCCTACGCCCTGTGTAACGAAAAAATAACGGACGAAGATTGCGAAGGCCTGGATCTAAGTAGTTGGAAAGTGGCCTATAACGGCGCTGAACCGATCCGCGCCGAAACACTTGCAAAGTTCAGCGAAAAATTCGAGCCATACGGTTTCCGAGCCGAATCACATTATCCCTGTTACGGAATGGCGGAAACGACCCTGATCGTTAGCGGTGCGGATTGTCGGAAACGACCTGTTGTCAGATCGGTTGACGCGAAAGAACTTGAAGGGAACCGCGTCGTCCTGGTTTCCGATGGAGCCAGTTTTGCGCGGCAACTGGTTGCCTCTGGACAAATCTTGTCAGACCAACAAGTCTTGATCGTTGATCCTGTGACTTGCGAACCATTGTCGACTGACCAAGTCGGGGAGATTTGGGTTAGGAGCGATAGTGTTGCCCAAGGTTACTGGAACAACGAAGAGGAAACAAAACGGGCGTTTCAGGGACGGCTCGCAAACCGTGATAACGGTCAGTTCCTGCGAACCGGCGACCTGGGGTTCTTTCATGGCGACCAGTTGTTTGTAACGGGTCGCACCAAAGACTTGATCATTATTAACGGTCGAAATCTGTATCCGCATGATATCGAGTCGATTGCGGAACAGGCTCACGAGGCGATTCGAATCGGTAGTGGTGTCGCGTTTTCGACTGAAATTGATAATTCCGAACAACTTGTCATCGCTCAGGAATTGGACCGCGGGCACCGAAAACACGACACCCGAGAAATTACGGCGGCGGTCCGTAAAGCTGTTTTTGAAATTCTGGAAGTCACGCCTCACACGATCGTGCTTCTAAAAACCGGAAGTCTGCCCAAGACGTCCAGCGGCAAAGTCCAACGCCAAGTCTGTCGAGAAAAATACCTGGCTGGACAACTTGATACGCTGGCCCAATGGCGGCGGGGCGAGGAATCTGAGGCACACACCTTTTCCGACGTTGCGGCGATCTCTCGAACAACTCCAGCTACGACAATTCCTTCCGCCAGCTCCATTGAATCGTGGTTGGTGCACCGCATTGCGAATCGCCTGAAGACTCCGCCTGCTCAATTGGATGTCAATGAATCTTTCGCTCATTTTGGTTTGGATTCCGTCGCACTTTTGGGTATCTCGGGCGAGCTTGAAGACTGGATGGGTTGTTCCGTTTCTCCGAAACTGTTGTTCAACTATCCGACGATCGCGGAGTTATCCAGCCACCTCGCGACGTCGCTGAAGATCGAGCCAGAAAGCGCCGGCCCCAAAAACAAACAAGCGCAAAACGCTCTGATCGCAAACGGAATCGATGACCCAGAGAAATTATTCGAGACGGACGCCGAACCTTCGGCAAGCAGAATATTAGCCAACCTCGACAAAATGTCGGAATCCGACATTGACGAGATGTTGAAGAAAATGCTGAACCTGAATTTCAGCAAAAAACGCGAGTTGCTGAAAAAACTGCTGCAGGAAGAATCGGGCCGCGAGATTACCAATCATCCATTGTCTTACGGACAGCGAGCGTTGTGGTTCATCTATCAAATGGACCGAAACAGTTCGGCATACAACATCATGTACGCGACGCGAGTGAACGCGGGTTTCGACCGCGCAGCGTTTTGCAGAGCTTTTCAAACGATCTTGGACCGTCACGAGATCTTGCGAACGACGTACTCGATGCTCGATGGAATGCCAACTCAAAAAGTGCATCCGCGCCAAGCGTTTCAAATGCAAACTCTCGATGCACGAGACTGGCAACAGGAAAAACTCGACGCGACGATTGAGTCCGTTGCCGACGAGCCCTTCGATCTCGAAAACGGGCCTATTATTCGTGTGCAGCTGTTTGAAAGGAAAGGCAACCACCACGTTTTGCTGTTCACCGTTCATCACATTGCACTCGATTTTTGGTCATTCGATTTGTTGTTCGATGAACTCGAGTTGTTGCACCGTGAGGAAACAACCGGAAGGAAGTCGGACTTCTCGCAAACCGGGATTCCGTACGCTGACTTTGTTCGTCGACAGCAGCAAATAATGGACGGCAAGGAAGGCCAGCGGCAATGGGAATATTGGCACAAACAGCTTGAAGGCAAGTTGCCTGTCCTCGACCTTCCCACCGATTATCCGCGACCGCCATTGCAGTCGTACCGGGGAAAATCCTTTGATTTCGATTTGGGGGACGACCTCTCAAGAAAACTGATGGACCTTTCCAAGTCTCAAGATGCAACGTTGTTTGCCACGTTTCTAGCGGCTTTTCAAGTGCTGTTGTATCGATACAGCGGTCAGGATGACATCCTCGTTGGCTCACCGACCGCCGGACGAAATCTGCCGGAATTTGAGAATGTTCTCGGCTATTTCCTCAATCCAATCGTGTTGCGAGCCAAGTTATCGGCTGAAGAGACCTTCACGAGCTTTCTGGGACACGTCCGTAAAACACTAGTCGGTGGAATCACAAACCAGGACTATCCGTTTCCGATGTTGGTCGAGCGATTACAAGCGCCCCGCGACGCAAGTCGTTCTCCGATTTTCCAGGTTGCAATTGGATGGGATAAACCTCGTAAACTGCACCTGGATCAAGCGCCCGATGCAAGTTCCAACGGCAAACCTGTTAATCTCGCCTCGCTCGGTTTGGAGCCGTTCGCATTGAGGCAGCAAGGTTCGGCGTTCGACTTGATGTTGATGGTTCTTCACGCCGACGATTCTGTATCGGCTGCGTTCCAATACAACTTGGACCTGTTTGACGAGTCGACCATTGTCAGGATGGTCGGACATTTTCAGAATTTGCTGGAAAGTATAGTCGACAATCCTGAACGTCCGCTTGCTGATTTAAAGTTGTTAAACAAAGCCGAAGAGAATCTGCTGCTTGAGGACTGGAACGACACGGCTGTCGAGTTTCCGCGCCCCTGTTGCTTGCATGAAATGTTTGAAGCGCAGGTTAGGCAAAAGCCGGATGCAATTGCGGTGCAGTGCAATGGCCAACAGCTGACCTACCGCGAACTCAACAAACTAGCCAATCAAGTTGCCCATTATCTGGCAAGTCTCGAAGTTGGACCAGATGTTCTGGTTGGAGTTTATCTCGACCGTTCCATTGAAATGATAGTTGGCCTACTGGGAGTCTTGAAAGCGGGCGGAGCTTATGTACCGCTTTCTCCGGGCACGCCCGCCGAACGTCTGGCTTTTCAGCTCGAAGAAAGTCAAGCGACCGTTGTCTTAACGCGACAGAAGCTGGCGGATGATCTTCCGAAACCGGGGCGCCAAATTGTCTGTCTTGACAGCGACTGGACCAAAATCGCCAAACAAGACAACACAGACAGACCACGACAAGCCGAGCCATCGAATCTGGCTTATGTGATTTTCACGTCGGGATCCACTGGTAAGCCAAAAGGTGTCCAAATCGAACATCGCGCGGTGGTGAATTTCCTGAGTTCGATGCAGCAGAAACCGGGAATCAACAGCGACGATGTATTGTTGGCGGTAACAACGTTTACATTTGACATTTCGGTCCTGGAACTGTTTCTGCCGCTGACCGTGGGAGCCAAGGTGGTTATGGTTTGCCCGGGGGTCGCGGCTGATGGAGTTCAGTTGGCCGATGCGATTGCCGACTCCAAAGCAACCATCATGCAAGCCACACCGACAACTTGGCGACTGTTAGTCGAAGCGGGTTGGATGGGCGATCAACAACTAAAAATTCTCTGTGGCGGCGAGGCATTTCCTCCTGATCTTGCTGAGCAATTACTGGGCCGCTGTTCCAGCCTATGGAATATGTACGGACCAACCGAAACAACAATTTGGTCGGCCATCGACCGTGTCCGAGAAAGATCGGATCCGATGCCGATCGGTCGTCCGATCGCCAACACCCAGATTTTTATACTCGATCGCCGCAGGCAACCTGTTCCATGTGGCGTCACGGGCGATCTTTACATCGGCGGCGAAGGACTTGCCCGTGGTTATCTGAATCAACCCGAATTGACTGCCGAGAAGTTTGTTGACGATCCGTTTCGCCGTAACCATCAGGCGAAGTTGTACAAGACTGGAGATCTGGCTCGCTTCCGCGCCGACGGCAAGATTGAATTTCTCGGTCGCGAAGATTTTCAGGTCAAAGTCCGCGGATTCCGGATTGAACTCGGCGAAATTGAATCGCGGCTGAGCGATCATCCCGCGATTCGCCAAACGGTTGTAATGGCCCGCGAATGCAGTTCTAGAATTGACGATAAACAATTGATTGCGTATTTCACCCATCACGACGTTCCAAACACAAGCGACTTGCGGGATTACCTGAAGCAAGAGTTGCCCGATTACATGTTGCCGTCCATGTTTGTTCCGTTGGACGAACTTCCGCTTAATCCTGTCGGCAAGGTTGATCGCCAGGCGTTGCCCGCCCCAGACACCGCAAGACCGGATCTGCGTGCTTCCTTCGTCAGACCGCGGAATGATGTGGAAGAAAAACTGGCTGAGATTTGGGCCAGAGTGCTCGGACTGGATGAGGTCGGCATTGAGGATAATTTTTTTGATCTCGGCGGAGCATCGATGCAGAGTCTTGAAATCACCACGCTTGCACACAAAGTCGGAATTGAGATTCTGCCTGCCTCGCTGTTCAAACATCCAACCATTGCAGAACTCTCCGCGAGTGGATTGTCCTGTACAAACGAAGTTAGCAGCGACGAATCAGATATCGCCGTGGCGAATTCTGCATTCGACCCGATCGAGCCACAGATCGAAACAACAGCTCCCCTGGTCGAACCGCAAGATACGGCTTCATCGGAAACCCGTAAAACCAACATCATCATCGAGAGTATCGGAGTTTATCTTCCGCCCAAGTCGGCCTCGACCGATGAAGTTGTTGCTGGCTGTAAGAACAAAATAGGGTTTCCGCTGGAAGAAATGACAGGGATCAATTCCCGTCGAGTGGCCGACGAAGACGAGTTTACCTCTGATCTTGCCAGCCATGCCGTCGCCGAATGTCTCGACAACTCAAAGTACACACCCGATCAGATCGACCTGGTCATTTGCTGCCATATTGGTCGTTATGAATCGGCGCGAGCCGCGGCACTCGAGCCCGGCACCGCGATGTATCTCAAGCAGCGGTTTCGATTTCCGAATGCGATCGCATTTGATGTTTCGAACGCGTGCGCCGGAATGTTCACCGGAATCAGCATCGCCGAATCTTATATTAATTCCGGTGCTGCACGTCGAGTGATGTTGGTCAGTGCCGAACAACTTTCACCTGTGACGACAACGGCGCAGCAGGAAATCTCGGATTTCATGGACCCGCGCATTGCTTGTCTAACGCTGGGCGACGCAGCCGCAGCAATTCTTCTGGAGGCCTCGTTGAAAAAGGATGTCGGCTTTCATGAATTGGAAATGTATTCGCTGTCAAAATACAGCTGGATGTGCGTGGGGCAGCCCACTGAACAGGAACACGGAGGCCCGATCCTCGTCGTTCCCGATCCAATCAAGCATACAACAGTCGCAATCGAAAACTCGATCGCCCACTCCAAACACGTGCTGGACCGAAGTTCGTGGAAACCGGAAATGATGCAGCATGTAATTATGCACCAAACATCCGAACGATCTCTGCTCGACGGGGCACGCGCCATTAATGAAACGTTTCAACGCAAAATCTGCACGCCAGAAAACACGATCAACAATTTGAGCCAGCGAGGTAACACCGCATCCACCAGCCATTTCGTTGCCGTTTGGGACAACATTCTCAACGGCCACATTAAAAGTGGAGATAACGTCTTCTTCGCAATCACCGGCTCCGGACAAACCATCGGTACGGGAATATACACCTTTGATGATCTGCCCGATCGAATTCGGAAACGGACGGAATTGGGACACACAGCCGAAAAAGCGAAACAAATTGATAAGTCTCAAAGCCCAGTTTCGATCAGCCCAGTACCTCGAATACGAGCGGCCAGTGTGGGGGTACTTTCGCCTGAAACCAAAGTGCCTACCGAAACGATGCCGATGGTCAAAGAAGCGGTGGAAAACTGTCTGGCGAAATCTATCTACGACGGATCGGAGATTGACCTGGTTTTGTTCGCGGGCGTTTATCGAACGAAATTCATCTCCGAACCGGCACTGGCGACAATGATCGCTGGCGAATTGAAAATCAACGACAATATCAAACCCACAGATCAGCAGCGGACCTTCGCTTTTGACGTGATCAATGGCGGCGTGGGATTCCTGAGCGCTTGCGATATCGCTGCCCAAATGATTCGCAGTAAAAAAATTCGCACTGCGTTAATCATCGCTTCGGAAATTGAAAACAACCGTGAGCATTATCCGGACGAAGTATTTGGTTTGCAGGAAACGGCATCCGCGATCATCCTGGACCAGGCCGATCAAGCGAGGATTGGCTTTGGAGAATTTGTCTTCAAATACCTTCCCGAACATCTGGAGGCTCGTGTCGTCACCGGCAAATATATGAACGGCAAGCCATGTGTTTATCTCGAGCAAGATCCATCGATCGCAGATCTATTTTTGAAGATCATCCCGGAGGCGGTCGACGAACTTCTCAAGCGTGAAGGGCTGTCGATGTCAGAGATCAGCATCGTTTTGCCGCCACAATTTTCAACCGGGTTCTTGACCGAATTGGGGCGCGTGCTGAATATTCCTCGGGAACGGTTCGTGGATCTCGTTGGCGACGGTAAAGACTGGTTCACCTCGGCACTTCCTTATACGCTGCACCGGATCGAAACTGAGGGTCTTGCCAAGCCAGGTGAGATCGGGCTGGTAATCAACGTTGGCTCCGGCCTTCAAGTCGGCTGTGCAATCTATAACTTTTAGGCCCATGATTCGCGTATTTTTCAAAGCCTTTGTTAAATACCACCGCGGTCTGGCAAAAATGCCGCTGGCCTGGAAGCCCTGGTTAATCTCGTTGTTAGCCGCCAACATGATCGCGCCGCTGTTCTGGTTTGACCGACTCGAGGCTCAAGTTGTATTCGGCGTTGCTTTGTTGAACGCGACGACCTTTGTCATTCTGACCGCGACCAGTGGTTTTTCACGACTTCTTGGTTTGGCACACATCTACTGGATTCCGTTAATCTATTTTCTTTGGATGCGCCTTGATTTGTTTCCCTCCGATACGGCTTACGGATTTTGGATACGAGCGGTCATCGTTTTGGATGCGGGATCAGTGGTACTCGATGCCGCGAACGTGTTTCGTTATTTCCGAGGCGAGCGCGAAGAAATGGTCAAAGGTCTCTAGCAAGTGGTGTGTCAATGCATTTTTTAAAAGGCGCGGGCGTAACGAAGCCATAGAAAAAATGATGTTGAGGAGTAACTAGTTCTTTTTTTGGTTGCCGATAGAGCGCCTGTTTATGCTTCCCAAAGTTCAATATTCAACTTTTCCCCATGCGGAAGGTTTACCGCCAACGCGATCACAAATGGGCCGTGAACTGACGGTTGCACGAATTGCCAATTCTGCGGGTGATCTTCAATCCTGGGACTGAAAGACACATTGATAAGTTGAGTCGCGGAGATATCGAATGAAAACTCCCGCAACGACAGTGACATTCCGATTCCACGGGCTTTGAGGTAGGCCTCTTTGAGTGTCCAAAATCGAAAGAAGGTCTCCGTCCGAAGAGACTCGGGAACCGAGTCAAGATATTCTCGTTCCTTCGCGGCAAAGACGCAGGGCGCGAGTCGTTCGATTTCGACGTTCCGATCGATGTTCTCGCAATCGACGCCAATCTGACATCCGACCGTAACACCGCACAAAACGAGCCCATCGCAGTGAGACACGTTAAACCGTAGCTGCGACGGATTTTGCGTAGCGTCGATTTCTGGCTTTCCAAATTCACTGGTCTGGAAACGCCAATCGCCCGACTTTTCAGCCGAATATCGCGACAGCGTTTTACGCAGTAAAGCCCGTGCGATAAGGAATTGATCGCGATCTTTCTGGAAAACAAATCGTTGGTGCCGCTCGCGTTCGTCGCCGGACATCAGGTCATGGTAAAGAGTGAGCCATTCCCTTCGCTTGACATCTTCCGTCCGAACGTACCAAAGATGAATATCTCCCCGGATTAGCTCAATCAAATCCGACAATCTGTCCCCATTTTTTGCTCACTACACTGGGATAAGTTACGGGGCTGGCTAAGTCGCCGTAAAAAATCTTTAAATGACGTCCGTAGGCCGTCGTTAACCATGCTACTTTTTTTCAAGGCAGCTTGCAAACACACAGACGCCTCGACAAATTTGGCAGAGGTCCTCAAAAATGGGAAAGCCGGCAAGGGAATCCGATTGCTTGATCATTCAAGACTCGGTTCGCACTTCGTGGTGCTGAAGCCAGCCTAATCTCGTGAAACGGGTAAGGATTGGCAAAGCGGTGTGGCTTCCGGTCACACCGATTCTCGATGTTAATTGGGAATTACGAACAACGAGCTTTGCTACGAGCTTTGCTGGCCGAAGAACTCGGGCTGAGAGATCAGTGGAGTTTTCGCCTTTTTTTTGGAATAACTACAATACAATGCTGTGAATCGCGAATAAGCCAGATTGTCGCTTTTGTTGATCATCTTCCACACCAGCAATCGGATTAAGTCATGAACACAATTCTCAAATCGCTGACCGCAGTAGCATTTCCTATCGCAGTCCTGATCTTGTCAACGACAAGCATGCCAGCTCAACAAACCAAGCCCGCGGAAATGGTGAAAGATCATTCACCGGTCGGGACCTGGATCTGGGAACGAAAGTCCGGCGATAAAATGATCGAATCCAAAGTCACTATCGCGGAAAAGGACGGTAAGTTTTCGGGAAAAGTCAAAGACGAAGAACACGATTTAGAAATCAAAAACAGCGCACTGAAAGACGGCACGTTCTCGTTTGAAGTTTTTCCACATCCTGAAGCACCAACGGCCGCGATCAAATTCGAAGGCAAGGTTTCAGCCGACAAAATCGCTGGGACCATGAGCTACACGGTCAACGACGAAGACAAGTCGATTCCGTGGACGGCCAAGAAATACGATCCCATGACTCCCGTCATCGGGAAGTGGTTATTGGAATTTGAGACGCCCGACGGAAATGCCCTTTCATTCAAGATTCAGGCAAAGAAAAAGGGTAAACGTCTGGGAGTTACTTTTGTTGACGACAAAACGGCCAAAGTCCGCAGCGTCAAGTTCAAGGATGGTGTCTTGACCTTTTCAACAAAGCAGGATTATCAGGACCAACCTATATCCGTCGACTGGGACCTAACCATTGAAGGAAATCAGGTTAACGGAGTGCTTTATTATTATTTCGACGAAACGCAAGATGAAGGCGAAATTGAAGTCACCGGCGAACGAGTCAAATAGAATTCGAATTCGGAATGGGAGGTCGAAGTCAAGGTCGGAATTGGAGGTCGGAGGTCGGAGGTCGGAAAAAAATCGCTGATCGACGCAGTCAATCTGAAGTCGAAGAATGAAGATGCGAATCAGCGTTTTTTTCTCTCAGTCCCTGTAAAAACATCACTTGCTTGGGCGATGCGAACCGATGTTCGGGTCCGCCCAGGCGCTCAAATGCTTCTTTCACTTCGGGCTGGCGAATGTCCGCTTCGGTGAAAAGCGTGTTGAAAGAGCGGCCCGCAAAATGTTTGGCAAAGCCATCCCACGAATCATATTGGGCAAAGTTGTGATAGGTGACGACTTCAGCCGAAATAAAGGCAGGAATTGCCAGTTCCTCTAACGCTTGCCAGGCAGCTGCACGCTCCTGGTCCTCGTTGTGAAACAGCTTCATCACTTCGTTGAACGGACAATCGATCGGCTCGATTACGTAGAGAAAACCATCCGGTTTGAGGACACGCACAACTTCATCAAATACGGGCTGGTAAATGTCGGCTGGAATGTGATGTAACGAGTAAGCAAAAAAAACGCCGTCGACTGTCTTCGACTGGACTGGAAGTCGATCTGCTCCGGTTTCAACGAATTCGACGTTGGCAATCGGTTCTGCGGCACGATTGAGTTCAGCCTGAACTGGATCGGGATCAATCGCCAACACACGCGCGCCATGATCGACCAGGGGACGTGTGAATGCCATGCCACCGCAGCCCGCATCAATCACGAACTTCCCTTCGAGTGAAACGAATCGCTTGATTACTTCAATGTTGGTCGTGCAGCCAAGGTCTCTGGTCAAGGTCGGATTCCTAATTGCCGGTTAAGTTCATATTCGTTTCAGAATAGCTGATGAATATTGCGATTGGGAGTACGAGATGGTCACCGCCGATCGAAGATATTTCCTGTAGCGCGATTGGCTTTCACGCCCCGTGGCGAAAATTGAATTCATGTTGTCAAATGAAAACCAAAGCAGTGACCAGGATACTCGTTTTTTGAAGGGATAGAGATGGCAACCGTAAAAGCGTATGCGGCGATGAAAGCCGAGGGCGAATTTCAGCCGTTTGAATATGATTTGCCCACGATCGGGCCGGAACAAGTCGATATCGATGTCGAATCGTGCGGAATTTGTCACAGTGATCTTTCAATGCGCGATAACGAATGGCAAATGACAGAGTATCCGTTTGTCGGCGGGCACGAAGTGATCGGCAAGGTCGCGGCCACGGGTGAACTTGTAACAAGCGTGCAAGTCGGTGACCGAGTTGGGTTGGGCTGGTTCTCGCGATCGTGTATGCATTGTGATCAATGTTTGGGTGGTGACCAGAATCTCTGCCTCGCGGCCGAAGGAACCGTCACTCATCAAATGGGTGGCTTTGCAGACAAAGTTCGCTGCCACTGGGCATGGGCGGTGCCGATTCCGGACGGCCTCCCAGCCGAAAAGTCCGGACCGCTGCTATGTGGCGGCATCACGGTCTTCAATCCGATCGTACAACATGGGTTGTCACCGACCGCCCGCGTCGGCGTCGTTGGAATCGGCGGATTGGGCCATATGGCGGTTAAGTTTTTGCGGGCTTGGGGTTGCGAAGTGACTGCATTTTCACGCAGTCGGGCCAAAGAAGAATCGGCTCGCGAATTGGGAGCTCACGAATACGTTGCCACCAGCGAAGACGGAGCTTTGGAATCTGTCGCGGGAAAATTCGACTTAATTCTCAACACAACGAACGTCGACTTGCCCTGGGATGCATATGTCGCAGCGCTTGCGACTAAAGGCGTCTTGCATACTGTCGGTGCGGCACCAAAAGTCGAAGCTGCAATCTTTCCGATGATCGTTGGGCAGAAATCTTTGGCCTCATCGCCGCTCGGTGGTATCGCAACGACTCGCAAAATGATTGAGTTTTGCGCCCGCCACGACATCACGCCGAATGTCGAGACGTTTGCGATGAGCGACATCAACGATGCTTTTGAACGGCTCAAACAAGCGCCACCTCTTCGAGTCGTGTTGACTCGTTAATTTGAAACTTCTCCGGCTGACAGGGTCCGTGGGATTTTCGGCGGCCCGACAGCTTGGCAATTGGTCGGAGGATAGGTTCAAAAACACGAGAAGCAAGAAAAATTATTGTGGATTCTTGTGATTTTTAACGGCCATCTTTCATCCCTTGGTTGCGGCTGCGCCGCGGCGCGTAATTTGTGTCTTTCGTGGTTGGTCCTTTTTTCGTTCCGATGCAAGTGTGTTGAGGCAGCCAGATAAAAGGGTCTGGCTGCGATTGTGAGCAGGACCCACATCTCCGCGCGAAGGCTGATATCTTGTTTCGCTTCCTTTAAGTTGAAGCTCGTCGCCGTCCACTACTCATTACTGGTCAGCAATCTTGACCATTGATAACGAACTCTCCGCCGCATTAAGTTCGACCTTGAAATTCCCTAGGAAAGTCATTCCCAACAGAGCTTCGGCGTTGGGCGCGTCAGTACCCAAAACGACGCAAGTGACATCTTCGACGGTGAACTTGCCCACACGAATCGATTTGGCACTGATGAGTTGCCCTTGAATTTTCCGACCGTCTGCGAGTGTTAATTCGATCTTGGGATCGTCGGGCCTGGGCTGCAATCCAAACTGACTGGCAGTTCGCCAAGGCAAAGTAACGGCACTGGCACCCGAATCAACGATCATTTCGGTCGTATGCTTGCCATTCAAGTTCACGGCCACCGAATATGTATTGCCTCTTCTTTGTAACGGAATCGACTCAGACAAAACCGTATCTTCCAAGTCTTTCAGCCGTTTCATGGAGCGCGAGAAGGACTTGGTTTCTGCAAGCCGGAGATCCAGCCCAGTCTTCTTTTTCGCTTCGTCGATCAGCGCCTTGAGCTTGTCATCGTTCGCCAATTCCAAGCGGTATTTTGAAATCTCGTCCGCGATGTTTCGCAGATTGAGTGTGTGTTGCAGGTACGTATCGCGCTCTTTGCTGAGTTCTTTTCGAACTGATTCTAGATTCTCCTGCAGCACTTCGAATTCATCATAGATGAGCAGCATTTTGGCTCGGTTGGCTTCGATCGCTCCTACAATCTGATTATTCTTCAACACATCTTTGGGGCCAATTTTGGCCAACTCAGCGTTGAGTTGGCCGTCCAAAATCGTAAGTTGTCTTAATTGGTTCCGATATTCCAGCTCTAGAGCCATTGCCCGTTTAATCTTATTCTGCAAGTCGTTCAGATTTTTGCGGACCCTCCTCGCATCGGAAAATCCTCGACTTAACTTGGTCTCTTCGTTCAAAGCGAGTTCGTTGTTGGAAACGCGAACGCCCAACTTAGCGAATTTATTTCTCAACTCCTTGTCAATTTTTTTCGTAACGGATTTGCCAGGATCGCTTTTCGATTCGATATATATCCGATCGGCATCCGAAAATACGGACAGGGAGACTTCGATTGTCTCTCCATCTGATTTCTTCAGCTTCACCTGATCACCTTTGATCGAAACAAAGGTCGCTTCGACGGTGTAACTTCCGTTTTTACTGGACCAGGTTCGAATTTCTTCCTGGGCAGGCGTTTGAAAACAAATACAAAAAACGATCAACACCGAAAAGAGGATTCGTTGCATCTTAGATTGCCTTTTTGGAAATGGAGATACAAGGCATTTTGATTATACCGCTTTTGTTGTCCGATGCATCGAATGGCGTATAAGATCAGATTGCTTTTTCCGTGGCTTGTACCTGATGAGTAGGTATCCTGCGACTACAAAAATGCTCCAGTTTGTCACCAGAACAATTTCAGTTCTGTTGCGAGTCTTCTATGCTGCACGCAAAAATTTTCCGTCCAAACCAAGATCCCCAACGGACAATTAGCCAAACGATTTTCAACAGTATGCGTCCGCCTCGAACCAGTTGACAAGGGTTACTGGGAACCGTGAGTCTTGTAAACTAATGGGGTTTTTGCGGCCAGTTGTTTCAGCACGCAAGATCGGGAACCAAATCGATGGCCAAACCTGAACCCAAAAAACGTCAGCTCAAATACCAGAGCTTTGACGAAATGTTGGAGGATGTCGAGTCGCTGCAGCGTGACGGATATGTCAGTCACGGAAACTGGACGCTCGGTCAGGCGTGCGGGCACGTCGCCGATTGGATGCGGTTTCCTATGGACGGATTCCCCAAACCGCCGCTTCCCATGCGGGCTATTTTTTGGCTGATGAAAGTCACTGTGGCCCCGGGTATGAAACGCAAAATTCTGGCCGAGGGCTTCAAAGGTGGGATGCCCACCGCGCCGGAGACAGTTCCCGCCGCCGATTCGATCACCGATCAACACGGCGTCGATAAGCTCAAACAAACGGTCGACCGATTGCAGGCTTGGGACAAGGAACTGATTCCTTCACCGCTGTTTGGACCGATGGACAAGGACACGCAGGTGAAAGTCAGCTTGCTGCACGCTGAGCACCATTTCGGTTACCTCGAACCCAAATAGGGACGGATAATAGTCAAGCAATGTACTCATCGTTGATGATTCATTCCGCTGTCGACTTTGTTGGGAATTCCCAACCGTTAATCCGCCGCGGCGTAGTGGTTCACTTCAAAAGGTTCGCTTCAAAATCCGACGTCCTGGACGACAAGTGCTGCCGAAACCAGCATCGAATGGCACTCATCGAGCACCGTTCGGATATTGACCAATTCTTTTCTTATCGCTAAATGATGCGCCAGCTGAGAACCAGTCTTGCAACCATGTCGCAAAGCGGCAAGAAACGGTATCTTACTTCTTGATACGGCCAACTGTCGTTTGCAGTCGGCGAGCCCCCGTATCGTCATGTCTCTGATCGGTCGGCAAAAACGGTACATTTTTCTTAGGTCGGAGGATAATATGAAAGACTTCTCGATTAAGTTAGCACATCGAACCGGTGAGTTAGCGCGAGTGACAAATGCGCTTTCGTTGTACGGCGTAAATCTCAAGTCGGTTGCGGCGATGAGGTTAGACGATCAGGCGATGTTGCATCTCATTCCTGATAATCCCGAATCAACGAGAAGCGCCCTTAATGCGGCCAATATTCCTTTCGACGAAACAGAAGCTGCCATCGTGCTACTTGAGAATCGCGCCGGTGAACTGACTGGCGTGGCATCCAAGCTTTCCGAGGCCGGCATTAATTTGGAAGCCGCTTACGTGATCGGAGTATCCGATGATCTAATCGAACTGGCAATTGTTTCTGATGATGCCAAGAAAGCCAAACGAGTTCTGGAGTGAAAGCCTCGGTTTAACCGCAATCTCGTTCATAGATCGCGTTTGTGTCATCCTATCCGGGATTTCTCACGTAGGCCGGAACAAAGTCGCGAATGTGCTTGGGTGGTAGAATCCAAGCTCAAACGTGGCTCGTATTTGCCGTGCTTGACTGACTGATCATGGAGCATCTTTCTGACTCAGCCGCTTTAGGCGAAGCACCTGATAACCAAGCAGGATACCAGTCACGACCAGGCTGGCACCGAAAATGACTTGGTAGGACGGCGGTGTGACCTTTGGTTCCCTTTCCGGAAAAAATGTGACCAAAATGACGTAGCCGACCAGCGAAGTAATCGTCGTCATCGCGACCAGTTCGACACGTCGGAAAAAACCGGTCGTTATGATCAGCAAGAGGTACAACGAAAGCAACGCTGCCCGGGGCGATTCGTTAGCGCAGAGGGCTGCCGTCAAAAACAACGGATTCATTGCTGCCCAAATCAGCGGAAGGACGTTTTTAGCTTTTATTGCATTGTGAGTTTTCTGCAACAAGATTGCTACGACCGCCAACGCACCCAAAATTCCCTGATTAAGCAACAAAACTCGGAAACTATCGTCGTTGCTTTGGCCAAAAACCCAATAATTAATGAGAATCATGGCCATCAATACGAAGATCGTCACCAGGTGAGCTGCCAACACGGGTTCGCGCAACGTCCATTTTCGCAGCCGGCGCGTTAAGTCGTTCTTTGCCCTAATCGGATCGCCTGCAAGAAACTGTTGTAAATCGGCGGCCAATTCAGCCGCGGTTGGGTAGCGATCGGGCGGCTCTTTTTCTAAACACTTCAGACAAATGGCTTCCAAGTCTTTGGGAACGGTGGCTACGATTTGGCGAGGGCTAATGGGTTCCTCGTGCACAACTTGCATCAAGGTTTCCATCGCGTTGTTCCCGTCAAAAGGAGGTCGCCCGGTAATCAGCGCGTAAAGGATCGCCCCAAGTGAATAAACGTCAGCGGAAGCAGTGATTTGTTCGAGCTTGCCTGAGGCCTGCTCGGGTGGCATGTAGCAAGGTGTCCCCATGACCATGCCCGTTGCCGTCAGTGCGCTGTCTGCTTCAACGCGCTTGGCAAGTCCAAAATCAGAAATTCTTGGCTCGCCGCTTTTATCCAACAATACGTTTCCCGGTTTCAGATCGCGATGAACGATGCCATGCTCGTGGGCAAACTGGGCGGCGGCGGCGATTTTTATGACATACTTCGCTGCCACGCGCGGTGGTAGTGGTCCTTCTTTTTTGAGTTTTGCCGCCAAACTCTCGCCATCGACAAACCCCATTGAAAAATAATGTTGGTTGTCGCAGGAACCGACATCAAAAACGGGCACGATTCCAGGGTGGTCTAAATTAGCGGCCGCCTGGGCTTCGCCGTAAAAGCGCTGCACTTCATCGTCACTGGCAAATTGACCCGCCAGGATCATCTTAATCGCCACGATACGGTTCAGGCTTATTTGCCGAGCCTTGTACACCATACCCATGCCGCCGCAAGCAATCCTTTCGATGAGTTCGTAATCGCCGAAACGATGAGCCGGTGGGGCAACCGCTTCGATGTTAACATTCGATTGATGGGCTGGCTTTGGTGGTTGGGTCGGGACCAGATCTGCGTTGCCGGTAGAATCCATTTTTAGTGGGATTCCCAAGTCGTCCGGCGGGTGCTCCAGAAAGTTCGTGGCGCAAGTATAGGCATTCAATAATCCTTCGACTTGCTCGCGCAGATCGGGAGTCTCCGCGCAAGCATCGTCAAGAAAATCTCGTCGCTGGTCTAATGAAGCGATTTCTCGGGCGGCGTGAAAAATATCTTCGGCGCACTTGTTCTCGTTCGACATGGTCTTCTCACACTGACGTCGGGACAGATTCTGGAACAAAGTGCGGCGCGAAATTTATTTGCAAATTGTGTCTTGAGAAATCAGGATTGTTGAGAATCATATTTATCTTCCGAGAGTTGCTGGTAGAGCCACGCCTTGGCAAACGCCCAGTGTCGATTCACGGTGCGAACGGACAGATTCATTGCTTCCGCGGTTTCGTGAATTGATAGTCCTACGAAAAAGCGAAGGTTGACGATTCGCGCGACGACCCAGTGTTCTTCGGCAAGCAAATCCAGCGACTGGTCAAGGGCCATGAGGAAATCGGCGTCATTCGGGTCCGACAAATCAATTTTCTCCATGTCCACACGTTTCCGCCCGCCGCCATGGCGATGCCTTTGCTTTCTCCGAGCGTTTTCCACCAAGATTCTTCGCATCGCTTTCGCTGCGGCAGCAAAAAAGTGGCCCTGGCTATTCCAAGCTTGCGGATCATCTGAATCAACGAGTCGGAGGTAGGCCTCATGTACCAAAGCTGTCGGCTGCAGTGTTTGCGCTGACGATTCGTGAGCCATCCTGATTTGAGCCAGGCGACGTAGCTCGTTGTAAACCAGCGGCAATAGCTGTTCAGAAGCCGCTAGATCGCCGTTTTCGATTGCGCCAAGGATACGCGTGACTTCGCTCATTGCCTTATTCTAAAGCGCATCTCCTGTCTAAATTTAGTAATTTTCTCATTTTCTCTGGCACTTTTTCCGCGTATTCGTCGCACTGAAAACAGCGTAACAAAGGGACTAATGACCCAACATACCCGTTTCACAAACGGAATCCGAACGATGGACGAAAAGCTCATCCGATTTGTCGACCATGCGCGGGACAAGGGAATGGACTACGCGACGATCCGCCAGATGTTGTTGTCGGGTGGTTGGAAGGACAAGGACATTGCCGAAATCTTCTGCACGCGCGAGTTGGAACTGCCGATTCCAGAGCCGACTCGAGTTCTGTCGGCTGGCGCTCCGAGTCCACGCCAGAAAGGATCGGTTTGGCCACGCAGAGCCAGGGACGCGTTTCTCCACTTGCTGATGTTCGGCGCACTTTACTCCTGCGTGACCAGCCTGATCCTCCTGTTTTTCACCTACATCAATTTCGCATTTCCCGATCCGGCTTGGCGAACGAGCTATGCACAGCTGGAGGAACTCCTTTCAATCATTCGTGCCCAGCTGGCCATCGTCATCGTTACTTTTCCAATCTTCTTGATTTTGTGGCATTTCCTGTTACGCGAAGTGCGCCGGAATCCGGAAAAAGTGGCCATCCGCCGCTGGCTGGGATATTTATCGGTTTTCGTCGGTGCGTTAACACTGTCGGGCGACGTCATCGCTCTTATTTATTTCTTGCTCGAGGGACAATTGACGGTTCGGTTTCTGTTGAAGGCGGCAGTGTTGTTTCTAATCGCCGGAAGCCTGGTTCTTTATCTGGTGTTCACCCTGCGTAGCGAGACGGAGAAGGAGACCGAACAATGACGACAAAAATTCATCTGCTATTTTCGGTTGCCGCGACGATCGTGGTCGTTGTGGCCATCGTTTGGGGAGTTGTTCTGGCTGGTTCGCCCGGGAAGGCCCGGACGCAGCGCCTCGATTACCAAAGACTCAACGATTTGCAGACGATCTTTCGCGAGGTTCAATCGCTCTGCCATGACCCGGACATCAAGAATGAGCTAAAGCGTGCACTGCCCAAAACACTTGATGAATTGGCAATGCTGGCCCGAACCGAAAGAATCAACTTAACCGATCCAGAGACGGGGGAGCGTTACGTTTACACTGTCAAAAACGAGAACACGTACGAGTTGTGTGCGACATTCTCGACAGAACGGAATTCGGACTTCGAGGTATTTTGGAACCACCCGTCGGGCAGAAATTGCTTCACCATCGATGCTCTCGACCCGCCGTAACGGGCAGGTTCACTACCGGTCGATAAAAATAACGTATTCGCGCCACGGACCGATTTCATCACGATATTGCCAGGCCATGCACTTGGCTATTTGATGAATGTGATTCAGATCGTGGGTTACCCAGGTCGCCAATAACTGTTGCAAAGTGACTTGGCCAAAGCTTGGATGGGTCCCCGTTCGCTGCAAATCGGTGTTATTTTCGATCCAGGCATGATCCAAGCCAAGCAACCAATTTCGGAGAAGTGCAGGAGTGCGATCCAGAATTTCAATCGACTGATTCAAGTTAAATTTCATTGTGTCTTCAAAAGATCGTTGATGCGGGTATTTCTGTATGGGGTTGATTGAGTGTCGGCGGCAAAAAAGTGTAGCAACAATTGTCCCAATTGTTCAATGTATTCAACAATTGGGACAATTGTTGCTACAATCTCCGTCGTAATTTTCAGTTGTTAGTCCTCAAATCGCAAACAAGGGTTCTACATTGTCTGCCGCTAAACCGATCGGTACGAATGAAGGAGAACCGGTTGCTTTTCGGTTCCTTGATAAACACGCCGATATCGAAAAAACGTACCGGAATCTCCCACATTGGTTTCAAGTTGGTTCGGCGATGTTTATTACGTTTCGAACCAACGACTCGATGCCCAAAGACGTGGTGATGAGATGGCATGCCGAACTTGAACATTGGCTGACAACGAACGGGTTGCCACAGGAGCTTGCAGGCGAACCGAATTTCCATGACGCATCTCACCCCGCTCATGCGTCAGACCATCGACCCAAGTCTAGATTCGGGACTTCGAAACGTTCGCCTGAAGCTACAATCGCAACGTCGATTTCGCTTGATTCGATACCTCCGGCGAAGCGAGCTGAGTTTAAGAAGTTGCGCGAACGAATTTGGCACCGCTCATTGGATGAATGTCATGGTAGGTGTTTGTTAAAGCAGCCGAAATAAGCTCGAATCGTTGCGAATTCGCTCTTGTTTTACGATGGCAGGAAATACGACCTCGATCGGTTTATCGTGATGCCAAATCACGTCCATGCCATTGTACAGTTCCGAACGGGTGAATCATTGATTTGGTGAGCGAGAGTTGGATGTGATACACGGCTCGTCAGATCAATTTTGAGACGGGAGACTCCGGGGCGTTTTGGCAACGCGAGCCGTTTGACCACATTATTCGGAGCCTAGAGCAATTCGAGTATCTACAAAAGTATGTCGCGGAGAATCCGCTGAAGGCTAATATACGGGATGGTGAGTTTTTATTTTGGGCACGAGAAGTGTAGCTCCAGTTTAGTGTAGATCCAATTGTCCCAATTGGATTCTGTTTGGAAACAATTGGGACAATTGTTGCTACACTTCATCACCGGCGATGATGCTCAACATTATTGTTGATGACTCTATTGCCGCTCGTCAAAAAAGCCCATTCTCTATCTGCTTTTCAGCCTCGACTTATACTCGGGCCGCGATTTCCAATCATCAAAGTAGGGTTTGTATTCTGGAACCTCCGTCCATTGTCGCGGTTGTGGGTGACCCGGGTTGACCAGACCGTTCGAATAGTCAGCGCCGTTGATACTTCGCTGCAACGATTCGGCAAATTGATCCATCTGTGTTTTCATCCGACCGGCAATTTTTGGATGCGATTGGTAAAGGTTGGATTGCTCAGTGGGGTCAGACTCAAGGTCATACAATTCATATTGCTTCTTCTGTTTTTTGTCGCCCGTGTAGAGCAACTTAAAGTCGTTGTCGATGAGGGCCATATTTCCAAAACAGCCGAAAGGAATTGGCTTGTCCCGCGTTCCGATTTCCTTCTCGAACAGTTTGCAAAGGCTCCCACCATCTTGCGGATGAGTTATCTCTGATTGTGGAACTCCGCCGACGTCAGCAATGGTTGCAAAAATATCCATCGAAACCGCTGGATACTTCGTCACTCTGGGAGTGATTTTTGCCGGCCATTCGACAATCGTTGGGACGCGAAGTCCTCCCTCGTACAAACTTCCTTTGTTGCCGCGCAATCCCCCAACTGTATCTGGTTTGAGTCTGGGCAGTCCGCCGTTGTCGCTGGTAAACCAGACTAACGTCTTGTCTGCGATTCCCAAGTCGCGAAGTGCGGAACGCAAAGCGCCAATGCTGCGGTCCATCGCGACCAACTCACCCAGTTGGTTTCTCGAGTTGTTGTCGAGTTGCGAAAACGGTTCTGCATCTGCGTCGCTGGCCATAAAAGGACCGTGTGGCGTTCCGTACCAGATCACGGTAAAGAAGGGCTTGTTGGCATCAGCTTGTTGTTTAATAAAATTGACCGCTTCATCGACGATGATCTCCGAAGAGTCACCGACAAACTCTTCGAACTTTCCATTCCGGCTCATAATCGGATTAACGTCAAAAAAGTTGGTCACCGAAAGCCAAGTTTCAAAACCGAACGCGCCTGGATTGTGCGAGTCGCCACCCAAGATCGGCACTCCTGGCCCACGCAACCCGTTAAGATGCCATTTCCCGAAATGCCCGGTCGCGTATCCCAAGTCACGCAGCGCTGTCGCGATTGATTTTTCCTGTAGACGTAACGCATAACCTTGTTCCGCAACTCCAGTCCGCAGATTGGTGCGACCGGTGAGAATGCTGGCGCGGGTCGGAGAACAAACGGGGGCAGCCGCGTAAAACCGATCGAACCGTAATCCGTTTTCCGCCATCGCATCCAGGTTGGGCGTTTTCAGAAGCGGGTGGTTGCAATAACCGGTCTGCCCCCACCCCTGATCGTCCGCCATCAAGAGCACGATATTGGGTTTGGTGTTGGTTTGCTGATCGAAAGCCCATTCGCTGTTTCGAGAGCGGCCTGAGACCTCAACCTGTTTCAATTCCAGGGCGAGTCGCGATACGAGCTGCGGATGTTGGCTGTACAGATTTTTGGTTTCCCCAGGATCGGTTTGCAAGTCATAAAGTTGGCCAAGTGGCTGGCCAGCAGCCGGTTTGATCCGGCTGGGTTTTGAGAATCCGCCCGAACCCAGCCCCTCGATCAGTTTCCAATGTCCGGATCGAATCGACATCGTCTTGTTTCCTGATGCCATGACCAGATTGGGACGAATCGGTGAGTCATCGGATTTCGTGCCGTTTAGTACGCTTAAGAAACCAAAACTGTCCGGGCCCGCGTCATCGGGTAACTTAACGTCGACTATTTCTGCAAACGTAGCGAGCAGGTCGGTAAAACAAATCGTCTGGTCCGAAGTTGAACCTGGTTTCACTATCGTTGGCCAGCGGACGACAAATGGCATGCGGTGTCCGGCTTCCCAAGCGTCCGCCTTCATGCCTCGCAGGCCTCCAGACGAATCATGCCCAAATCGCTGAACGTCTTTTTCGTACCAAACCGGTCCGTTATCGGACGTGAAAATCACCAACGTGTTATCTGACATCTGGGCATCTTCCAGCGCCTTCAAGACTCGACCAATCATCGCGTCGACCATCGTTACGAAGTCGCCGTACATGCTGGCTTTGCTGTTGCCAACGAATTCTGGTGCAGGCAGCCAAGGCGTGTGCGGGGCGGGGTAGGCTAGATAAAGCATCAACGGTTGATCTGATTGATTTGCCGCGTGGTTGTTGATGACCTGAATTGCTTCATCCGTAAACCGCGGCAGGACGTCCTTAAGCTTCATGTCGGGAGCAATTCCGCCCGCCCGCCAAAATTCGCCTTGGATCGGAGACCAGCCTTCGCTCGCACGAGCCTCGATTTGTTGGGTGGGCGGGTCGACGGCTCGATCATTGCGAATGTAGAAGTACGGAGGAATATCGGTAGAAGCCCGGATACCAAAAAAAGAATCGAATCCCCGATCGACCGGTCCGCCCGGCAACCGATTTTCGTATCCGTTTTCGTCAAATCCTAAATGCCACTTCCCCACCATCGCGGTGTGATATCCGCTTTGTTTTAAAAGGGAAGCGATCGTTACTTCGTCGTCCCGGATAACGGCTTTGCGACGCCAGACACCCACATTCGCTCGAAACGGGTATCGGCCCGTCATGAGTCCGTATCGAGACAGATGGCACAGCGGACCGGGCGCATGCGCATCCGTGAATCGCATCCCGTGCTCGGCCAGTCGGTCAATTTGGGGAGTCGGTATCTTGGATTCTGAATTAAAACAACCGGGATCTCCGTAGCCCATATCGTCGGCCATGATGATGACAATATTGGGATACTCATCAGCTGAAAGCGCCTGAATCGGCAAGGTAGAAATTCCGAACACCAACAAAATAAGACACAAGACTCGATGCATACCGGTTCCGCCGAGAAACAAGTAGAAAGTTTACTTTTATTTACCGTAACAGGCAGATACATCCTATCGAAGGCAAAATAACGGGTGGCGGTATAATAGAACAAGAAGAGTCATGGTGCCGAGCATTATTTTGCCACGATGAGCTTGGAACACGTCGCAGCCTTTTCAAAATAAAGCTTTATCCAGCATACATCTGCAACCGAATTCCAATCTGATCGAGGATTTCGCAAATCGAACCGAAGTCAGGATGCCGCACGATAATTATCCCATCGGAACGAAGCGTTTGTTTCCAGTCTCGCCGTTGTGCACCAATCGGAAGCAGGTCAACCACGCAAAAGTGTTGTCCGTAATCAGCCATCAATCCCTCCAAGCCCTCAATGCGCTGAATCCGCCCGTCGCCCTGAGCCCGTTTGAAAATATGACCCGCGTTGTATTTGCGTTCGCTGGGAAGACTGAAAGTCCCTTTCGTAACCGCCTCGGCCCAACCTTGATAAATATCAAAATCATTGGCAAAGTTCATCAGATCAACAGTATTGGCGCCCGCAGGTCGAGCCCCGATCTCGCCAAACACCGCTTCCCCATCTGGCTTTCGAAACCACTCCATGTGTGTGAACCCCGTTTGAAAGTCCAGGGCTTTGATCACCTCCGCTCCCATCCTGCGACCGGATTCGAAGGTTGCATCGTGAACGTCGCGGAGTGCGATGGTTTGCTGGCTGATCCATTGGTTGCTCCGGCCGATCAACGGTCGCGGCCGGTACCTGCAGATATTAAAGAACTTGATCTGGCCATCGACGCAAACCGTGTCAAAAGTGTACTCATCGGCTTCGATAAACTCTTCAACACTGACTTCACGGACATGGTCAAGCAGAGGCAAAATCTGTTCAAGGTGTTTCTCGTGGTTGACTCGATAAGTGTCCGCCGAACCGGCTCCTGCGATCGGTTTCACACAGACGGGGTAACCGATTTGGGATGCCGCCTCTCGGACACCGTCTTTCGTCACGGTGCTGGCGTGTCTCGGCGTGCGAATTCCATTTTGATCCAATACCTGTTTCATTTTTTCTTTGTCGCGAAACGGAACGGTTTGGGCAACGGTCATTCCTGGCAAGTTCAACATTTCACGAATCTTGGCGGCCAAGACCATGTATGGTTCCCAAGTACATTCGACTCGATCGATACGAACCTTGTTTGCCACCTCGGCGACTTTGGCAAGCACAGCAGCGTCATCAGAAAGCTGTACGTGCAAGTAGGCGCTTAATGCGCTTTTTGCGATTTCCGACAAATCGTGTTCGCCTTGATCACCCAGCCCGATGACATGGTTGCCTTCCCGAGCCAGTCCACGGGTAAAAAAAGGTTGTTCAACCGGAAAACCGGGTGAGATCATGATGACGTTCATTTTTTTCCCTACAGTAGTATCTTAATCTTAGTCGTACTCCTAATCGTTGTCTCAATCTCGTGAACTCGAAAATCGTTGTTTGTCTGTTGAACCGTCTCACCAGCATGACCGACGAAACAAATTTATCACGACTACGACTAAGACTAAGACTAAGACTACGAGTACGAGTACGACTATGACTAAGACTGCGAATACGAGTAAGAAAATCTTGGTTCATGCCAGTTCAACTTGGACGGTTTGAATTATCTTCTTCAAAGCATTTTCAACGACCTGTGTTTCAGGATGGCGAACAATAATGTAGCCTTCGCCTTCGTAGCTGCCACTTGGCGCTTGCCCTGGTTCGGGAATCTTTGCTTCGACAACGATCTCGCCCAGCGACCTCGCAATCTCCTCCAAGCCATGAATGCTCGAGACACGACCTTCTCCCATCCCGCGCAAATAGGCTGCTCCAGCCGCATATTTTCGTTGAGGAATTTGGAACCGTTCATGGATCACCGACTCGGCCCAAGCCCGATATAAATCGAAATCGTGGGCGTAGGAAATCAAAGTCGTAATCTGTGCACCGGGTGGGCGGGCGCCCACTTCTGAAATCGCCACGCTGCCGTCAGCGCGCAAAAACCATTCCATGTGGCTCAACCCGGTCTGCATCCCAAGCGCCGAAAGGGCCGCCTGGGCAATCTGCTTGACCGGTTTGTAATGGGGCGAGTCGAATTCACGTGGAATCGTTACGCACCACTGTATCCATGGCTCACGAACGACTTCCAAAGGCGCCGGCGAATAATGGGAAATCGAGGACCAGATTAATTGTCCGTTCACGCAAATACTATCGAACGAATGTTCTTTTCCCACAATAAACTCTTCGATGACGACCGGATTCTGCGGGCCGGGATTCAAGTGAGCCCAGCACTCGGTCAGTTGTTTGTGGTTTTCGCAGCGGAAGATCCCCATAGCTCCCGCGCCGTCCGGTGGCTTAACAATCATGGGGAAACCAGTCTGCCTGGCAAAATCCAGGGCGGTTTGAAAGGAATCTGCCAAGACATGCTTGGCACAAGGAAGCCCCGCTTCGCGGAGGACAGACTTCATGACGGATTTATCGCGAAAATTATTGGCTGCCTTTGCCCCCATTCCTGGCACGCCAAGATGGTCTCGAACTTCCCCTAAGGAAACCTGGATCTGCTCAAGCATGCCCATGATTCGGTCGATTCCGTCAAATTGACGACCGATCATTTCAACCCCTCGCAAAATCTGTGGTGTACTGATGTCCTCGACCGCATAATAGGCCGACAGACGGCTTTGAAGCTCCGCAGGCAACTTGGTCACTGGATCACAACTAACAAGTCCCACTTGCGCATCGGGGACTTTCGTCGTGGCATCGATAAATCGTTCCGTCGCGTCCATAAAATAAGGGGCGACAAAGATGACTTTTTTCATTCGTCGACTAATCTGACTAGATTATGCTTGTCCATTATACTGTCTTGTTGATCCGTTCAAGAAACGGGAAGCAGTGTAGCAACAATTGTCTCAATTGTTTGAGCATTACTCGGTGTCGCACTGCAATTGGGAAAATTGCAACTACACTAAAAACAAACTAATTATGAATATCTGCTTCGTAACTTCCGAATTTGCTCCGTATGCCAAAGTTGGCGGTTTGGCTGATGTTTCCTCAGCTCTTCCGGCTGCACTTCAACGGGCAGGTCACAAGATTCGGTTAATTGTACCGTACTATCGTGACTTGAAAGTCTCTGAGGAGCTAACTGAACCGATCGAGGAACTGGCCAATATCACGATAGATGCTGGACCCGAAAAACTTACTTTTCATGGTTATCGTTGTCCGTATCCTCAAACTCAAGACCCGGCGGACGGTCCTGAATTAATTTTGATCAAATGCGACGAACTTTTTGACCGGAAAGGGATCTATGGCGACAGTTCAGACGAATTTTTGCGATTTCTTTTGCTTTCGCGCGCGGGAATCGAAATCTGCCAGCGATTCCAGTGGGCACCAGACATCTTTCACTGCAACGATTGGCAAACCGCATTGATCCCCCTCCTGTTGCGGTCCGTCTACGATTGGGATGGTCTGTTTAATGACTCGAGGACTGTGCTGACGATTCACAACATTGGGCATCAGGGTGGATTCCCCGCCAGGATTTTGCCCTACCTGAACCTGTTCGGATACGAGCACCTATTACACCAGGACGATTTAAAGGACGGACTCATCAACTTCCTGAAAACCGGAATCATGTACGCCGATACCATAACCACAGTCAGCCCAACCTATGCAACACAGATTCAAACAAGTGGCTATGGTGTCGGTTTGGAAAACGAATTGTTAACTCGCCAACATGACTTGCATGGAATTCTCAACGGCATCGACAACCTAGAATGGAATCCCAAAACCGATGCGCTGATTCCATTCCAGTTTTCGGTCGACGACTTGAGACCTAAACTGGAAAACAAGCAGCATTTGTTGACCGAGATGGGAGTGGATGGTGATATCTCAGCGCCGACTCTTGGTATCGTCAGTCGGCTTACCAGCCAAAAGGGGTTCGACTTAATGTTCGACGTTGTCCCGGAACTTCTCCAGCGCCGTGATTTGCGGCTGGTCGTTTTGGGTAGCGGCCAACAGAAGTATGTGGATTTTTTCAGCGAACTTCGCCGGCAATATCCCGATAAAGTCGGCTTCTATCACGGCTTCAGCAACGAAGTCGCCCATTTGGTCGAAGCCGGCAGTGACATGTTTTTGATGCCGTCACAATATGAACCATGCGGCCTGAATCAGATGTACAGTCAAGCTTATGGAACCGTTCCGATCGTTCGAAAAACGGGGGGACTGGCCGATACGGTTCAACAATACGATCCACAAACCGGAGACGGCACGGGATTCGTTTTTGAGCACTTTACATCAACCGGTTTGCGATGGGCGATCAATTTCGCGCTCGACGTATTTGAGGATCCCCGGCAATGGCAACAAGTCGTAGTAAACGGCATGCAAAAGGATTTTTCCTGGCGGACTCCGGCCGAACAATATTCAAAACTTTATGCTCAAACCCTCCAGCATACATAAGGATGAAGATGTAAAACTGTTGTGGAGTCTGTCCCAGACTCGTGTCAGCCTGGGACAGGCTGGCCTACTGTAGACTGACATCAATTTTTAGTGAAGCAAATCACGACCATCAACAAATTTGGTTTCAAGGTGACTATCAATGAACGTTATTTTCGTCGAACCTGCGTTTCCGGATAATCAACGCGAATTCGTTCGTGGTTTGGTTGAAACGGGTGCGACCGTCGTCGCGATTGGCGAATCCAGTCAAGATTCACTTGACGGGCAACTTCTTGATTGGCTGTATGAATATATTCAGGTCCCTTCTGTTTGTGACGAAGATGCGATGATTCGCGCCGTCAAATTGGTGCAAAGCAAAATGTGGGTCGACCGGCTCGAAGCTACCATCGAAGCTCATATTATACCGGTCGCGAACGTGAGAGCGGCGTGTACGATCCCTGGAGTTTCAGTTGAGGCCTCTTTTCTTTGCCGAGACAAGCCAGCCATGAAACAGGTCTTACGTGACGCTGAAATTCCTTGCGCGCAATCGCTTGGTAGTGCTGACGCAAATGAGATCAGGCAGTTTGCCAAAGACGTGGGGTTCCCCTTGATCGTCAAACCGCGAACCGGCGCGGGCGCATCGGGGACTTTCAAAGTCACCAGCGAAAACGAACTCAGCGCCGCACTCAGCCAGCTGCAGGTTGGACAGGGTGGCGATGTGGCGGTCGAAGAATTCATTGAAGGGCACGAAGGGTTTTACGATACGATTACGGTCGACGGCCAAATCGTGCTTGAATTCATCACGCACTATTATCCCAACGTTTTGGAAGCGATGCGTCAACGTTGGATTTCGCCTCAATTCGTCACAACGAATCGAATTGATTCGATAGACGATTATCAAGAAGTGAAGGAAATGGGCCGACAGGTGATCGAGGCTCTGAAGATTGGAACCTCAGCGACTCATATGGAATGGTTTTTCGGCCCCAAGGGTTTGACGTTTTCAGAAATTGGTTGCCGTCCGCCAGGAGTCAGAGCCTGGGACCTGCATAACATTGCCAACGACATTGATCTTTATCACCAATGGGCGCTGGCGGTAACACACGGACATACAACTGCAACGCCGTCACGTCAATTCAGTGCGGGGATCATTGCCCTTCGCCCGGATCGTGATGGACATATTTCCGGCTACACCGGGGCAGGAGATGTTCAACAAAGATACGGCGAGTGGATTACCGATTTCCATTTGCCCTCGGAAGGAACGCCAACACAGGGTGTCGAAGGAGGCTACATGGCCAACGCCTGGATCCGCATGAAGCACCCGGATTACGATCACTTGCGAAATATGCTGGATGATGTAGGAAGGACGGTCAAGGTTTACGCACGCTAGATTTAGCCGCTGCAATTGCCTTCGTTTGAAATACAACGTATTGTCGAAATTCCGCATAGTGAGAGTCCAGCTTTACAACTCATGCGTAACTCGGGATGAATCAAACGCGTCTGTCGAGGCGAAGGAATAATTAATTGCGAATGGTGATTTGTGAGTTGTTAATGAGCAGAAGATCAATTAATAAATCACCATTCACCATTAATTATTTGTCGGGATGATCCCTAGCTTCGACTTGTCAACTTGTTATGCTTCGGTTGAACATCCAGATTGAAACAATGGCAACTGGAAGCACCGGCGACGAATTAGACGAGAATTTGCATGCACGACAATGAGCGACCGTTGGTTCTACTTGGCCCGCAGCCCCAATATGCATCTCTGCAAACGGCCCTCGCGGAGCTTCATTTAAAACCGCCTGTCGCGTTAATTACAGCGGGTTGGGAAACCGAAGAGAATGATGATCATCAACTGAAACAAGCCATTGGCGTCGAAGCCATCAATCTCAACCTGTTTGCTCGCACGGAGCAATTGTTTGCGGATG
>JAHEJI010000084.1 GCA_024638965.1 Planctomycetaceae bacterium
GCGACGTCCCCGACGTTCCGTCTCGACTTTCTGGCTGTAGTCCGTCATCGTGGGACCGCCGCCGTAACGTCTTAACGAATAAACGATGTTGGGGTTGTCAGAGTCGACGGCGTGCCGACCCGACTCGTCGCCCGTTGCTCTCTCCCAGGGCTGATGCACAATGGAATCGCGTCCACGGCTAAGGTCCACCAGGCCGCGCCAGGCTCCGGTGTCTTGTGCGCAAATGTAGATCCAGAACTTACCCTCTTCTTGGCTGATCCCGCAGTTGTAACCGTGCGCAATTTGCATGTTGGTTGGGTGGTGGTAACTTGCAAAGCCATCGTGGGAAATCATCACCCCGCCATCGTTCACCATGACCACGTGGTCCGAGTCATTGGGATTGATCCACGCCCCGTGGTAATCAACATGGCTGCCGCGAAGCGATTCCCAGGTGTAACCACCATCACGAGAGCGGCGAGCGGAAAGGCCGACGACGTAAATCGTTTCGGCGTCGCTTGGATCGACACGGATCTGGCCGAAAAACCAACCGTAGCTAGGGTGCGTCGTGCGCGCCCCTTCATTGCCTTCGATCAATCGGAAGTTCTCACCGTAATCATCGCTGCGATAGATTTTGGCACCCTCTTGTCCGCGTTCAGCTCCGTCGTGATTGAGAAGTACGTAGACCGTCTCGGGTTGATTTGCACACAAATCGATACCAACACGTTCGTACTCTCCAGTCGCGAAATCTGGTAGTCCGTTTTGGTTTAGGGATTTCCAGGTCCGACCATCGTCGATCGTTTTGTAGACGCCGGTCTCCGGACCGCCGATAGGATCATTCCATCGATAACGTAAGCGCGGTGCCGTGCCGGCGTAAAGCGTGCCTGGATGTTTCGGGTCCATCACCAGGTCGATGACTGCGGTGGAATCGTTCTTGTAGAAGACCTGGTTCCAGGTTTTACCACCGTCAATCGTTTTGTAGATGCCCCGCTCCTTGTTTTTCGTGTACTCGTGGCCAGCAGCCGCCACGTATACGATGTCGGCATTTTTGGGATGGATTACGATGCGTCCGATGTGGTGCGTCTCGGTCAAGCCCATATGCTGAAACGTCTCACCACCATCGGTCGATTTGTAGACACCCGAACCAGCCATCGTGCTACGCAAGATGTTGGACTCTCCGGTGCCGACCCAGACGATGTCCGGATCGGAAGGAGCAATCGTTACGTCGCCGATGCTCGCCGTTTCGTAGTCTTCGAAAATGGGCTTCCAGTCTATTCCGTCGTCAGTGGACTTCCAGACTCCACCTGCGGCCGTCGCGAAAAACACAGTTTCAGGACGATCCGGATGCACGTCCAAATCGGTACCGCGCCCCGCCATTCTCGTGGGACCAACCGCCTGCCAGGAGTTGCCGGTGTAAGGAGAAATCTCTGTCATGATCAGGTGCTGGTCGAACCAGGCGAAACGCTCATGCACATCGTTTTTGGAGACTTCCGCTTTTTCTTCTTGAGCCTGAATGGGGAGGACAAAAAACAGTCCGATGAAAGCAGCGGCCAGAACCCTACGGAAACTTGGAATTTTCTGCAAGAACGCGGTCATCATGATCCCTTTAAAGCAACAAGAGTTAGCGCCGATTCATTGAAAGAAACGATGAACTACTATAGCAATCTTGATTTGGAGTTGAGGTAGATGCAAGTCTGGTCATTCAACTTTTGTGACTTCGCTAATTGACTCGCCACGATTGACAGAACGGCCACGAATAACGAGTCATTCTGAGAGAGTTTTAGGATGCCGCGATGCTAACCAAAAATCGTTGATCTGTTGATGGCTAATTGGTAAATTAGCTGGAATAACTTCGGGTGCGAACCAGCGGGCAGATTGGCTAATCGAGCATTCAATTACCCACCGACCGTCTTCCATCCCATCAATCCGTCTGACCTAAAATGTCGAAACGATGTCCCTATTGCGGTGAGAGTATTCGAGTTGGTGTTGCCGAATGTAAACATTGCGGAAAATCACTCGGCAAGAAAAAGGTGGAGTCCACAGATGCGCCCAGATTGACCAGTTTGGATTCATGGAAAAAGAAAACCGTTCCGACTTGGTTTATGTTCCTGATGGTTGCCCTGGCGCTATTTTGCGTTTGGCTGATGTTTGCCAGAGGATGCGAAGGCAATGCGGAAGACCCGCAGAACAATGAAACAACATTTCGGTTCAACCACAAATCAAACACACTCACACCTGAAATGTTGAGCGCGGCAAGTTAGATTCTTGTTTAACGCCCAGCCGCAGCCGCCGGCTTAAGGGAACCCGTGGGCGGCGGCTCCGGCTGAGCGCGACACGATGAGTGGTTGGCTATTCCCTTTCCGGAGACTCGCGCCGAAAAACCGCCACGACGTCTTCGGCTGGGACAACGAACAACTGGTTGTCCGATTCAAAGTCGACCGGGATCGCGTTCTTTGGATGGAACAGAACCTTGTCGTACTGTTTCAGCGGCAAGTCTTCGTCGTGTTCAATCGCGGCGGAAATCGTCACGATCCGACCGGTGATAGTGGGAATCTCTGCCGCGTCGGGAAGAGCAATTCCGCCTTTGGTTTCTCGTTTGGGCTCGTCCTTGCGCACGAGTACCCGAAGTCCAATGGGTTCCACATACTCAAATTTTTGAGACCGCGATTTCTTGCTGCCGGGCTCCTTTGCCATCCGTTGATATCTCCGACGATGAAAAACATGAATTTGTTCAAACTATTATCACATTTTGCCTTGAAACGTCGAGTTGTGTTTCGATGGAAATTCCGCAATTTCCTCTCCCCACAGAGTCGCTGCCACTCGGTTCAGGATGACGACGGCGTATCAGCGGCTCAAACCCAAGCGATTGTTGATTACCAAGCGTTTTATTAATACCCGATTGGCAAAAAGCCTAACTGGTTC
This sequence comes from Planctomycetaceae bacterium, assembly GCA_024638965.1. Classification (GTDB taxonomy): domain Bacteria; phylum Planctomycetota; class Planctomycetia; order Pirellulales; family Pirellulaceae; genus Mariniblastus. The sequence goes on from JAHEJI010000084.1 coordinate 2,899, forward strand.
CTCCTTGGATTCAATCTAGAATACGTTTACGATTCTCTCATTTGTGGAACAGCTGCGATGAAAGCCACTTTTGAACTCGTGGTCTCAGTCGTCGTAATTGCTTTTGTATTGTCCCATTCCGGTATTTTGACCGGTCAAACATCAACGAAATGGACCGATGGAAGCTGCTCGTGGAACGACGCTTCCACGAGGACCGACGACTCACCTGACAGCTCAGCAACTTTCCTGTTTGTCACGGATGCGATCAAGACCGTGGGCTACATGATTTTTGGCATCGAGAACAGGAACCCTTCAGCCGGCAATACTTTGATTTTACCCAACGCATTTGAAGTCACGCGAGGGACATTGTCTTCCGGGACACTTGCCGACCTCCTCGAGAGCGATAATCCCGATTTGTCAGTCCGCGGAAACAGCCAAGACCTTCAGGCTGTTGTTCAAGTCGATGTTTCGGAAATTCAGTCAACGCGTTTCCGTCGAATTCAGGGGCACAAAATCTTGATTGGTGCGGGGTTCTCTTGCACTCCATTTGATCTTCACACCATTGGTCTCGCCAAAGTCATGAGTTGAGATGCGGAAGGCGTCCGCGAGTTGGCTGACGGAGCCTTTTTATCCAACCAAACCCGCTGATTTAACAAATCTATGCAGCCCGTTTCATTTCCCAATCGGCCCTTTCTGAAGGTCCGGGACAACTGACCCCATACAAGACTCCATCCACGAAAAACCGGGCTAGACTCGTCAACTTTGGGGTTGTAAATCGAGTTCAATCTGCGAGAATTGCCCGATTCTGCCGCGCATTACCGATTGGCGACGCGGTTTCTGTAGGATCGACTGCTGAAACAAGACGTCAGTGCGGTAATTGGCAAGTACAAAATGACCGGAACGGAGTGTCTTTCCGTTGTGGCCAGGAAAAACAGACCGAGCTTAGTTACAAGCAATAATCAGGCGATAATTATACTGACAAAGGCAATTCAGTGAGCGACATATTGAACGTTGAAAAACGTGACACGACGGGAACCCTGAGAATCCGTCGAATGCGACAAGCTGGAATGATTCCCGCTGTGCTGTACGGTCATGGAAAAGAAACCATTACGCTAACCGTTAGTGGGAAAGAGCTGGACAACGTTATTCGCTTGGGGCACCACGTTGTTGCCCTCAAGGGCGGCGTCAACGAAAGTGCACTGATCAAAGACATTCAATGGGATCCACTCGGTTCGGACGTGCTGCATCTTGATCTCAGCCGCATTACCGCCGGTGAACTTGTACAAGTCATGTTGCCAGTTGAACTGAAAGGCGTGGCCCCCGGGACAAAGTCGGGCGGCACATTGCGATTCCTGCGACATGAACTTGAGATTGAATGCCCGGCCGACAAACTGACCGATAAACTTGAAGTCAATATCAACCACTTGGAATTGGAGCAATCAATTACGGCGGGCGAGGTCGAATTGCCACCCGCTGCCACTTTGGTTAGCTCCCCGGAAGATGTGGTTGTCCAATGTGTTGTGGTTGAAGAGATGGCCGAAATCGAACCGGGCGAAGAAGGCGCGGAGTCGGCCGAACCGGAAATCATCGGACGTAAGAAAGAAGACGAAGAAGTGGAATAATGGCGTGGAGAGTTGTCGATTTGGTCTGGCAACGAAGCGCAAAACTGTCAGTCTCGCGTAACAAGGTTTAACCGTGAAACTGATTGTTGGATTGGGAAATCCCGGTAGAAAATACGAAGGAACGCGGCACAACGTTGGTTTTCAGGTCATTGCTGAACTTGCCAAACGATATGATGTCGGCCGACCGAAATCGAAATTCAACGCTGAACTCGTTGAAACGAATATTGATAACGAAAAATCGGTGCTCTTGTGCCCGCTCACGTTTATGAACTTGAGTGGACAAAGCGTCAGGGCAGCGGTTGATTTTTATAAATTGTCGCTGGATGAGCTGCTCATCATTTGCGACGACATAAACCTGCCGTTGGCGAGGCTGCGTTTGCGGCAAAGTGGTTCGGCAGGCGGACAAAACGGACTTGGCGATATAATTGATCGACTGGGCGACCAGAAGTTTTGTCGATTGCGAATTGGCATTGATCGGCCGCCCCCCGAATGGGAAACGCCGAAGTATGTGCTGGGTCGTTTTAACGCCGAAGAACAGGTGGCGATTGAAAAGTCACTGAAATTGGCGGCCGATGCCGTTGAGGTTTGGATAAAACTGGGCATTCAAAAAGCGATGTCTCAGTTCAACCCAGACCCTGAAGAAGCAAGAAAACGGGCTCAGAGGAAACTCGAAGCTGATAAGAAACGGGCGGAGGCCCAAATACAGGCGTCAGCGGACAAACCTGACACCGACGTAGAAACAAACGACTCCGATACACCCCATCACAATAATTAATGAGTACGATAGTACGACAGAGGAAACCACGTGGCTGAAATAGTTTACGAATGCATGTTTATCTTTAATGCGAACGCGTACGCCCGTAACCCTACCGGCGCCGCTAACAACATTGAAGAAATGGTAAAAACGCTTGGTGGAGAAGTGCTCGCCAATCGTTTGTTTGACGAACGAAAACTGGCGTATCCAATCAACGGCCACCGAAAAGGTGTTTATTGGTTGACCTACGCCAAAATGGAAAGCACTTCGGTGGTGAAATTTAACCGCGCTTGCAGGTTGAATGATATGATCTTGCGACACATGGTCGTCAAGATTGATCCTCGACTTGTGGATGCAATGGTATCGATGGCTCAGGGCAAAGTGGTCGCTCCACCGAGCGAACCAGAGAGTACCAGTAAAGAAGAAACTGATGTTTCAGCGGAAACACCAGTAGAAAAAACGGCCGAAGAAGCGACGATCGAAGGCTAGTTTTCGTCAGAACAGTGCAGGATCAGTTGTCCCCAACTAGTTTTGGTTTGGGTTCGCGAAAACTGCGTTGGTGAGGACAATTGAAATTACAATCGAGTTTTTCGACAAAAGGCTGGTTTTTTTCGGCACCTTGACCTTACGTGTCCAATCGTTGCTTGAAAATTCATACTCGAAGTTAACGGGACGGAATTCGTTAGCACTCGTCAGAGTAATCTGTAACGGATTGCCAACGTAATCGCCGATACAAAGGACACCTCAAATGGCCAGTTTTAATCGAGTCGTTCTGGTTGGAAACCTCACCCGTGACGTAGAGCTTCGGTATACACCCGGGAGTACCGCCGTAACTGATATTTCACTTGCCGTCAACGAACGGGTAAAACGAAACGACCAGTGGGTCGAAGAGGCCAACTTTTTCGACGTAACACTTTGGGGTCGGACAGCCGAAGTTGCCAGCGAATACCTTTCCAAGGGTTCTTCCATTTTGATCGAAGGCCGATTGAAACAGGACCGGTGGGAACAAGACGGCCAAAAACGATCAAAAGTGAAAGTCATTGCCGAGCGCATGCAAATGCTTGGTGGGGGAGGTGGAGGCGGCAACCAAAGCGTTGGCCAACCCCACTCGGCACCCGCCCAACAAACAACTCCGGCTCAGGGCCCCCCGCAAGATGACGAGGTTCCCTTTTAGTGAAATCAAACCTTTCCACGACAAATTCAACCTGACGGACAAGACAAATAACGTTAAGCTTATTGATATATTATTTGGATCATTCACGACGCACTCATCCGAGTCGCACAGCCTTCACGAGAGTTTTCGATGCCCAGTACAAAACAGAAAAAGCGAAAACGAAATAAATCAGCCGACTTTACTCGTCTGCCCAAAGGACCTAACGGCGGGATCGAATTGCTTCTTATTCAGTCCGTGGATCATCTTGGCAAACAAGGCGAAGTCGTCGAAGTAAAGGCTGGTTATGCGAACAACTACCTGCTTCCTCAAGGTCTGGCAACCATCGCCAGCGACCATCACAAGCGAATGGTCGAAAAACACAAAGCCAAACTCCAGGAAATCGAAAAGGATCGTTTACAAATCCTGAGAGATCAGGCAGCCCTGATCGCCAAACAGAGTATCACGATCGAGGCGAACGCCAACGAGGAAGGCCACTTGTACGGAAGCGTCGGAGCTCCGGAAATTTTGGCGGCCCTCAAACAAAACGATATCCAACTGACCGCCGACCAAATTCGACTCGAAGGCGTCCTGAAAGAACTAGGGCTGTATACGGTGAAAGTCCATTTGTATCAGGACATCGAGAGCGATCTAAAGGTCTGGGTCGTTCCCACAGTCGACGCGGACGCCAGCTAGAATCGTTGCAGACGCGCGAGTCGTTTGTAATCCGGCCGTTCGGGGGAGTAACGACATCGCGCGGTGCCGACTAGCGAATAATCACTCTGTGCCCCACATTCCGCTGCGCGGGACAACATCAAGAATGCGCATAGATTTTACTGGAACGGAGCGTTAATGGATCAAGTCATCCTGAGCGAGCGTAAGCGACTGAAGGATCTCTCGTTCGAACAATCCCAACGAGAGATCCTTCACTCGCTCCACTCGGTTCAGGATGACATCTCCGCCTTTTGCTGACTAACATGGAGGTTTCATTGGAAGAGAACGTTAATTCGCTTTGGCGAAGCCAGACGACTTCAGGACGACCAAACAGTTTTTCAACCTCACACCAGACCGACTCCCGGAAAAACAAAAAAATTCCGAGCCGCTTTTAAGCAGCCCGTCGGACCAAAAAGCGGTCGCCGCTCAAGGCGATCTTGAAACGAACGTTAGCCGCTTTAAGATTAGGTGATGCAAGCGGTAGCGACCAGATCGTCGCGCCGATAAGGAGCACGGGATGTCGACAGGAAATCAAATAAAACGACCGCAAACAAAGAACAGGCCCCCGGACCTGGAACTTGCGGGACGACAGCCGCCTTTTAACCTTGAAGCGGAGGCCTGTGTCCTGGGCAGCATTATGCTGATGCCCGATAAGTGCGATGAGCTGGTCAACCTACTTCGGGCTGACGACTTTTACGACGAAGCCAATGGAAAGCTGTTTCATCATGTCATGGAAATGCATTCGGCTGGCCAGAAAATTGACATGGCCTTGCTTCGCGAACGGTTGATTGCAGCGGAAGATTACGAGCAAGTCGGTGGCGCTGCCGGGTTAGCCCAGATTTTCACTTCCGTCCCGAATGCAGCTCACGCCGCCTACTACGCGGGAATCGTCCGAAACAAATCGACCACGCGTCAATTGATCACGACCTGCTCAGAGGTTCTAACCGACGCTTATCGCCCCGATCAGGAACCTCACGAGCTTTTGAACCAGGCGGAACAGAAAGTCTTTGCCATTCGCGAACAGCGGCAATCCAACAATCTCACCACCATTGACGAAGTTCTCGAATACGCCATGGACCGTCTTGACGCCAGACTTCGTGGTGAGGCTCAAGCCGGCACGATTGAAACAGGCTTTACGGATCTGGATCGTTTGACGGGTGGTTTGCACGCTTCCGAACTGGTCATCCTCGCGGCTCGTCCCAGCATGGGCAAAACCGCCTTCGCCATGAACATCGCCGAAAACGTAGTCCTGAAGTCCAACAAACCGACTCTATTTATCAGTCTGGAAATGGCCGCAATCGAGCTGATTGAGCGGATGCTCTGTTCGGTCGCCCGCGTTAACGGCAATCGTCTTCGCAACGGCACACTGAAATCCGAAGAGCGAAAAGAACTTCCTCGTGTCGCCAGTCAGCTGAGTACAGTCCCGATGTTTATTGATGATTCGCCTACACGCAACGTCTCTGAAATCGCGGGTGCCTCGAGAAGGGTCATGCGTCGACAAGGCGAACTCGGATTGGTCATTGTCGACTATCTTCAGCTGATCCAACCGGATAATGCGAATGATCCTCGACAGGAACAAGTCGCAAAAATTGCTCGGCGGCTAAAAGGCCTGGCTCGGGAACTAAAAGTTCCGATTCTTTGTCTTTCTCAGTTGAATCGACAAGTCGAAGTCAGTCGTGACAACAAACCCAAACTCAGCCACCTTCGAGAATCTGGCGCGATCGAACAGGACGCCGATGTCGTCATGTTTGTTCACCGGGAAAGTTACTTTCACAAAGGTGATGACGAAGCCAACGAGCGTGATGCTTTGATCATTATCGAGAAGCAGCGTAACGGACCCACGGGAGAAGTCGAATTAAATTGGGAACGCGAGTTTACAAGGTTTTCAGATCGTGCGCCCGAAAGATTCAGCGAATTTGACGACTATGTGCAACCAGCAGGATTTCCGTGACACGATGTTGTACGTGCGGCACTCCTGCCCGACAAAAGACAGCCGAGAGTGCCATTCTGTTTTCGATTCGCAGTTCTACGTGATCGACCATTACTATTCAGTCACAGTTTAATTTCGGGTTTAATGTAGTCGACGAGGCAACGAGTCCCCCAGCTCTTCTTTACCCAAGACGGACTCGTGACCTCGTCCACGACGCGAATGTCGAGTTGTGACGGAATACGAGAGCCCTTTTGGTGTAAGTTTGGCGACTTTTCGTCGGTTTCGCCAGGCAATCAGAGCGCCACGACCGCTACACGTCCGTGCGACACGCACTAGCTTGACAATCGCAGTTACGACGCCAACATAAAGAATGAAAATTCTTCCTTCATTTGTCGCTTTTCAGGAACCCCGATTCGCATGACGAGCACAAGCTCCAGCGATATTGTCATTATCGATGAAACTGAACCGTGCCCGTATCTTCCAGGAGAAACGGCCAGGATGCCTTTGCGCATGCCTTTGGGCAAAGTGACCCTTGATCAGGCTGATGAAAGATTGGCCGAAGGCCATCGGCGTACTGGCGAGTTCATTTATCAAACGAATTGTCCGTCATGCAGCGCGTGCGAGCCCATTCGACTTGACACCAGTGAATTCAGTTTCAGCCGCAACCACCGGCGACTGCTCAGCAAAGGCGACCGGCGATTTCACCAGCGAATCGGCCCTTTACAAGCCGACGCGGATCGAGTCGGGTTGTTTAATAAACATCGTCGATTGCGAGGTCTGGCCAAACGTGACACCGATATTGACGTTGAAGAATACGTTTGGGGTTTTGTTCGAAGCTGTTTTGAGTCGTTCGAAATCTCCTATTGGCTCAACGATAAACTCACTTGTCTGGGCGTTTGCGACCGGGGCCGAAATAGCCTGTCGGCCGTGTACACTTTTTTTGATCCAGACCTGAAATCCGAAAGCCTGGGAACGTATTCCATACTCAAGCAAATCGAATTCTGTGAAGCTCATAGCCTGAAACACCTTTATCTGGGTTATTACGTGGCGAATTCCCCGCACATGAAATACAAATCGCGATTCGTACCCAACGAACGGTTGATTGGCGGAAAATGGATTCGCTTTGATGAAGATTCGTAACGGAAAGACAGGTCAGTCATCCTGAGGCTATGCAACATAAGGATGAATGGTGCATGGTCAAGATTACAAAGGAGGGTTGGCTACAGTAGCCGCAACTCGTCAGTGACCGGTTTTCGTTAGGTAAACCGGGTGCCCCGCATGCCAGAATGATCAAGCGCGTACTTGACGTCCGCCGACGCTTAGGTTGACACCCATTTTTTGTCACCGTTGGGCTTGCCCCAACGGAACCGTGATTGTGTGGCTACCACAATTGTGCGCAACCCGCCCGTTTCCACCCGAGCCAATCGCCGCTCCGCGGCGATTGGCTCGGGTGAAAAAAAACTTCTCATAAAGGCCGTTATTTGTAGCTGTTCAGTCGTCATCCCGTTGGGGCGAGCCCAACGGAGATGTGTGCGATCCCAAGTGTTAACTCCCTTTGGCTGATCCAAATTGCAAGTTGGAACGCGCATTCCTTCTTTGTTTTCGTTTTTCGATTGGACACAGCGACATGCCATGTAGCCGACTCGAATGCCGTTACTTAAAACGCAACGATGCGTGTCGATCATAAAGCTCTCGAAGAACATTACGAATATTGCCGCCGTGTTTGCTCATCGCCGTCTTGCCTGCGGCCCGAACGTCCGGACTCGCCATCTGAAGTTCAGACAAAATATAGTCCAGCAATAACTCCGAAGTTGAAGTACGAATCCAGGTGGGTAGATTGAAGGGAGGCAACCTCATCGGGCTGTGAGTTGCTACAACCAATCCACTGCCCCTTAATGTGTTGCGAAATAATCGAAACTTCTTTCGAACCGAAAGTCGTTCAAAACCATCGACGAGAAGAATTTTTCCGTCTCCCGATGCGGTGAGTGCGTTTTCCAACAGCTTTGGATGAGTATCTTTGTCTTGTGAAAAAACTACGAGCTGGGCGCCGAAATCCGTATCCCTGTTAATGCGACCTTCCAGATCCAGCAAAAGTGTTGTTTTTCCGCTCCCCTTGGGCCCAACGATGGCAGCTCGGTAACTGAGCTGACTTAGTCGATTCAAATTCGATGACCAATCTCCGTCTTCGAAGCGAAACGGGATCTTGGTGACGTGTTCCACTGCGAACGGATTGCGACGAGCCGGAACAATCTTTTGATCCGGTGACTGTTTGACGTTCATGTTATCCACCGTCTAGAACGATTTCTGTGCCCGATTTGGACACCACAAACTCCACCTGCTCCGCTTCATGGTCCGGGATAATCACGACTTCGACGGCCCAAACCAACGAAACTAGTTTACCAGAGAATGAGTACGGACGCTTAGGCGCGACGAACCGAAATCGAGTCTTTCCTATTATTTCCGGGCTTGCTACCAGTTGATTTGCGATGATGTCGCAGTCTCGGTCCCCTTTTCCGGTCGTGTACCAGATCAGTCGAATGTCAATTTCCTCAGTGTCTACGCGTAAATTCTCCCAGCTTACGCTGCCTTCGATCGTGTCACCCGGGACAAACGCAGCTGGTTGATTGTCGAGTTGAATCTTGATCATGTTAAGACATCTAAGGCTTGACTCTAAATACAAATGATTCGCGTACATCAGGCCAAAATGGGATTGAACCAACGACTTCAACCGTCCACTTGATGGCGTTATTGCCAGTATCCAATGTATGCATTGCATTCTCAGGTATTCGAATCGTTTTCGAACCGAATTGAATATCGTCGGATGATGTCGCGTTGACTACTGCAATCTTCGCAAACGTTTCGGTATCCGTGTTGATGTCGGTACCACGTCGATAGGTGGCTGATTCTTGTCCTTCTAGGTGAATGGCAAGACGGCGAATATGATTGGACTTTCTGGTGACTTCCCAGGCAACGTCTACCTCTCCTCCTAACGGCACGGCTCCGTTGCTAAGCGCGATCTCAACGGTTGGATTAAACGTGGCCAACAAGGAATAAAAGAAAAAGACGATCAGCCCCAGACCAATCAGCACAAATGGAATCAGAAAAACTGCCAATCCGATTCTGGCCCACGGACCGCCCGCATCCGTGAACAAGTCCATGACAAAAACACTTACAATCCCATTCCAAAACAGGCACATGAAACCGAGGACGGCAAGCACCACCAAGCGTGAATTCTCTGGTTTGAGTCTCAACGGTCCATCAAACTGCTGATCGAGTACGTCCGCTGAGTCCAATTCGCCTGCCGCGGCACTCGTTTCGGACTGGCCCGGTAACAAACTTGCAGACTTCGTGGCTGAGCCAGATTTGAGACTTTGCAGTCTTTCCTGCCGCTGAGCGAGCGTATTGAAACCCCAGCCACGATAAGCGGCGTACATGATCCCGCCCCCTACCAACACAAAGATAAATGGCAACAATCCGAACAGCATCTCCCAGCCGAGTGTTCTCTTCATCACGGAATTACCCGGATTTTGAGGTTCGTAATAGCAAACCGTTTTGGATCCCACCGGGTATTTTTGCTGTTTCTTCACGGCCCCTTTACGGCTGCCCGAAACCTTGAAAAAACTATATTCGTCGTTTTCATAGGTTTTGCCGTGGACATCATACGTGTATGAAAACTCGGCATGGTATGACGAACCTTCCGAATCGTGATGTTCCACAATTTTGCTGGTGAGAATCGTTGCCTCGGCGCTTGGCCACATCCGCGCGTCGTTCCACTTGAGGACCGGGTCGACCACAACCATCCACATAAAGAAGCCGCCCGCGAGAAAGAAGATCGAGCCAAAGATCATCATCGCGATTCGGCCGCATCCTGAACCCGTCGGCTGGGAAATTGGTTTGGCGTTCATAGTCGATTTTCGTTTCAACACTTGTTGTCGAGATTTTACCTCGAATAGAATTTGAAACGCAACTCGTGGTCGGGCTTTTCGTAAACGTCGTCCAATACAGCGGCGGCTAGCGAGCAATGGCACTTGGAACTGCCGATTAGCTGTGGCAGCACTCACCCACTTATTCACTCAAGAGCCTCATGCCACCGATGCGCGTCGAACCCCAAAAAAAATAAGCCCCTGGTGTTTAACCCAGGGGCTCGAGACGCTTAAGAGGCGTCGGTTAACAGTTTGGCAGTTCAAATTGAACGTTATTCGGGTTCCAAAACCGCCAGTTTTCAATCTACTGAATTTGCCATCCGACTTGATCCATTCGCAATCGGACCGGACCGACTACCGTCTTGGCACACGTTATCTCCGCCCTCAGCTCGCCATTCGGACCGACGAAGTCAGCGACAGGATTTGTAAACTCATAGACGGTGTTGTCGCTGTCTGGCTGACCGATGAAGGGCATGCCTACATAAGCCCCGGTTGAGAAGTTAAACATGCGTAGCTGGATGAACGCCGCATCATTGCCGAACTCGGGGCCGCCGACAAGCCGCAGTGTCACGTCAGTCCCACCAACGGGATTCGCAGTACCTTCGAAAGTAATCGCGACCGGAGGCGGTGAAAACGCCGCGACGAAGGTTGTGCTCTGAACGGTCCAGATCGAGCTGTCCTCATCGCAAATATCCGCCGAGCTTCCGCTGCTGGTCACGCCGGCTGTCACCGTCGCCATGTCGGGGGGGATGGTCGGCGTTACGATATCCACTGAGAAAAACTGATCGCCAACGAAACTGGTGAAATCAATCAGCGATAAATCGCCAATGAAGTTGCCCAGTCCGTCGCCACCGAGATTGCCTTGTGGAGGAGCCAACGCGCCAAGTGTCTGATTGGAAAGAAAATCGTGATTCGAAGCATTGACGTGCGCGGCGATCTTGATCGTGTCGCCAATGGATGCCCCGATCGCTGTGAGTGGAATCACAAGTTCGACTCCGGTTTCGACTGCTTCTGCAGCTGCCGTATCGGCGGCCATCGTTCCGCCCGCTACCCCAGCAATATTTGAATTGTCAAATCCGACGGAGACACCATTAGGCAATGTACCGTTGGATCCTTCCAAAGTACCGCCGAAAACGTCAAACGCAGATTCGACGACACTATTGTTTCCCACACTGCTGAAATCGAGGTCGAAGCGATCACCACCAGCAAATCCATTGCGGCAAATGATCAAAAAATCGGGGGCAAATCCGGCGTCAAAAATCAACCCCGCGTGTTTATTAGCCCAATTGTCGTTTGTCGGATTATTGCCACCGTTGTCAACGTCTGGCGTAATCGTGTTTTCACCTTGATTCGGGATGGAATCAATAAAAATGTTCAGCTTGTTGAAGTTGCTCTCAAGATTACCCGTCAACATCAGATACAAATTATTGGCATCGTTGTAAGCATAGGCCGCATCCAACTCGCTACCCAGGTCAGGTGGGTTGTTGTCACCGAATTGAGTCTGTACCTGTTGAACAACAATCGCCTCGCAATAAGCATCACCCGGTGTTGTTCGAAACCCATCCTGAGCAAGGCTTTGGCCACAGGTTACTAACGCGCTCGCTGCGATTACAAAAATCAGTTTCTTCATCATGTCCTCATATCAGTTGATCAACGAAGTTAAAAAAATCAGGCTTGTCACCCGTCTAAATTAATCAGTTTTGGCCGAAACGAAATAGGCCCTAAGAATAAGGCGCAGATTTGTGGAATTTAGTACACGAAAACCAAAAAAATACAACTTGCTGCCATATTCAACGATAAGAATTCGGATGTAAACGAAATGGCGCCAGCCGAGCCCCCCCGTTGGAGCGTACCAGCGGGCTATTAGGTATTTGGCAGCTGTTGATTCGGTAACCCAGAGCATAAGTGAAGCAAATAAGTGATCCACCCAATCACCAGGATTTTGCACCGCCATTCCCCCACGAACCGACCCTCCGGACTCATGATGAAGCCGTCACACACGGGCAAAAATGCGCCGCGTAACGAGCCGTCGTCGATCCCGGCTAAGGCTCTTATGTCTTCATCCTGCTTGTCGTCCCACATGAACTGAATTTCAAGCTGATATTCTCTGTGGGATGGACCTTTGACGACAAGATACTTATCGTTATCCATGTTCTCAACGAGTTCGGCATAGGACAGCCTTCGATATTCAGCAAACGAAGTGAAAAGCTGATTGCACGCCTCATACACGAAGTAAGGTCAGGACGCGATTGCGATTCTTCTGGTTTTGAACTCGAAAATAGAAAAGGTGGTAATTCGATTTTTTGCAGTTTTTCGGAATCGAAGGAAGATGCATCCACCTCTTTTCACTCGCATGTTGCAAGCCAATCAAGTAGCGATCATGAATTTTTTTTTCGTCGAACGTGGATTCAGTCAAACGTGAAAACAAAAACAAAAGGCATGGAAAACCGCTCTTCTGTATCGATTCAGCAACAAGCCTTAAAGCGAAGAATCGCGATGAGACTACGTTACTGATTTGTAAAAACGTTACTGATTTGTAAAAACGTTATTGAGTTGCACAAAATCGGCGATTTGCGACAACGTCATCCAACGGTAATTGGGATGATGCGGAATGTTGTCCGATTGCTCAAACTCAACAATCATGTAACGACTGCTATCGAAATAGAATCGACTGCCTTCGTCAGTCTGTCTCAAGTCGGCATGAACAGTTGAAGCTTCGAACAACTGATCGTAATAGAACTGATCGTTACGAAGCTCTTCGGGCTGGTAATCATGGGGAAAACAATCGACGGTGCCGTCAATTCAACGTGATCAAAATGGCACGGTTCACTTTTGGCCTGTATCAAGAACTGCATAACGCCTTTTTTTTTCTGACAGATCAAGCCGACGAGACCTTCACTTTGATTTGATGCAATCGGCTGATCCCAGCGAGGGATCTCTCGATTCTGCAGTTCAACTTCGATTTGGATTATTTCAAAAAATCGACGATCCCGATGAACAATTGCATCATCGCAAATTTCCCAGCCCTCAAGCTCGCTGAGGCTCATGATTTTTGTATCGGTTTGATTTCGAAGTTTGGTGTCATTGAACCAGTGCCTTAATTCCGCCAAAGAAGTTTCAGCCTGCTCGTTGTTCGAGTTATTGGCGGGTCGTCTGCAGCTGACGGCCTACGGCTGGAAGACACCGGTGGTGCTCTTTTTGTTTGCCATGATCGCGCTGTAATTTACTTACGGGATGGCGTTCTTAAACCGGCTCAACGTCGACGACACATTCACCGTGGCAATCGAAGTCCTGATGCGCAATGTTCAACTCGGCCTGCTTCTCAAGGCCGCTTTATTTCCGGCCAGCGACACGCAGCACCTGGAAATTGCCGACGGTGTTTTGTACACCTTATTGTTATACGGCGCTATTTCGGCGGTGATCTCTGCATCGGCAATCATTGGTTAGTTCAACAAGTTGGGCCCAATTTTCGGGCGATCGCCATGAATTCGAGGAAATACCCGGAACAGCTCGTTAGCACAGTACACCGTCGACGAATTTTGTTCTGTTAATCGGGCAATCTTCAGAAAATTGCCGTGAGCGACTTACAAATGATCGATCGGGCGAATTCGCACGTTCAACAGGTTATCGCAAACACGGATGGTGCGACCTCGTGCTGCTTGGGTACTCAAGACGGCGTCTGTTGGAATCGGCTTGTTTTTCCGATGCTTGGCACACAACTTGCGAGGCCATTCGGTTATCCCAACGTCCAAACAAGAGGTGCCGCGATGAATCGTCAACTACCAAGACGTGGAATTAGAGTTTCGGTTTTGCTCGTAATCTTATTGGCGACGCAAACAATTGTGGCTCAAGAAACAACTTCGGAGCAAGGCGAGCAACCGCTTCAAGCCCTCGAACTCATCCATGCGAAGCTGAGTTTTAATCTTGCCGAAGTTGAGCTTCAACTTGCCGAACAATTCAACAGGGAGATTGAAGATTCCATATCCAGTGTTGTTGACGATAAAACTCGATATCAAACGCTAAAAATGAAATTGATTCCGTCAACCGTACTGGAACGACTCAAGTCCAACATCGCGATTGCCGGGACGAAACTAAAACTGGCTGAGACGGGTTCCACGGCTCGGCCCAGAGAAGTGCAATTGCAGCACGCTCAAGAGAAAGCTCGTCTGGCCCAGATTAGGTTAGATACGGTGAAAGAAAGTAAAACCACAACATCCACTGTCGCGCGAGAGCTGGAGATCAAGCGGCTGAAGATCATGAGTGACATTGCGAAGCTGAGGCTGCAAATGCCAGAACGTCCGGAATACCTGCTTGAACAGGTTGATATTTTGCAATGGCAAATTGACAAATTGAGCGATCAGTTCATGTTGCTGGAGATGAGAATTACGGCGATCGAAGACCGACTTGAAGGCAGCAACGACTAACCAACGTCCATCTACGAACAAGTCTTTGATCTCTTGTTTTCCGCGCCTTCGCGCATTTGTTGCTTCGTCGAAGGATTGATATCAACTGCGCTCAATTATTTTGGCCAACCAATTATTACACAGAACCGTTTGTTAAGAAGAATCGTGGCAAATCGAAGCCTAACGATCAGAATCGCATTAAAGAAAGAACCAGCCATGTCAATCTACAAATTTCTGTTGCCGTACGTCATCTGTACCATTTCCTTGTTAATAGCGCTCTGCTCGTACCAGGAACAGGAGGCGCGTCAGGACGAGAGTAAAATCTCGCCACGTGATTTGGTCATCTTGTTCACCAAGACGAAAATGGAGTTGGCGGAGGTTGAACTCGAGTGGATGAAAGCGAAATCCGAGGGTGTAATTCCAAAGGCAAAGATCGAACAGCGACGATCGGATTTGATTATTGCCAGGGAACAGTACAAACAGGCCATGCTTGCTTCCTCAGGCGGCCTGGAAAAAGTCCGCTTGTGCCACGCAGAAGAGAAAGTTCGGCTGGCGCGATTGGATCTTGAAGCAGGCAAAAAGTTGATGGATAAGCAATCACTTAGTGAATTGAGACTTAAGCGACTGGAACTCATCTACGAACTTGCCGAGCTAAATCTGGCAATGCTGAGAAATCCAGAAAACTATGTAACGTTGATAGAAGCCTTGCAGGGGCAGATTGACCGGTTGGGTGAAGAAATGGTTTCACTCGATCTCCGTGTAACAAAACTTGAGTCCAATCTTTGATGTGAGGTCCACTTCCCGCATTTCGTTGGTTCCGATAGATACAACCGACGAGCGACAACAGTAGGCGAGTCTGTCCCAGACTCGCATCAGCCCGCCGCGGCGGACTGACCTACAGTATTTTCATGAAGTGGGTAGATGGACAGCGCCATATTCGGTCGCTCGCACCGGTGGTGTGTGCGTAACGGCACTCTGATGAGCTGCATTTGGAGAGACAGCACACCTTGTTCGCCGTCATCTTTAATTGCGTCTAGTTCATCGCTTTCACTAAGCCGTTTGCGATATTCGTTTACTGGGCTGCGTACTAATTTGTAATAGAGACTTGGCGACGATGACGCGGCAGTTCATCCCGGGGTGATTCGCGAACCAATCCGATCATTTACATTAGGCTGACAAACGCCAACAGAAATTGTATTGCTCGGTATCTTGGTCAATCGTGACCAGGCGATTTCTATGAACCTTCCCAACGATAAACGCATGGCGATTTTGAACTAGCCCCCAGATTCGTTGATGACATTCGATCATGAAGTGTAACGCGGGACCTACACCTGGAAAGCCCACTCCAGGAACTTCATTCCAGTCAGCAGAGGGTGTGGGAGGAAGCAATCCCGCAGCATGAGGATGGGTGTGGAAATAACCCACAATCCGCCGACCTTGTGGTAACGGTCTTGTAGGCGAGCTAGTTCGATCTGGACTATGGCTCCTGTCCTGTCCTTTGCGAAGATCATGCAGGGATCCACCATCCATAATCATTGCATCCTGCTCGACACCAATGTTGAAACTCATGGCTCCAAGGTGATTCAAAAAAGTCTGATTACGACAAAGTGCGATACTCGCGTCCCGTTTTTGTCTCTCAGCCGCATTCATGAGTCTTGGAGCAAAACATACCGGCACAATTTCAAAATTATGTGCGGTGAAATTGAATTCGAGCGGCCGGCGGGGACTAATAAAATACCCGTTTCTAACGATTTCCGAGTCTCCAGAAACACTGGGATCCACGACGATGTTAAGGGTAGTACGATGACACATTATTTCATTTAGCGTTGCCATCTTAACTCCTGATTGTCTTTAACTGGGTTATTTGATGACGATTTTAGCCGAACCTCGGGAATCGTGGTGCCAATCGCGACGTCGTTATGGTCCTCGACAAAAATCCCGCGTGTCTGGATAGCATAGGGCGCGCGGGTGATCGGATTGCGCGGCGAGAGGCCAAACGCAACACTTGTTGTCAAGGCCATGGCGCGAAACTTGCCATCAATTTGCGTTTCATCAGACTACTCCCAGCTGATTGAATCATGCGGATGTTCGCGATTCGCCATCGTGCCCGATGGCGCGTCGAAATAGCCTCAGATTGAACTGCAAGTCGGGTGCCTTGCGGCTCGATTCTTTGCGAAGAATGTCTCACCAAACACCGCCAAGTAGCAACGAGAATCAGTCTCTCCGCCGATAGCATGGCCAAAAACCAGTTGGCTCGACCAACAAAAAAATATCCGGAATTTTGTCCGCATCGGACGACGGAGATCTGCAGTGCGGAACCGCACCGGTGACGTGGGCGTAACGGCACTTTGAAGAGTCGCAATTCGAAATGCGATTCGGCGGGTAGTGAATGGGAGTGAAAGGGTCGTCGATTCCGCAGGGACAAGCCCGCCACGGAGAGCCAATTTTTCTCGCCATCGTTTGGTAGCCGGTCAGTTGTCACGCCGTCCGGGGCAAGCCTGCTTGGTGATGAGCCGTATTTAATAGTCTTCTTCGACTTGAGCAGCTTGCCACAGTTCACGAAATTTTTCGTGGACGTACGGATTGAGCTGTTGAGCAAAGTCGAGCGGCAGTTGATTGACGCGGATCAGCTGAATAACGTCAGCCAAGTCTTGCAAGCGATGCGCCGCAGTCATGCCACTGGTCAATTTCAATTCGATCAAAACCGCCAACGTCAGGTAAGGTAATTCGTCATCACGAAATTCGACAACCGCGTCCGGAATTGGAAAGGCAACCGGTTTTTCCAGTCCGTCGCCTGGATAGTCTCCGGATATCAGCACGTCCACCGTGACATCGTTCTGAGCGTCTTTGAATCCTTTGGATCCAGCAAATTTTTCGACCCATCCCAGCCCCAGCCAGCGCTGTTTGAATCGCTGCAGATCTTCCCGCCGCATCAGCACGTCAACATCGGCGGTCGTGCGTCGGTGACCATGAGCATTAGCGGCCATCGCTCCGGCGATCGCAAATGGGATATTCATTTCTTTTAGCGCCGCGGACAACCGACGCATGGTATCGTGGATCGGCGATTGATTCATAAAGAATTCATCGGTTCGTTTCGCAATGTCCAACATCGTCGGCTTCATGTCTCAATCTTAATCGAGAAAGGTCACGGAGTAAAACTCGTTGTGGGTAGGTTGAAA
Organism: Planctomycetaceae bacterium; assembly: GCA_024638965.1. Classification (GTDB taxonomy): domain Bacteria; phylum Planctomycetota; class Planctomycetia; order Pirellulales; family Pirellulaceae; genus Mariniblastus. The sequence goes on from JAHEJI010000084.1 coordinate 20,553, forward strand.
CCCTATTCGAACATCCGATCAAATATATTTCGTGTCACCAATCGCAATTAACACCGTAAACCGACGCTCAATTGCTTGGGGGAAAGGCAAGCCCGAGAGATCCAGATGAAGAATTGATTTGTTTCTTCACCAACGTTCGCGTACGAAATATTTGGGGGACTCAAATCGGCGATTCCGCTTGTATGGCGCAAGTTTTGAAGTTGTACACTGTGGTAACCGGACCGTAAGCGTGGAAAACTCCGCGTATTGCTACTTCCTCGCTCTATAATCCGAAAGTAGCGGCGAAAAAAAATAAGCCCCTGGTTTTAGCCAGGGGCTTAACACGCCCGAGAGGCGTCGGTTAACAGTTTGGCAGTTCAAATCGAACGTTATTCGGGTTCCAAAACTGCCAGTTTTCAATCTACTGAATTTGCCATTCGACTTGATCCATTCGCAATCGGACCGGACCGACTACCGTCTTGGCACACGTTATCTCCGCCCTCAGCTCGCCATTCGGACCGACGAAGTCAGCGACAGGATTTGTAAACTCATAGACGGTGTTGTCGCTGTCTGGCTGACCGATGAAGGGCATGCCTACATAAGCCCCGGTTGAGAAGTTAAACATGCGTAGCTGGATGAACGCCGCATCATTGCCAAACTGGGGGCCGCCGACAAGCCGCAATGTCACGTCAGTCCCACCACCAACGGGATTCGCATTACCTTCGAAAGTGATCGCGATCGGAGCCGGTGAAAACGCCGCTGCGAAGGTTGTGCTCTGAAGGGTCCAGATCGCGCTGTCCCCATCGCAAATATCCGCCGAGCTTCCGCTGAAGGTCGCTCCGGCTGTCACCGTCGCCGTGTCGGGGCAGATCTCGATGGTGACGCCAGGGCTGCAGTTGTTCATAAACACCGAAAACGAGTTGGAATCGCGATTAGTTACGCCAATGTCATTATCACCATCACCATCGAGGTCACATGCGTACATCTGGCTAGGATTCAATCCAGTTAAAAGCATTGTCGGTGCGCCGAAGGTTCCACCGCCAAGGTTTGGCAATACCGAAAGGTCGTTTGAATCCTCATTTCGAGTGACCAGGTCTAACACATCGTCGCAGTCGAAGTCCGCAGCCAGGATTCCCGACGTGTTCGTACCATTGGTGGGATACGGTGTTCCGGCTGCAAACGTGCCTCCCGAATTGAGAAACACCATCGCTTGATCCGGCTGAGCATTATCATTGAGCGCAACTGCAAGGTCTTCGGTACCGTTTCCGTCCAGATCGGCAGCCACGATTCCTTCGGGTCGATAGATTCCACCGGTCGAAATCGTAGTCGAGAACGAGAATACACCTCCCGTATTGGTAAACAGGGCAACATTTCGGTCATCGTTATTGGTTACCGCAAGATCGAGATCGACGTCCCCTTCGATGTCAACGAAAGCCACTGCGCGCGGTTCGCCTGCTATCACCAACGTCGTACTTGAAAATACGCCTGCTCCGTTGTTGGTCAAAATGGTGGCTGTACT
>JAHEJI010000255.1 GCA_024638965.1 Planctomycetaceae bacterium
TTGATCTTCCTTGATCAAGAGGGTTGGATTACATTCTCAAATCCTAACCGAAATCAATGTCGTGACGGAATACTAGTCATCGCAGGAAACATTCCGATGGAAAGAAATAGCCCGATGCGTCAGCGAGTAAATCAATGAGCGTGTCCGTCACTGGCGCGCATTGAAGTTGGGCTGTTCCGTTCGAAGTACCGGCTTAAGCCGGAAAATTCGGCCTAACGGCGGGACTGCAAACATTTATCATTATCACTTTAGTTTTGAAACAAACTAAGCCGCCGACGAACTACTTGCTGCGTTCGAAAGACTCGCGAACATTTGGTCGACTGCTCGACAAACATCGGCCACCGTGATGTCTCTCATCGCATGATTGTCGGCTGAGCGGCGTTCGCGACTGGTTCCGGACTGATGCCATTTCTGCACATGCACATGTTTCGCACCATACGCGCCGGAATCGCCCGGTCGGGTTGGTCCGTAGAGCCCGACACAGGGCGTTTGAACCGCGGCTGCGATATGCATGGGGCCAGTGTCACAACCAACAAAGAACGTGGCTTTGCTACACAACGCGGCCAATTCCCCCAACGTCGTTGACGGCGCGATGACGGCAGCGTCGCCGGCAGTTTCTTGAATCGACTTTGCCATTTCAAACTCTTCGTCGCCAGCCCAACTGATCAAACTGCGGAGCCTATGCGTTTCAAAAATGTACTTCGCGACATCGCCAAACCGCTCCGTCTCCCAGCGCTTTGAGGGCCAACTGGCTCCCGGATTGATTAACACATACTCGTGAACGTTGAGCTCCTGGAGTGTTTTCTCGATCGAATGTTGGTTTTGGATTGCTACTGGAAGTTCTAACCTGGTTTCCCGATTTTCAATTCCCAGTTCTCCGAGCAATTCCATCGAGCGATCGACGAGATGATCCTGTTTTGTTTCAACCAGGACATTGTTCAGCCATGGAGATAATTCACGCCCCCATTTGCCTCGAATACCGATTCGTTTTCTGGCACCAGAGATTCGCCCCAGCATCGCACTCTTGGTAATGCACTGTGGATCAATCACGTAGTCGAAGTTAGAGTCTCTCAGCTTTTTCCGCAGCTCAAACCAATTTGATATTTTGCTCATCCAGTTTTTCGGAATAACCATCAGCTCGTCGATATCAGCCACGGCGGACAAGAGCTTCTGCGTCGGCGATTCGACCGCCCAAGCCACGAAACTGTCCGGATACTCTTTTTTAATCGCAAACAACATCGGCAGCGTCAGAATACAATCGCCGATGTGGCTGAGACGAGTTATCAAAATTCGCGGCGAGTTGGCTATCATTGAGCACCATTAAAACGAACCTTTGATCGTTCGAGATGATAGCTCAGCCACGTCATCCAACCAATAGCGATCACATGTAAAAGGTGGATCGGTAATTAAAATGGTGGTCGCCAAGAGCGGAAACAACCTAACCGAGCGTGTTTTTTTCTGCCGGGTTCAATTTCGAGCAATGCCTGACAGTGCAGGAAACGCAGCTGTTTTTTCCGATTGCTCCGCTTCCTACTGTTCAACATGAAGCTGATCCTGGCAGAATAACGAAGGCAAACTATCGCGAGGGCAGGCAAAACGACGCGGTATTATTCGATTGACTGTGGCAAATTCGCTTTGGTCTTCTTCAACCAAGCATCTAATTTCGCGTTCATTTCCGCTGCCAATTTTGGCGTTGTGTTGACCAAGTTGGTTTGTTCACCAATATCGTCGACCAAATTGTAGAGTTCCGACGAATTGTCGTCGTAGAATCTGATTAACTTGAAATCGCCTTGCCGAATAGCACTACCAAGTCGATTCTTTTTGTGAAACGCGTAGTTCGGATAGTGAAAATAGATTGCTTCGCGCTTCAACGAGTCTGTCTGTGCCAACAACGGCGTAAGATCTTCGCCGTCAAATGATTCTGTCGTCGCTAACTTGGCCGTCGTCATGATCGTCGAAAAAATATCCATGCTAATCACTGGAATTGAGCATTCCGTCCCAGCCTTAACTGCGCCTGGCCATCTGACAATGAATGGGACTCGAATCCCGCCTTCATACAAGTGCCCTTTTTCTTCACGCAAGGGTCGAACATCTGCGGCGAACGGCCCGTTATCCGAAGTAAATATGACCAGCGTGTTTTCTGATAGCCCCAATTCGTCGACCGCATCCAACAAGCGACCAATCGAACGATCCATCCCTTCGATCATGGCCGAGTAGGTTGGGTTCTTGATATCCATCTGGCTTTCACTTTTGCGACGCTCGTATTTCTCAATCAGGTTCGCTGGAGCCTGAAATGGATAATGCACCGAGTAGTTCCACCAACAAAGAAAAAATGGTTGGTTACGATGTTCATGGACAAACGAGATACAATCCTTGGCCAGCCGATCTGGCAGGTACTCATCTTTGTCGCCTAAGGTGATGGCTGGGTTCTTAAACGGAGCAAAGTAGCTGGGTGGACCACCAAAGTCGCAGCCGCCAACATTCAAATCAAAGCCTTGGTGCTCGGGTCGCAAGTCGATTTCGAATGGTGATTGAGCGTTTTTCGGCTTGTGAGAAAGATGCCACTTACCAACAAACGCTGTGGCGTAACCTACCGCCTTCAGTCGTTCGGCGATTGTGACGTGTTCGAGAGCCAGGTGCCGGGTCCATTCCGCACTTTTCAGATTCGTACCAGGCAAAGTAAATCCAGGCGGATGGCCCGGCGCATGATTAGTAATTTTGAGGCGCGCGGGTGCCAGTCCTGTTAAGATTGCGGCTCGAGTCGGCGAACAAACGGGCGATGCAGAATACGCGTCCGTAAACCGCATCCCGTCGGCCGCCAACTGGTCAATCACCGGCGTATCCAGATTCGAATTTCCGTAACAGTTCAGATCTTTCCAACCCAGATCATCCGCCATAATCAAAATGATATTCGGACGCGAACTCTGCAAATTGCGGATTAACGAATCGCCGGACATCACGGGCGATTCCCAACTCGTTATCACGAGCCAGAAAACGAACAGAACGAGATATCGATATCGCATTAGTTTACGGTCCAATACGCCAGGAGGAATCCACAAAGCTATGGATTAGATTCTATTCGAACTGGCGTTCAAATTCGTACAGGTAGGCCGATGAATCTACTTGAAATATCGAGATATTGGAGACCGTATGCCTATGTCGGGTGAGGTCCACAAGTTGGCCTAACAGCGCGTGGCTCGTTACGGCGTACAAAAAACCACGACCTCGGCGGCAGATCGGCTCGCTACCCAAACCCGCAATCATGATTGGATAGAGCATGCCGGATTACCGGGCCAGCAACGACATCACGGGTCCGCAAATTTCGTCGAATGCAGATTTCTGTGCCGGCTTCCAATCGCGATACTCTGGAAATTTTCCTGCTCCACAGACACGTCCAATATTTGCAGGTTGACAAGTCTTTTGTTGAAGAGATTGACCGACAATTTCTTCCAGTTGATTCACGCGACCGTTCACCAGGTTTTCGAAGCGAAGAGAAATGGGTTGTTGATCGGACTGGTGAGAAACGAGTTCCAGGTCATCAAAAATTCGCTTGTTCATGTTCGCCCAATGATGGCATAGCCGGATAAATGGTTCGCAGTGATGGGGTCCGGCCAGTGAACCCTTGAATCGAATGTTTTCGTGGAGATACGCCTGGACCCCTGGTTTGGACATCGCACTGCGAACAGCTTGAGTGCCATCCCGATGCAGATGAATAAACTGCGCGTTGGGAAATGCTGTAGCAATCTCTTGTGACAAACTGAATAGCCGATTATTCGCTTCGAAAAAAGTATCGTGCCTGGTGTATCTAAGCACTCGCACAAGTCGACTGACGGGCAGTGGCGATTCATAATGTCTCAAACCGACCCAATTCAAGTCAGGCGTTTTTTCGTGAAATACATGCTCGAATCGATTTTCGTTCAGCAACTTTACGACATAAGTCGACCCACAAGCGCCACTGTTTTGGCAGAATATCCGTTTCTGATTGATGACTTCTTGATCCAACCAGCATCGTTTCAATATTCTGCGACCGATTCGGAATAACCCGCGAAAGCTATCGGTTCCGTCATTGTCCGCAGATTTTAGTGTCGTCAGGTCTAATGTTGGAAGCATGATCATCAGCGCGAAATCTGAACCGCAGAATAGCTAAGGTCTGATTCGTTTGATAGCGACGCTCTTGAACTGAGTCCAGATCAATCAACATTCACCCACATCTATGTTGAAGGGAAACCAGACGACGATTGCTAGCGAAAAACGCTACATAACCGGCAACGATACTTCCAGGCTGATGAGTTACACTCACCAGCGGTTCACTTCAGAGGCATTCTCAACGGCTGAACGAACTGCGACCCTGCGTGGACAGGGTCGCGGCACGTGTTTGTTTTTAGCTAACCTTTTATTCAGTTCCAGGTTCTTCGGTGTCCTCATCTTCGGCGGGATCTTCGATTTCAGACAGATCCTTGATTTCGACTTCGTGACCGATTTCAGCCAGACAATCTTCAATGACGCTGTCAATGTCACCGCCATGGCCCTTGAACCGAATTTTGCCTTCGGCATCGAGAATATAAATGGTAGGCCAGCCTTTGACTTTCCACGTATCTGATATCGCTACCTCTCCGCCTTTGTTTTGAAAACTGCGCCACGTAAGGTTTTTCTCTTTGACAACTTCTCGAATCTTCTCAAGATCCTGATCGCTGTTAACACCAATCAGAGCAAAAGGTTTTTCAGCCAATTGTTTTACGAGCGACCGCTCGTGTGAGTACATAGCTCGGCAAGGAGGTCACCAATCGCCCCAGAAATCCAACATCACGACTTTTCCGCGGTAGTCGCTCAATTTGAACGGTTCGTCGTCGAGATCTTTGCCTTCAATATCCGGCGCAATTTTTCCAACTGACAGATACTTGAAAACAAATAGTTCCTCTTCAGCGAGTTCACCCAACGTCTTGCCGCCGAATTCGATGTCGGCGAAGTTCTTGGCGACGTTGGTCAACATCGTTTGCAATTCTTCGTCAAAATCATTTCCGCGATCCATCAAAATATAATTTCTTGCTTCTTCTGGAATCGATTCGGCCATTTCAGGTTGACTGGCAAGTGCATCCTTCATTTCGCCGGTTCGTTGCAGCAATTGGAACAAGGCGAACGACGCACTACCCTTGACTGACTGATTGTTCGAATTGTCTGCCAGATTTTTCAGAAAATCTTCGTGCTTTCGTTCTGGCAATTGCGCGGTCCTATCAAACGACCGCAGCATTCCAACCAACTGTTGATCGTCGCCGAATTTGTCAACGATCATCTCAAATGCCTCAGTAGAAACCTCAACGTCTCCGTTTTCTGCAGCAAATTTGACGGCTGGAAACGCGGTGTCGGTGTCAGCATATTCTTTTGCCAGGTCCAGATACTTGACGGCAAATTCTTTTTTCTCGCCCCCAGACATGAAGAGTGCCATTTGTTCATCGCGCGGAGCAGCCTGGACTTTTTGCCTGAATGCGGCTTCCGACTTTTTGTACTCAGCCTGTAAAGCGTCAAAAGCTGACTTAGCTGCCTCGGCAGGCGTTGGTTTGACGGCAGGTTCGGTTGCCGTTACGGACTCGGTAGCCGCGCCTTTCTCGGCAGGTTCGGCTGTTTCACCCGCGGCGGCAGGCGTCACTTTTTCGGCAGTTTCGGTTGCTTTATCGGAACAACCCATGAAAATCGATGCTGCTAATAAGATCGCCCCAAAACGATACATTGCATTCTCCCAAAACGGTGGATGATCACGAACACAATAATATAGGCAAACAAACGGTCAATATGAAGGGCATCCCACGGGATTCGGCCGTTTTCCCAGCTGCACGAATCGACATAACGCAAGTTCAATTGTTTAAGCGTCGGGAACGGTATGAAATCTCGAAATCAACGATCTTAGGCCAGACTTCACAAAAAATTTGTTCGCCATGCCGGTGTCGCGCCGAACCCGGCTTGAACGACAACGGTTCAACAACGGGCAAATCGTTTTGACGTCAACAAGAAAACCTTGGCGGAAACCCGTGCCCGATTACGCTCTTCATTTCAGACAATCATTGTCGATTGTCGCAGTTACAACTGTTTTCATTTTCATTCTCGGTT